>JAMCQN010000184.1 GCA_023382055.1 Chloroflexota bacterium
ACAGCGTCACTTATATGGCGCTGATCCCGATCGAGATCGCCCGCAGCGCGCCGGACACCCCTGGCCTGAGCGCGCAATTGGCCGAGGCCGATCGCTGGATCGATGTCCTCCTGGAGCGTTATGCGATAACGGATGCCCAAACAGGGCATTACCACTTTTTCCGCTCCCAATTGCGGCAGGCTCAGGGCCGCCGTGAAGACGCACACAGCGAACGCCGTATAGTGCACCATTATTCAGCCGGCAGCTCAGACACCGGCCGGCATCATTACGATATTGATGAAGCAGAGCTGGCGCTGCTGGACACGGGTGGCACAGCGACTGCACGCCGGTTGGCCATCGCCTCCATCGAGGGCTGGATGGCGACAAATTACTCCGGCGGGATAGCGCGCGCGACGCGCGTTCTGGCGACCGCGGCGCTGCAGGATGGTGATGACGTCCATGCGCTCGAGCTGGCCCTGGCAGCCGCCTGCATCAATCCTTTCGGCACGCTTCAGGATCGCGTCAAACTGGACATGGTCCTGCGCGCCGCCCGTGAGGATGTGCGGCGCGAGTTACTGGCAAAAGACTATGCCCGGCTGATCGGGGACCTGCGTGCCAAGGCGGAGACGCAGCAGGGCGCATTCGGCCCGCTATCCGCCGTTGTGCCCTCGCGCAATACCGACCTCGACGCGGTATTCGGCAGGGCAACGCGGTGAGGGACTGATGCAGCGCACATCAAACGATACGATGAACTCCGCCCGCCTGCGGGCAACCTTGCGGACATGGCTGGGCAACGCGGGCAAGCGCCCGGTCTGGCTGGCGCAGGAGGCCGGGTTGAACCCCAGCATTCTGTCGCGCTTCCTCAACCAGAAAACGCAGCTCGATCAGGTGTCCGCGCTGAAGTTATACAAGGCGCTCCAGCACCTCATGACGTCGGTGCAACGTCAGGACTATCTGGAGGCAGCCGGTCTGCTCGATCTGGTTCGCGACCTCGTGGAACCGCCGCCTGTTAACCTGCCGCCATCGCAGCCGAGTGAGCCTTATCACCCGCTCATGACCGGCATGGCGTATATGCGTGCCGCTTATGCAGCGCCAAAGACTGAAACTGCTGACCTGTTCCTGGCCGCTGAGCGCGCCTTTGGTCCAGGCTCCACGAACGCCGCTTACGCCGCCATAGAAGCAGGCGTGGTACTCTCGATAATTGGCGACGTGGCGCGGGCAGAGAGCGAACTCATTCGCGTGGGGACGCAGTATGCCGACGTTATGGACATCCCTACGCAGGAGCACTATGCCTATGGGCGCGGTTATCTGGAATTCGACCGCGCCAGCCTCGGTGCGGCGGATCGCTGGTTCCGGCAGAGCATTGCCATAGCGCAGCACGCCGGAGCGCCGGAACTGATCGAGGAAAGTCTGGTGTATATGGTGCTCATCCCGTTGGAGATCGCCCGCACCGCGCCCGCCACCCCCGGCCTGGGCGCGCGACTGGCCGAAGCCGACCGCTGGATGGAGCACATCATCCAGCGCGATACCGCGCGGGAGCCTGTTTGGTGGGGGAACTATCGCCACCGCGCCCTGCTTCGCCAGGCGCAGGGACGCCACGATGATGCGCAGAGTGACCGGCGTAACGCCCGCAAGTACATATCTCACGCAGTCAGCCCGGGTCAGCACCACTTCCACATCGACCAGGCTGAACTGGCGCTCGACCTCGGCGACACGGCTGCCGCCCGGCGGCTTGCCATCCCTTCCCTCGAAGACTGGACGATGATGCGCTATTCCGGCGGGATGGCGCGCGCGACGCGCGTGCTGGCGATGGCCGCGCTGCTGGATCGCGATGCGAGGCTGGCGCTTGAACTGGCCGTCGCCGCCGCCTGCATCAACCCGTTCGGCACGTTTCAGGATCGCGCTAAACTGGACTTGGTCCTGCGCGCCGCGCGCGACGACGTGCGGCGCGAGTTATTGCCGAAAGACTATACCCGGGTGGTGAAGGACCTGCGCGCCAAAGCGGAGACACAGCAGGGCGCGTTCAACCCATTATCCGCCGTCGCGCCCTCGCGCAAGACCGACCTCGACGCGGTGTTCCGCAGGGTCGCGCGGTGAGGGTTGCCTGTGGTTCGAAACCACAGGCTGGCAAAAACGAAACGCGCCGAGGCGCGTTCGCGGGCGGCAACCGGCCTTGGCCGTTCCACTCTGGATACTTGCGAATTACATGCCACATCGAAAAGAATCCTGAGCGGACATACAAGGCCGGCCGGGTTACTACCGGGGAAGCACGCATTGTGATGGCCGCCCGCAGTCGAAGGATGACGGGATGCATGTCACAGGTATGGCGCATCCATCGACTGCACGGCGCACAGTGACGAATGGCCGAGTCATGAATTAATGCGCGCGCCGTTCCGCTCTGGATGCTTGTCGTGATGGTCCGCAGTACGATTCTCAACTCCCCTTGACGTATTTGTCGAACCACTGGATCGTGCGCTGCATGGCCAGGCCGAAGCCTTGGCTGATGCTGTGGTCGGAGCCGGGGTACGTGTACAACTCGGATGTCTGGCCGGCGGCCTGCAGTTGCTGATACAGCGTTTCCGAAAACTCCGGCGGCACTTCCGTATCGGCCAGGCCGGTGTGCGGTTGCAGCGGGCCCGACAGGTCGGCCAGGTACGAGTTGGCCGATATCGAGTTCCAGAATGCCGGGTTCTGTTCGGGCGTGCCGTGCTGTTCGATCAGCGCGTTGCGCCAGCCGCGCGGCGCGCCGGGCGTGCCCGTCGCGGCGGCGGCCACCACCGAGTCGCTGCGCGGATGCCGCCATTTCGTAAACAGGTCCGCATACGAGGCCACCACGCCGCCCCAGATCACGCCGGCTTTGATATCCTTGCTGATCACCATGGCGCGCAGGGTGATGTAGCCGCCCATCGAGTGGCCCCACATCCCGATGCGGTTGGGGTCCGCCGCCGGATACTGCTTCATCGACGCCAGCGCGTACAGCACGTCCACCACGTAGTCGGGCGTGCTGTACGCCCCGCGCGCCTCGCCTTCGGAATTGCCGTGGCCGCGGTAATCGGATTTGAAGACGATATAACCGCTGCGCGCAATCGCATCGACATAAGCCACATAGCGTTCGGTCGTGTGATATGTCTGCGGCGGGATGTAGCCGTGGTTGAAGATGATGGCCGGCCAGCCGGTGGCGGGTTTCGGGCCGTTCGGGACCGTAAGCAGCCCATAGATTTTCAAGCCTTCCGACTGGTACGAGGCGATATAGCGGCTGTAATTGGCGCCGGGGTCCAGCGTCTGTTCGATGACGAAGGGGCTGCCGGGGTACTGGCGCTGCCGCATGGCCTCGATGCTCATCGGGTCGGGCGTGGGTGTGGCAGTCGGCGCCGGGGCAGCCGTGGGCGCATTCGTCGGCACAGGGGTCGCCGTCGGGTCCTGCGTCGGTGAAGCGGTCGGGAGCGCCGTCGCGCTGGGCTGTGGGAGCGCGGTCTTTGTTATCGCGGTCGGCTGTGGGGCTGCTTCTGCGTTGCAGGCAGCGGTCAACAGGGCGACGACGAGCGCCAGCGCGCCGACCCGCGCGGAAAATCTGGTTATCTTCATCTATCAAATCGCAAGGTCAACACACAATCAACATCGGGGCAATGCACGGCTGTTATGCATCGCTCCAGCGATTTACGGACATATCGCTCGATTGTGCTATGCCCGGATGAATCTCACATGAACGCGGCGCTCGTTATGTGAGCCGCGAGGCTCTCCCACGGTGTCGCCCCCGTTCCTGCTCCGCATCCCCGTCCTCGGGGATGCCCGACACACTCTCACAGAAACCGCACGGTCAGGTAGAGCCACAGGCGACACACGACAGCCGGAATTTCGATCACACGCGGGGTCAGGCCCATGTTGAGCACGTTCGACGAACTGAACCAACTGTACAGCGTCTTGGGCGGATCGCTGCCGCGCGTCCAGGTGCTGTCGGGATGCGATGTCCAGCCGTCGACGGTCACCGTCTGGGACGGCAGGCCGAAGTGCAGGTGCGCGCCGCTGCTGTAGCCGCAGAAGTCATCCGTGCTGGTGAAGGGCAGGTTATAGGCCTTGCCGAGCAACTGCCCCTGCACGACCGTTTTGCCCAGGATGGCGTCGGGCACGGTGGTTTTGTCCAGATGCGAATAGGACGTGATCGCCCCGCTCGAATGGGTCACGCGCAGGTTGACCGTCAGCGGCCCCAGACACAGGCGGGTGACGACGCCATCATGGGCAGCCAGCACCCATTTGTTCACCAGAGAGTGGCTGGGCGCGAAATCCACGTAATTGCCGTAGTGCCAGCCCTGCGTGTAATACCAGCTCTGCGTGCGATCCCAGGGGAACACCATCGTCACATCCAGCGCATCTGCCGGCGCGAGAGCGTCAGGAAGCAGGGCGGTTTTGGCGTCATGGGGCAGTACGCTGTCGGGGGCGTCGGCTGCCAGCGTCTGAAATGCTGGTGTGCCTTCAGGCGCAGCCTGCCAGGTGCCCTGATCGTTCCGGTGCAGTACGATCAACGCGCCGTCGTCGCCCATACCGACGGCTTCCGGGTCGCCGTCCAGCGCAGTCAGCGTCGCCAGCGCCCAGTCGCCCTGCGCCTGCAGCGACACGATGGCGAGATGGCGCGCAGACGACAGCGGCGGAGTCAGGTCGAGCAGCGTCGCCGCAATGGCAGGGCGCATGTCCGGCGGTACCGCCGCCGAGGTGAAGTCAATCGTGACGGGCGCGTCGCCGTGCGCCACGCGGAACGGCGATAACAACAGCAGCAACAGGATGAGTAACCGCAGTCTCATGACACACAGGCTCAGCCGGACTATAAAGTGCGGCGGAGCGAGCGCAATTGTGGTTTCAGCGTATCTTGCCGGCGCAATCTGTTTTCGCCGCGGCGCTAAACTATGAGCATGTGCGCGGTGCGCGAGGGCGGCTGCCCGCGAGTCTCGCGCGGTTAACGGAGGAGATTTCAATGTCCAACGATGAAGCGGCGCGCATGGCGGCGCGACGAGGGATGAACGTTTAACCTGCCATGAAAACCATCTACAGAACAACCGGTGGAACGACGTCTTTCATCATCGCCGATCTCGACGCGGCATATCACGACGCCGCGCGCGGCCTGTATTACACGCAGATCGAGGGCGGTTTCGCCAAATCTTTTCCGTCACACACCCCGCACCTGCAGCGCATCTACCGGAACTTCGAGCGTTGCGCCGAAGAGATGATCCTGCAGGCCGCCGGCGTGCGCGCCGTTCCATGGGAACAAGCGCTGCTGGCTTTTCTGGAGCGCATCGAGTGCGATAACATCGACTGGTATCTGGTGGGCAGCGCGGCTCTGGCTGCGCGCGGCCTGGACATTGCCCCGCACGACGTCGATATCATTGTAGACGACGCGGGGGCGCAGCGGCTGAGCGAACTGCTGCTGGATGTCCTCGTCGAACCGTTCCTGCCCAGCGAGGGATGGATCGGCAACTCATTCGGGCGTTCGTTCCTGCACGCGCGTTTCGAGTGGGTCGGCGGTGTGCACGCGGATGTCGATGCGCACGGGGCCACCGACTTCGGACCGCTCGCGGCCAGCCGCCTCGAACGGATCGACTGGCGCGGCGCCGTATTGCGCGTGCCGCCGCTGGACCTGCAACTCGACGTGAGCCGCCGGCGCGGGCTGACCGGGCGCGCCGAGATCATCGCGCGCGCCATGCGTCTGTGACCACTCAGGCTTATAAACCCCCGGAATCTTGGAGATTCCGGGGGTTTTGTCCTACCAGTAATGGGCCGACACGCAGGTCGGCCCGTACGTAGGGGAGCACCTGTGTGTGCTCCCTCTAGCTTTTCACATTCGCTCCACGTCCCTGTCCTCGGAGATGCGCACGAACGCCGCACCGTGGACGGGGCGTCTCCTGCCACGACCTCGCCCCTGGGACGGGGCTCTGAGCATATCAATCATTTGTCGGATGAACCACTGGATACACGCGCGCTTGTCGTCGCCGGCTTGCTGCGATAATAGCGCTTCGGCCGGGGGGCGAAATTGCCGGCGCCGGCTCAGAGAGACAAGTGATAGCAACTACAACTAAATCATCGGCGGCAGTAGCTGTGGAGTGGCCGGAAGCATGGGGCAAGCCCTGCCTGCGCATCGGCCATGCCGGAGCGGGCCACTATGCGCCGCATAACTCGCTCGAATCGCTGGCGCTGGGGTTGCAGATGGGCGCCGATGCCATCGAGTTTGACGTGCAGGCCTGCCAGGACGGACTGGTGCTGCTGCACGACGAAGACATGGCGCAGTTCGAAGGGGGACAGGGCGCCGTCGCGGGGGCGACGCTGCAGGAACTGCGCGCGCTCAAAACCCGCGACGGCGCGCGCGTGGCGACGCTCGACGAAGCGCTGGACCTCATCAAAGGCCGCGCGCTGATGAACGTCGATCTCAAAGGCGCGGGCCACGAAAGCGCCGTGCTGGATGTCCTGCGCGACCGGGGCGTCGTAGACGACGTCATCATCAGTTCGAACATCGCCGCCAGCCTGCGCGCGGTGCGCGAGATCGAGCCGTCGATCCGGACCGGCATCTCACACCCGCAAAACCACAGCGCGGCCGGCCAGCCGCTGCTGCGCCCGCTCGTCAAGCTCGCGGTGAAACTGATGCGCCGCACGCTGCCGCTGAACATCGCGGGCGTCATCGAGGATGCGCACGCCAGCGCCGTGATGTTGAATTACCACTTCGTCACGGTGGCGACGGTCCGCCGCGTGCACGCGGCCGGCAAGCGCATCTTCGTCTGGACGGTCGACGACGTGGCTGATATTGAACGCATACACACGATGGGCGTCGACGGCATCACCAGCAATCGGCCCGACCTGTTTGCGCAGATCGGACCGGCGCTGTGTTGACCGTCTAACCAGGCCGAACCTGCTTTGTTAGGCGCCCGGCGCGGCTGGCCCGCCCGCGTCACCGGGCGGTGGCGGCGCTTTAGCCTGGGCTGTCTTGCGGCTGCGCCTGCGTAAATACACGATCAGCGCTACCACGACCACAATCGGCAGCAGGCAGGGCACGACCACGATGCCGATCCAGATCAATGCATCGGCGCTGAAGCGCAGCAGACCGCCCAATGCGCCCGTCGCATTTTCCACCGTCTAACCCGGCTGCGCAGTCCGGCGTCAGGCTCTACAATCTAAGGCGTTTAGGGCGCAATTCACACAGGGAGGATTCACATGAAGGTACTCGTTATCGGTGGGTCGGGGCTGGTCGGGTCGCTGGTGCTGCCATTTTTGAAGCAACGCCACACGTTGCGCGTGTTCGACCTGAAACCGCCCGCGGATACGACGGTTGAATATCGCCACGACAGCGTGCTCGATTACGCCGCGATAGCGCGCGCCGCCGAGGGCATGGACGCCGTCCTGTATATGGCGATGAATGTGCAGTTCGGGCCGGAGATCGAAATCGCCGAATCGTGCTTCGACCTGAACGTGAAAGGCGTATACCTGGCGTTGCGCGCGGCGCAGGCAGCCGGCATCCGCCACGCGGTTTATTGCAGCAGCATGTCGGTCTACGACGGCGCCCTGGATGTGCGCTACTTCTTCGACGAGGACATGCCGCCCGACGCGCGCGGCATGTACGGCCTGACCAAACGCATGGGCGAGGAAGTATGCCGCAACGCCTGCTATCTATACGGCATGAGCGTCAACGCGCTGCGGTTGTGCATGCCGCTGGCGCGCGAGAAGTGGCTGGCGCAGGCCGTGGCCGGCAAGCCGGGCATCCCCACCGACGCCGAGGACGTGGCGCGCGCCATGCTGGCGGCGCTGGAGTATCGCAACGGTTTCCAGGCCTTCATGATCAGCGGGGACTACGAGAACAAGATCATGAACATGAACAAGGCCAGGCGCGTCCTGGCATGGGAGCCGCTGGCGCGGCCGCGCTGACCCATGGCGATGGACGGCGTCGAATCCGACATCGACATCTGCCTGTTCGCCGACGGGGCGCTTACGGAGCAAACCGATGAGTGAAAGTAACACCGACCGGCGCGCGTGCCCGCGCGAACAGCGCAACGCCTTTGACGCCGTGACGCACGACGTCGACCTGTGCATCGTCGGCGGCGGGATGGCCGGTTTGTGCGCAGCGGTCGCCGCGGCGCGACACGGCGCCCGCGTGCTGCTGATGAACGACCGACCCGTGCTGGGCGGCAACGCCTCATCGGAAATCCGCATGTGGATCTGCGGCGCGCACGGCGCGGACAACAAGGAGACCGGCATCCTCGAAGAGATCATGCTGGATAACTACCACCTCAACGAGGGGCTCAAGTACACGCTCTGGGATACGGTGTTGTGCGAGAAATCGAAACTCTCGACGAAGCAGGTCGGTGGCAGCGCGCCCGGCAGGTGCGCGGCAACTATCAGCGCCTGGTGAAAGCGCCGCTGGATGCGCTCACACGCGGCGTGCGCTTCGTCGTGCGGGCGGGTTGGGGCACAGGCGAGGATGCTGTTCACCTGTTTGCGTTTGAAGTCAGTTAGGTAACTCGTCGGAAGTTCGCTCGGCCCTTCGCTGCTCTCAGCCCCGTCTCGAGGCGCTGAGCAGATAAACCGCCAACTTCTTCCGGCGACTCACATAGACGTACGGGCAGGCCTGTGTGCGCGTCATCAACACGCGCCATCAACATTGCCGCTACCAGGCGACTCACATAGACGTACGGGCAGGCCTGTGTGCCTGCCCTATGTGTCTACCCTGAGACGGCAGGAGGGGCGACACACAGGTCGCCCCGTACGTTTCTCGAAACCAATTTCGCCAACAGAATCCGTCCCCGAGGACGAGGACGCAGAGTGAATGTGCGGAGACTTGAAGTACTCCACTAAGGCCATATGTCGCGATAATATATGGAGTAGTTTAGGCACGGCAGGAGGTTCATATGACGAGTACACCGAGCTTTGATGTCGAGGCAGCGCACCGCTACTTTTCCACACACTGCTTCAATGCGGCCTGGGACCTGCTGGACAAAAAGGAACGCACGCCGGATGAAAACGAGCAGATGATCCGGCTGTGCCTGGCGGCGACGTGGCACTGGACGCAGCGGCCGGACTGCACCGCGACCAATCTGTCTGTGGGCTACTGGCAGGCCGCTCGCATTTATGCCGTGCTCGGTCAACCGGACAACGCCCGGCGCTACGGGCAACTATGCCTTGCCGCCAGCCGGAGCGAGGGGGTCATGCCCTTCTACCTCGCGTATGCCTACGAGGCGCTGGCGCGCGCGGAGTCCGTGGCGGGAAACGGCCAACTGATGCAGGTCTACCTGGCTGAAGCGCGCCGGCTGCTGGATCGGGTGGGCGAAGCCGAAGAGCGCATGCAACTGGAAGGCGACCTGAACACGATCCACTAGCCGCCCAGCAGGCCGGTTAAGCGCTCCGCCACCACTTGCGTCTCCTCATCCGTCAGGGTCATGGGATTGAGGTAGATGCCGGTCGGGTCGGGCGACGCCTGCACTGAGATCACGGCGAGCCGCCGAGCAGCGCCTGCACCAGCCCGTCGCGCGCCAGAACCGCATCCGCGCCAAGCAGCACCTCGCAGCGCGGCAACGGCTGGCCTGCCTCGTTAGGGAAGGAGCGCCGCGCATGCACACCGCGCAGTCCGTTGAGCGCGTTGCACCATTCTGCCACGACGCGTTCGTCGCGCTCGCAGCGCGCGTTGTGATCGAGCGTCAGGTAGCGCCCCACCGCGGCCAGCAGGCCGGCCATCTCCTCCTTGCCCACCTTCATCGGACGGCCGATGCCCGCGTTGGGATTGCCGTGCGGGCGCATGGCGTCGATCAGCCATTTGCGGCCCACCACCAGCCCGCTGGATTGCGGGCCGCGCAGGTCCTTGCCGCCGCTGAAGATGGCGCAGACGGCGCCCATCTGCGTGAAGCGCCACAGGTTCTCGACCGGTGGCAACTGCGCCGCCGCATCCACGATCACCGGCACGCCGCGCGCATTGCAGCGCTCGATCACGTCGGCCAGCGGGAAGTCCGCGCGGCCGGTCATGCCGCCCTGGAACCAGATGAAGGCGGCGGTGTTGGGTGTAAACGCCGCCTCCAGTTGCGCAGGGTCGGTGCGCTGGGCGTCGCCGACCTCGACCATTTTCACGCCCACCATGCGCGCGGCATGGTCGTAGCCGTTGCGGTGCGACTTGAACACGATGAGTTCGTTCTTCAGCCCCGTCGTGTCGGGCAGGCTGTCGATGGCGGCGCGGTCCGTGCCGGCCACGCAGGCGGCCACGGCGAGGGTAATGCCGGCCGCCGCGCCCGACGACACGTAGGCCGCCTCGTTGTGCGTCAGTTCGGCCAGCCGCGCGCCGATCTTCATCTGCAACTCATCGAGGTCGATGAACCAGCGCGCGGCGTCCTGCATGGCCTCGATCACTTCCGGCGGCATGATGCTGCCGCCCAGCCGCGTCAGCGTCGCGCTGGCGTTGATGACACGCTTGATGCCCAGTTCCTCGTAGATCGTCATTGTTTTCACCACCTGTCAACTATTTACAAACCGGTTGCGGTGTCCAAAAACCTGACAGGTGGCGCACATCAGTTCATGCCTATCAACGTGGAGCATGCGCCACCTGTCAGGTTTATCCTATTCGCGGATCAATCTTTCCGCCGTTGTTTACGCCTCCGGCAGCCGCCAGTATTGCGGCGGCGCCTGCGTCCACAGCGGCGCGCTCAGCCCGCCCGGGTCAAACAGCACTTCGCCGGCGCGGATCGTCAGGACGCATTCCAGCTTCCGGTCGCCGACGATTTTGGCGCGCCCGCAGTCGACGAAACCGAACTGGCCGGTGCGCAGGTTGAACAACGCCACGTCCGCGCAAGCGCCGACGCTGAGATGCCCCAGTTCGGGATGGCCGATCTCGCTGGCCGGGTTGATCGTGGACATCCTGATGACATCCTGCAGCGAGACGCCCATGTTGAGCACTTTGCTCATGGTCGTCTGCATGTCCACCACCGGGTTGACCACGCTGTGCGTGTGCAGGTCGGTGCTGATCGAGTCGGGCGCGAAGCCGCCCGCGATGGCGCGCACGGCGTTGCGGAACCAGAAGCTGCCCGCGCCGTGGCCCAGGTCAAAGATCACGCCGCGCGCCCGCGCCTCGGCCATGTGGCCGTACACGTGGCCGCCGTCGTCGATGATGGGGAACTGCTGCGCAAAGACGTGCGTGTGGATATCGCCGGGGCGCGCCTTCTTCAGGATCAGGTCGGGGTAAGTCCGTTCGGGGCGCGGCCAGAAGTCGACCATTACCGGCATCTTGCACAGTTCGGCGGCCCTGATGGCCTGATCGACCGCCGCCCAGGGCGTGTGCAGTTCGTCGTAAGGCTTGTGCGTCCAGTAGTGGGCGGTCTTGATGCCGACGACGATATCGCGGTAGGCCAGCGCCGCGTCCGCCGCCAGTTCCGCGTCGAAACAGCGCGGGTCCTGCTCGAAGTCGCCCGTCATACCCTGATCGACGATATTGACGTAGGCGAAGATGCGCGTCTTGGCGCGGTCGATCACCGTATGCTTGAAGTGGCGCAGGTGGCGCCAGCCGGACGTGCCGGTGTCGACCATCGTCGTCACGCCGCTGCGGAACGAATGCGCGTCGGCCACGATGCTCAGGCCTTCGGGGTCGCCCTCCGGCGCGCGCGTGTGATAGACGTGCGCGTGGATATCGAGAATGCCGGGCGTGACAGCGAGGCCCGTCGCGTCGACGACCCGGGCCGCCAGCGCGGGGTCGATGTCGGGCGCGACGGCGGCGATGGTCTTGCCGGCAATCGCCACATCGCATACTCCGTCGATATGGTTGTGCGGGTCGATGACGCGCCCGCCCTTCAACAGCACGTCATAGGCAGGGGCGACGGGTTGGTTGGAAGACATATCAACTCCAGTTATTTGCACAGGATGACACACAGTTCATGGCACGCGCTTAAATGTATAGCAAACTGCGAAACAGTCAATTCACCGTCGGGGTTATCGGTATATGCCTCGGGGTAATCCAGCATCGTGGTCACACTGAACGCCCATTGTTCATCATAAACCCGCAGAGAGCAATCGGTTGAATAAGTCGTCAGCTACGCTCTCCGCAAATACAGCCAGCTTCTTGCTATGTATTTTGTCCGTTAAATTCAAGACACTGCTCACAGCCTCGTCTCGGGGCGTCTACTGCCGCGACCGCGCCCCGGGGATGTGTCGCAGTTGATGTGTACCCAACAGTTACAGGCCGAACCCTAACCAATCTCTAATCTCCAATCTCTACCCCCGCCGCCGGGCGCCCGCCAGCGTATATCGGATCAAATCCAGTGTGTCATCCAGCCGGATTACCGTATCGCCGTGTCCCCACGCCAGGGCCTTGGCGATCAATCCCGCCCACGGCTGGCCCAACTCACCTTGCGCCCAGCGCGCCGCGACCGGCTTCGAGCCGACGACGCCGAAATGGAACGTGTAGAGCGAGCGGCACATCGTCAATATGGCATACGCCTGGTATTCGTCGCTGACCAGGCGCGAGTGATCCGCAAGCTGAGGCTCCCACCATTCGAACAGAATCCCGGCGGCGGCACGGCGCAACTCATCCGGGGAGATCGGGTCGATCAAAGTTTGCGGCGGCGGTCCGGCCAGCGCGATGCCTTTTTCGCGGATGATGCTGCGCTGGATGATCCATTCGCTGCCGTGGCCGTCCACACCGAAGCTGCCGTCCACGCGCAAGGCCGGGTGATGGAGATTGGGCGGGTCGTAACGGCGCAACGCCTTCTGCGGGATGTAGGAGCCTTCCAGCACGCTGGCCCATTTCATACCGCCGGCGGTGATGCGCGCGTGCATGGCTTCCAGCGCGCCGAGCGTAGCTGGTGATAGCTCGTCGCGCGTGACGACCAGGAAGTCGATGTCGCTGCGCTGCGGGGCGAAGTCGCCGCTCGCCAGTGAACCGTGTACGACCATGCCGACGAACTCATCGCCCAGCACCGCCTGGGCATCCGCCAGCAGCGCGCGCAGCAGGGCGTTGATATCGGGATCAGGGGTGGGAGTGCTATTCGGGGTCGTCATCAGGCATTACCTCTTGTGCAGGACCGATTATCATGGATGCCGAGGATCGCGCATATGGCTCCGGACACTTCGAAAGAACAGGCCTGGGAATTCCACCCGCTGACGGCGGAACGCTGGCCCGACCTGGTACGGCTATTCGCCCATCACGGCAACCCCGGCTACTGCTGGTGCATGAGCTGGCGGCTGTCCGGCAGCGCCTATGCGGCGCTGGACAGCGCGGGGCGGCGGCAGGCGCTGGAGAACATCGTTTGCGCCGGCACGCCGACCGGCATCCTCGGCTACGCCGGCGGCGAGCCGGTGGGCTGGTGTTCCATCGCGCCGCGCGAAACCTATACGCGCCTGGAGCGTTCGACCACGCTGCTGCGCCTGGACGACCGGCCTGTGTGGTCGGTGGTGTGCTTCTTCGTTCAGCGGGCACGGCGCGGGAGCGGCGCAGCGTTGAAACTGCTGCGGGTTGCCGTGGCGTATGCCTGCACACAGGGCGCGCGCATCGTCGAAGGGTACCCGGTCGAATCGCGCGATGGCAAGCCGGTGACGGGCTACCGCTACATGGGCTCTGTCTCCACGTTTCGCAAGGCGGGTTTCCAGGACGCCGGGCTGGCCGCCAACGGCCGGCGCATCATGCGATTCACCGCAGATAAAAACGATCTGGCGTAGCTCCGTCCGCAGCATTTACAGACCAGAACACAACATAACCGCGCGTGGTAAGTTTGGTAAGTCCACCCTCCGGTGCTGGTAATCCGGCGGGCAAGATATGTCAACTTTTCGACCCCCTGACGTCGTATAAGTAACGTAACTATTAAAAATAGTGTACCTACCAGAAAAATGGAGGACGATAAAAGTTTCCGGGTAATGCCTGGGACGCAAAAACGATATCACCGGAGGTGAATCATGACATACGGTAATGAATATGAGCTGGCCCGGCTGGCATTTCGCGAGTGGAACGAAAAGTTTAACAACTTGTACGTGCCGCCAACGGAGAAGCAGCCCAACGTTCTGCAGCGGCTGCTCGCTGCGCTGCGCAGTTCCCGTGAAGTTCGCGCAGAGAATCGCAAGGCTGTCACCAGAGGCCAAAACGCTCAGACCGGCGCAGTCGCTAAATAAACAGGCGACTGCCTGATCGCGAAATCAGAACTCCAAGGGCGAGTGACACACTCGCCCTTTTTTTATTGCCACTCACGCCAAAAAAGATCCGGGCACCCCTCCGCCAAAAGTCTGCGCCATAGATACTGCCGACGGCGCATGCCCACACACAAGGATTTCGGTATGCTCGTGCGCGTAAATCAGGCAGTTGTATTGAGCGAACTCAGGTCGAAGAGGACGCTGGAAAAGGGGAAGGTAAAATGGCATGATTCAAGGCAGTTGCTCAGCGCCGGCAGGCTGAATATGGTGAATAATAGCAGGCGTGAAACTGACGCGAGGGGAAGCAGAGACAATCTACGACGCGGGGAAAGAACGCGTGGTCGAAGCGCTCTTGGAGATGTCGGTCGGGTTAGAGCAGATCGAGGTGCTCAAGCGACGGATCGAGGAGTTGGAGCGTCAGCTAAAGCAGAACAGCCACGCAGAGCCGCAGTCACAAACCGCCGTCGAGCGACGGATACCGCAAGCCGGCACCGAAGAGCCAGCGGAAACGGACGGGGCGGCGCAGTGGGGGGCAGGCAGGGCATAGCGGAACGACCCTGGCGATAAGTGAAACGCCGGATCACGTAACAGACTACTGGCCAGAGCGCTGCGGACAGCGTCAAAGTGAGTTGGGGCGAAGGCACGCCAGTGGGTGCGAGCGACGACAAGCGCATGATATTCCGCCGGGATCCTGTTCGAGTGGCGGGAGCCCCAGCTCGCGGATCACTCTGCGCTTTCAGCTATTCCAGAAAGCGCAATCCCTGCCCGTGCGAGGTATATCACCTACGGGGAGCGACGCGCTTGTGCGACCGGCTGCCCCAACGCCAGGTCGACGATTTTACCGTAACCCAACCGCAGCCACTCCTCAATCTCCCGCGCAACACGGCGGCAATCGGGCAATGAACCCGGAATTGGGTCGAGGATATTTGCACGCACGCCGGCCGTCTCGCTCAGCATGTAAACGCGCTCGGCAACATCGGGGAATTCGATTCGTAAGGCCTCCTGATGCCCCTGCTCCATCGTAAGCACCAGGTTGAAGGGGCGCAGAAGATCAGCGCTGATGCAGCGCGAACGGTGAGTTCCCAGATCGAGTCCGTGTTCATGCGCCACCTTCTGGGCTTCAGGAACGGCGGGCAGACCTTCCGTGGCCCATGTCCCAGCCGATTCAATACGCCAGGTTGAGGAGTAAACACCATGTGCGACGATCTGCCGTAAGAAGACGCTTGCCAGCGGCGATCGGCACAGGTTTGTGGTGCAGACAAACAGGGTAGACGGCATCTGTTAAATATCTGCCTTTCGCCTGGAAGTTCTGTCGGCTGAGGGGGTTCTTGATTTACTCGAATCCTGCGGACGTACGGAGCGATGGAACAGGCGGGACAGCGGCGACTTTCTGGAGATTATCCTTCGGTCTGCCCTGCTGTAATAATAGTAGGAAGCGGTGCGCGTCGATGCTCGATTGAGCATCACACCGACGACGTTCGCATTGACCGCAGTCAGCGCGTCCTTTGTCGCCTTTGCCACTGTCCTGCGCGTTCTTCCCGAACGGATAACCATGAGCACGCCATCTACAAGAGTGGACAATACAGGCGCATCTGTGACGACCAGAACCGGCGGGCTATCGAAAATGACGAGGTCTGCCTGCTCCTGCAACTGCGCAAACAGCGCTGCCATGCGCTTTGAACTAAGGAGCTCCGACGGATCCGGCGGTATTGGCCCGGATGCCATAACGCGGAGATTGTCAACGTAGGTTGGTTGCAGCACTTGAGCTAACGGCAAGTCTTTATCCAGAAGAATGGATGTCAAACCAAATCCGTCCTTCAGTTGAAATACCTGGTGCTGAACAGGGCGGCGCATATCGGCGTCTACCAGCACAACACGTTTACCGGATTGAGCGACCGCCACGGCCAGATTGGCCGCAGTGACGCTCTTGCCTTCCAGCGGCCCGGAACTGGTGATCAGGAGCGTACGCAATGGGCGGTTGATGGCGCTGAACTGTAGATTGGTCCGCAACATGCGGTACGCTTCTGCGACCGGCGATCTTGGTTCGTTGACAGTCATCAGCTTGCTGGCGTAGTCGTCGCCCTGCATATCCGTGATACTACCCAGGACTGACAGAGCGAGATCACTCCGCACGTCTTCCGGCGTCTTGATCGTGTCGTCGATATACTCCAGAAGAAAAGCGGCGCTGCCGGAAAGCGCCAGGCCGATGACCACTGCGAGCATCACGTTCTGGTTCATATTCGGGCCAATCGGATAACTCGGAATGCGCGCCGGTTCCATGACGCTCAAGTAGTTAGGGGTTCCACTCTGCAGGTTCGAGAGCATCTGCGCATAGGTACTCTGCCAGGTCGTGATTTGCGCTCTCAGGTTTGCCTGACGGTCGCGTCCATCCTGTATCTGCCGTGCGCTGTTTGCTTTAACAATAGCATCATCCAGTTGCGCTATTTCCTCTTGAGCAGACTTGATATTCGTCTTGAGCCCTTCTATCTGCGTGAGGATAAACTGCCGTTCAGCCTCTTTCTCTGGATCGGCCGCTGATGGACTCTGGAGGATCAATTGATGAGCAATCTCGTCCGCGAGGACCTTGGCCCGTGCTGGATCGGTATCGACGACGGAAATCTCCAGCAACTGAGTACCCGCCACCACGTGACCTTGCGCCATGCTCTGCAGGACGGTCCAGTCCCATTTAAGCCCTAATGCCTCCAATGTGGCCTGTAAGACAGGCTCGCGATCCACCAGGTCGCTATAACTCTGCGCGAGCGCAGCGCCGGTATATAAGTCTGACTGATTGGCATTGGGATTTTGCAGCGCCTGGCCCACCATGAGTGTTGTACTCGACACATAAGTTTTTGGGATCGCTCTCGTGGTGAAAAATGCGGAAGCGGCGGCAATGATGACGCTCAGCGCTATCAGCCACCACCACTTCAGTAGTACAGCGATATATTGTCGTAGTTCCATTGTTTATGCTCTGAGTTCAGCCATGATGTGATAAGGAGTCATAGGGGTTCCGCCGCGCAGCCGGGATGTGTCAAGGAGTTCCATGCCGGCTATCTGGCGCTCATTCAAAGTACGCAAGATTTGCGCGGCCACTTCGGATAAGTCGCCAGCCACGTAAACACCTTCCATGTACGGCGGCTCCACTAACGCAGCCTGCTCCAGCCCGCGGCCGGTTTTTACAAGGATCGGCCGGCATCCCGCCGATCTTGCTGCGTCAACGTCTGAAAGTGCATCGCCTATCATAAAACTGCGCTCCAGATTGATATTCAACATCTGAGCGGCATGTGTCAGCAGCCCGGGGTTGGGCTTTCGACACTCGCAATTTTCATCCGGTCGATGCGGACAGTAAAGCACAACGTCGATACGCCCGCCAACCTCTTCAACCGCAAGTCTCATCCGCCTGTGGATATCGTCAACCGTATCACGGCTGACGATACCACGCCCAATCGCGGACTGGTTACTGACAACTACGATTGGCCAGCCTAACCATGACAGACGCTGCAGAGCCTGAAGCGCTCCTGGCAGAAACTCGAACTCCTCCCAACACTTCACATAGTCCGCACGGTTACGGTTAATAACCCCGTCGCGGTCAAGGAAAATTGCGGGGGAGGTTGCGGGCGTCATTACAGAACGTGCTCCTCGCGAGCATGCCAGTCGAGTTGCGCTTGCGTGTATTTCTCCGGCGATCCGATATCCATGACATACGCACCTTCCGGAACCACCCAGCCGTACATGGAGATTCCCTGACCCAGCAGAAGCGGCAACAGGTGCAGACCAAAGTCGTAAAACGTATCCGGCGGTATCCTGTTTACGATGTCCGGTTCAATAATCATGACGCCAGCGCTGGCAAGATCGGTAAAAACCTCGCCAGGCAGCGGCTTCTCGACGAAACGAGTGACCCGCCCACTTTGATCCATGCCGACCAAACCAACCTCCGTCGGGTTTGGCGCGCGATATAGACTCATTGTGACACCGGCCGAAGGGTCCATTGCCACGTGCTTATTATGATCGGCGATCAGGGCAGACAGGTCAAGGTCGGTGAGCACATCCCCATAGACAATCACCAGCGGACGCCCATCGGCAAATCGATCCAGCTTTCGCACAGCGCCGGCGGTGCCCAGAATTTTGTCTTCATACGAGTACATGATTCGCATGTCCAGCCGCGAACCATCGCCGAAGTAATCAACGATGACTTCCGGGCAATGGTGCAGGTTGATCGCGACCTCATTGATGCCGTGGCGCTGCAACCATTTCAGGGTGTAGTGCAAGAGCGGCTCGCCGTTGATCGGCAGCATCGGCTTGGGGCGCGTAAGCGTCAATGGTCGCAGACGAGTTCCTTCACCGGCGGCCAACACGATGGCGCGCGGCCGTTCTGCCTCGTTCCTGGCGATGGTAGTTATCCAGCGCTTCAGCGCGCTGGTGATAGCGTGATTGAGAATGAGATGAACGTCCTCCTGCTGACCGATATGTGGAACTGGCGCGAATGCACACAGGTCAACCATATCCTTCAGCCGGCCGCCTGCATCACCTGTCATGCCAATCGTCCGTGCGCCAAGCTCCTTTGCCACGCGCAGGGCATTCAAAACACTCGGGCTATTGCCGCTGCAGGAAACGGCAATTACCAGGTCACCGGGTTGGCAGAAGTTCCGCAGTTGCTCCGCAAACACATCCTCATATGCGCTATCGTTTGCCCAGGCTGTGAGAAGCGGCATGCTGTCCGTAAGGGCAAGCGCGCGGAAACGGGCTTGCCCCGGGACCACGATCTTGTTGAGATCGTTAACCATGTGAGAGGCCAAAGCCCCGCTGCCACCATTACCAAGCATAAGGACCTGACGGCGCTCGCGCCAGACGCGCATCAACTCGTTAACGACACTCCATATGACGCGCTGATCCAGGGCATTCAACCCTTCACCCAACTGCTTCACGTAATGATCTATATGGCCATTGAACACCAGTTACCACCTCCCTGGCTCTATGCCTTTTTATGCGCCCCGGTTACACCGAGCGCGACTGGTCATTGTTGCGCCAGTTGAGTGGTTGATTCGACTCAACAGCATCGCGCGGTGTAAACTGCAGAGTGGTCGTGACGCGCATATTAGGCAGGTCTAAACTCTGCCCGCCTGGTATTTTCGGCCGAATCTTTACAGGTAATTGCAGTGGTTGAGCGCCAGTACTGCGCTTTACGTTCAACCAGGATAGTGCGGCCTGACCAAGAATCTGCACATCCAACCAGATCGTCCAGTTGCGTATATAGTAGAGTTCGTCCTGACTTTCGGCGGTCGTCCAGAACTCGCCGACCAGCCACGGGCCGATGATCCCGGGCTTCACCGTGCGCAGGTTGCACGCGTTGCGCAAATCAGCATGATCAAATCCAAGTACAGTTGGCCGTGGTCCAATCAAACTCATGTTGCCTGCCATGACATTGAAGAGTTGAGGCAACTTGTCCAGGCCTTTGCTGTACACCCATTTCTCAAACCGATTCACGCCTTTCTTTTGCCGACCTCGATTCGAATTAGCGCCGATGTTGAACTTGTACATGGTGAATGAGCTTCCACCCTGCCCCGCGGTGCGATAACGCGCCAATATCGGCCTGTTCCATTTCGTGAGCTTGATCTGGGCCGCAATCAGAAGTTGTGATGGCAGTGTGAGTAACAAGATGAGCATCCCCAGGCCGTAATCGAACAACCACTTCAGGTTGGCGTCGATCCCCACAATACGAGCTTCGTTTATCGTGAACAGAGGGACGAATGTCTTGTTGCTCACCGCCACGCTGGATGTCAGCAACTCGTAAAAACCCGGTGAGATGCGCAGCACGTAATCTTTGGGTTTGCCATTCTGCGCTACGATCTCCTCGAATGTCTCCCATGCGACGGCGTTTGGCACGATGACTACTTCGTTCGCGCCGGTTATCCGCGCCAGGCTATCCAGATTCGTTGGACGCCCGATCACCTCCAACCCATCCAGCACAACAGTGCCCCTGGGTTTGAAGTCGTCTACAAAACCGATGACTTCCATGCCGGCTGTCTTGCAATTCTGCCACTGCCGCGCCATCGCGGCGCCCTGATCATTCGCGCCGACAATCAGAACCCTGGCGGTGTACCAACCATGGCGACGGAGCAGATACGCCACGCGCCGAAGCACAAATCGTTCCAGCAGCACAAAGAAAATGCTGAATCCCCATGACAAAAGCAACCATGCGCGGGAAACTGTCGCAATGTCGCGCGACAGAAAAGACAGGACGATAAGGACGATAATGCCGGTGGTGCAGGCCTTGAGCACTTGCTGATACTCTACGTTTCCCCCCAGTAAGTTATCTCGTTTGTATAGCCCATCGACGGCAAAAATGCATAGCCAGATGACCGCGCTGAGCACAGTCAGGATGACGTACATCGATTCAGAATAGGGGGCCGAATACGCAAAGACTCCGCTGGTAATGCGCAGTTCGAATGCCGCCATCAGGCCGGCGATTATGGCTAGCGCATCCAGGACCACCAGTTCAAACGTCAGCACTTTCCATTGGAGGTCATATCCCGATGTGCGCAGTGCGGCGCTTTTCCGGCGCGCCGCTGTCACATATTTCCGCCATGCTTCCATGATCTTCGTCATCATAGGTTCCCCCTTGCCAATACGGTATTGCCAGCGTCACCGCGCGTCTTCCAACTCATATCCTCGTCCAACAACCCATCGCCATCAGCCGTCGCCTTCGCCACTTCCCGCAGGCGAAGACCTGCATTAAAAAGCACCCGCGCGCCATCACTTTCAAAACGGAAGTCCATACGCCGCAAGCCTTCAGATGAAAGTGACGAAGCAACCCGATCCAGCGCATCGTCCTCACAATAGAGAATCAGGAATCCACCGCCGCCCGCGCCTGCGATCTTCCCGCCAAGCGCCCCATTGTTGCGCGCCAGCGCATACCAGTGGTCGATATGCTCATTGCTCACGCCGGGGGCAAAGCGCTTCTTGTACATCCAGGCCTCGTGTAACAGCGCGCCGAAGCGGTCAAGCACCCCAACTTGGAGGTAGTGACGCGCCTGCACAGCCAGATCCGATACAGCCTGTAGTGATTCGATCACTCGGCTGTCCTGGTCAAGGCTGGCTTTACGTTGGCGGGCCAGAATCTGGGCC
The DNA here is from genome assembly GCA_023382055.1 of Chloroflexota bacterium. GTDB lineage: Bacteria > Chloroflexota > Anaerolineae > J036 > Brachytrichaceae > CAIXPS01. Next base: position 21,226 of record JAMCQN010000184.1, read on the forward strand.
GAATCGTGCGCGGCGCCCGTGAACATCAGCAACAGATGCGACTCGAGGTGTGCCATCGTCTCCTGAGAGATGACCAGAGGTTCGACAGAGACTTTGGATGCGCTGAAAGAGATCCAGTTAAGACCGCCATATGCTGAGGCATATTGGTCCTGCAGTCCAATGGGTTTGCGCAGTTTGCCGACCTCAATATCACACGCCAGTCTCGCGACCTCGCCTTTGGTGAGTTTATAGCCACACGCCGTGCTGATTGCCTTAACAAGCGCCACGGTGACGCTGCTGGACGACCCAAGGCCGGTGCCGGGCGGGGATTCCGAGGCCAGGAAAAGAGATACGCCCTGTGTGACGCCAAAGTGCTGGAACACCGCCCGCGGAAGGCTCAAATCTCCGTCGTCCCACAGTAGCGGCTCTCCCGGAGTATGCCTGTAGAACGTGCGATAGTCGGAGGACGTGATCTGGAGCGCATTCTGCTCGCTCACGTTCATGATCGCATAAACGTACTTATTCAGGCTCGTGCTCAGAACCGCCCCGCCATATCGTTCGTAATAGGCCGGCAGGTCCGTGCCGCCGCCGAAAAAGCTGAGGCGAAGCGGTGCGCGTGCGATGAGCATCAATAAGCTCCTGTACCTTTCAGCACCGCGGGAACCGTTAAGACGATCAGCTTTGCATTCATCCAGAATGTGTGATGACGCACATACTGCATATCGAGGCGCACGCGGTCATCGCGACTCAGATTGGAACGCCCCGATATCTGCCACAGGCCGGTGATTCCGGGCCTAACGGTCAATAGTTCGCCTGCAAACTCACCGTATGATGCAAGTTCCTGCGGCGCGATCATGCGCGGCCCGACCAGACTCATCTGGCTGAGCAACACATTGAACAGTTGAGGCAATTCATCGAGACTCAATCGGCGCATCCAACGCCCGCTGCGGGTAATTCGCGGATCATGCTTGAGCTTCTGATCGCGCAGCCATTGTGCTTTCAGGTCGGGATACGCGTTAAGCACTTCATCGCCATTCACCACCATGGTGCGATATTTGAACGCGTCGAACTGTGTCCCCCCCTTCCCCATCACGCGGCGCCGGTATAGCACCGGACCCGGGCTATCCAGCCTCACGATGATGGTTAGGATCAGAAAAATGGGTGATAGCAGGATTACTCCCAGCAACACCAGCGAATAGTCAAGCAATCTGGAGAGGAGTTCATTCAATGCCGCAGATAACCTGCGATTGGGTTGATTCCAGGCTCTCGATTGCAGAGTGTCTCTCATTGTGCCCTGTGATACACACGACGGGCTGCCGTGGCAGCCAGCACCGATATACCGACGCCGCTGTGACTCCCGCCGTTACAGGAGGCGACCCGGTATGTGGTATTCCGGTCGAAAAGCTGGCGATAATGACGTGACGCAGTTTGTCCTAAGCAAGCTCCGCCCATGCGACATCCAGCAGAGCGGCCAGTCGGTTACAGGTTTAGGGTTCTTGATTTTATTGACCCGGAAAATCCGCCAGACGCGGCAGTACCAGGTCCACACAATATGGGGAGCCTTCTCTACGCAACACACCTGTATCTACTGCATTGGGCGCCCACTCGCATCCCCTCCCCAAAGGATGTACGCCCATATGCGACAAAGTACAAACACCGTGCCGCGGTCATAACCACATGCGGGTTAAACTATGGTGTTATTGTATTGTCTGCGCAAGACAGAGTCAATGGAGTATCGCGCAACTAATGCTATTTAGCCCCTGTAAATAGCTGCACTATAGCTGCATTATCAGGCAGTGTTTGAATTGACAACAGTGGTTCCTTTGCATGTTTTTGCAGTGGATTATGGCGCCAGCGGTTCAAGTCGAAGGGGATTCGTGGATTACTGAGGTGTAGATCGTTTCGAGGTGAGTCGCGATCTGGCGCCAGTCATGGTGTTTCTCGACATAACAACGCCCGGCAGCGCCGATACGCCGGCGCATAACTCCATCACTTAGAAGGTGTAGCAATGCATGAGCAAATGCCTCAGGCTTATCGGCAACGATGCAATCCTTTCCGGATTGCACACCCAATGCGGCGACGGCACGCGATGTTGCAACGACCGGGGTTGCGCAGGCCATCGCCTCCAGCACTTTATTCTGGATGCCGGCGCCGTACAGCAGTGGAGCCGCTGAAACGCTGGCTTCCTGCAATGGCAGTTTCATATCCGATAGATATCCGGTGGCCACAATACGGCCGGGATCCGACTTAGCCAGTTGCTGAATGGCCGGCGCCGGTTGGCTTCCGGCAATAACCAATCGGATGCCTGGTTTCTCATCCCATACCAGGGGCATTACTCTTGTCGCAAGGTAGATTGCAGCCGTTACATTCGCATGGTAACTCATTTTGCCGCTAAAAACGACGGTATCCGGCTGTCGTAATGACTCTGAAGGACAAAAGTGTTCAAGGTCAACGCCGTTCGAGAGAACGGAAATAGGCGCGGTTGTGCCGGCAAGTTCCTGCAGAGCTTTCTTATCGGCCTCCGACGTGACCAACACACGGTCGAAATGATTTACCATCCTGCCTTCGTAATGGCGCGTGCGTCCCAGTTCCAAGCGCATAATCAGCCGCCGGGACAGGCTGCCGCTGTATTGCGCAGCCTGTTCGAATAGATAGGTGATGCAGTCGACGCTATCCCAGACGATAGGGGTCCGCTTGTGAATCTGGCGCGCCGGCATCAGTTCTTTCAACCAGGCCCCATACCTCACGCCGCGCAGGTGTTCAACCTGGATGATGTCGAATGAGTGGGTCGGTGAGAGTAAAACCTGATCGATCAAATGTCGCAATCGTGGCGAATCGCAGAATATCGCCTGCAATGGGAGCGTCGTTGGTATCGCGCGCAGGCAGTTCCATATTCGCCGTGTCTTTGCCAATGGGGCTGCGATAATTTCGACGCCCTCCTGACGAAGCTGGTCGAGTGTTTGTCGTTCCTTTGGGCTTTCCCACACCGTCGCCAGCGTTACCTGATGCCCGAGTTGGGCAAGCGAGCGTATCAACTGATAGGGCCGAACACGGATGGGAGTCGGTGTGTAAGGGACAATATAAAGGATGTTCATTGCGACACACCGACGCTCGTTACCGCGCGATGCGGTTGAAAACGACGTAACAAATCGGCCAGGCCGCAGGATGCGAACAGGATCAGTACGGCGTCTACGGGCAATCGATAACGCACCAGCGCCCACGATAACAGGTGGACGCCGCTGTAGATAATGACGAAAAGGTAAAGTAATGACCAGTCGCGCCATCGCTTCAGCGCAAGAATCAACCCATAAAGGATGAAGGGTAGCGCGACACCAAACGACAACACGCGCACCAGGTTATTCAGCGTTCCCGAGCCAGGAGATGGCCAGAACATGAAATAGGTTCTAACGCGGCTGATCGACAGCAGGACGTAACGAACAGGATCTTGAACGACGAACTCGATGCCCCGCTTGAGCAGCGCCGAATCGAGTGCGGCTTCATCAAGCGACTGCAATTCGGGTGGAACAAGGCTTTGATACGAGATGTCCGGAGGAAGTACGTCCACAAACGTGGTCCCATAAATAGGGTGATTTGCCCAATAGAAAGCAAATCCCGCGTTTGTGTTGAGCAAGACAAAACGACCGAATGCGCTGTAATTTCGGATCGTCCAAGGCAGGATCAAGATGCCCATGACACATAAACTGAGCAGGGGATAGGTCAGCGTGCGCAACCAGCCAGCGGCAAACGGTTTACTGCCCCTTTCAGACAGCCACATCCAAGCCAGCAGGAATGGCACAAATGGCAGGAAAGACTGGCGCAGCAGCACGATAATGCCCAAAGCCAGACCGAGCGCGCCCCAGTGTTTTGCGCTGTGCTTTGGACGCGACCGATTCATGGCGATATCGAACGACCACAGAATGGCTGTGATGTAAAAGGGCTCGGTCATCAAGGCCGCCGAGTAATAGACAGCATAACCATATACGGCTGTCCAGGCAGCAGCGATCAAACCAGCCCCATTTCCGAGCAAGCGCCGCGTGATCCGGTACGCCAGCAGCGGCCACAGAACGCCTACCAGCAATACCTGAATAATCCTTGCAGCCAGTGGATGAACGCCAAAACCCAGGTAGACAGCAGACAGGTAAAGCGTGTAGAGATAGGACCAGTGCGCGGTGGGTTCACCGGCGCGTGTCATCGGCCACCAGTCCTGCGCAACCGTGAAACCATAGCCTCCCAGGACACGTTTCGCCAGCATATCGTAGGACTGCTGGTCGGCGATGCCGGGCAGAGCTTCTACCTGATCACCCATCACGGCCACAGCGCCAAATCGCAGGAGCACGGAAACGGCCAGAATCGCCAGAAGTGCATAGAGAGATCGCCTTCCAGATGCGTCAGGTTTCTTGTCGGAAGTTGTAGCCATGTCAGGCATATATCTGGTCCAGCGCCATGTAGGTTTTGCGCCAGTCGTAATGTTGTTCCACCAGAGCACGGCCATTTTCGGAAAGCCGCCTTGATAAAACAGGATTCTTGAGTACGTCGATGACTGACTGAGCAAACTGGCGCGGGTCATCAGCAATCATCGCGTCTTTCCATGGCGTCATGCTGATGCCTTCACAACCGATAGCAGTGGTGATGATCGGCAATCTCCATTGCAGCGCCTCGATAATCTTCACACGCATGCCACCACCGGAACGCAAAGCGACAATCAACGCTGCGCTATCGTCGATGAATGACGCAGGGTCTTTTACGTAGCCTGTCACAACAACCGGGGCGGCGCCGGCCTGTTCAGGACGTTCTATGCCGTCAAAGTCGCCCAGTGCACGAATGTCACGGGGTGGACGCGCACCAATGATATAGATACGCGAATCCGGCGCCTCAACGTGAACCATCGGCCAGATTTCACTTATGAACCAGCGCACCGCATCTGCATTGGGCGGCCAGTGCAATCCGCCTAAGAACAACAAGCCACGCGTATCAGGCTTGCGTTCTTTGCACGGGATTTCCGCATCGATACATATTGGTATCGTGCTAAAGCGAGGGCTGTCAACATCAAACTGATGAAGCTGCTTGATATTACTTAAGTCCTCACTTGTCACTGTGAGTACATGGTTGAAAAGCTGATAAGTATCGACTTCATATTTCGCAATCAGTCGCGCCTCGCGCGATAACATCAAGCGTAACAGGGGATTATGCGACACTTCCGCCATACGTTGCGGAATCAGGTAATATGCATTGTGGGCATCCAGGACCATCAATGGCCTTGACTCCGGCCAACGGTTTCTCATGGCGGACTCAGCACCGATAGCATACTGAGCCATTGCCAGTTGATCGGCGTGAATGGCATCGAACTGGTGGTTCACGACGATCTCGGCTAATTTCGCGCGCATCCCAACCCGCTCATCACGCACTATCGTGAAGGGCTGAACAGTCAAGGCACTCTTGCATAAGCTGCGCAAGTCTGCGCTGCGAGTTCGATCCATTGGTACGATATGAATATCATGGCACAGCGAACTCAGATGACCGACCGCCGCACTGCTGTCACTCTTCCGGCCAAAGGACACCAGTGTCAACTGATGCCGTGCAGCCAGGTAGCGCAGGATATAGTAAGCCCGCACCTTGGCCCCGGAATCCAGTGGGTAAGGTAAGACCTGTGTCAGGAGTAGTATGCGCATGATGCTGGATATTTAGACCACGCGCCAATGGCGCCCGAACTGCTACAGGCCTGGTAGCGCGCGAAGTAACTGGCAATAACGTGAAGCAAGAATAAGATGCTGTTCGCGACGCGACCTCCGCTCCAGCCATGCCAGTGGGGAGATCAACAAACGCAACAGTGTTGTCATGAATAACACCAGTTTATAGAGCATTGCTGCGAGAGCGCCGTGTTGCTTACGAAAGTACAGAACCTTGCCATGATACAAGTGCAGGAATGACTTTGCCGGCGCCAGTTTCGAACTTTGTCCACCATAGTGAATAATTTGCGCGCGGGGTACCCAATAGATATGCCAGCCTCCCTTACAGATGCGCCGACACAGGTCAATCTCCTCTGCGGTGAAGAAATAGTCCGGGTCCAGTAGACCGATACGGGATATCACTTCACGCCGTATCATGAGACATGCCCCCAGTACGGAATCGACCCTGCGCGGCGTATCGGTGGTCCATTCATTCATGCGGTAAATTCCGTATGGCGCCACAACGTCGAGGTGCATTAATCGCCAAAACTCGCGGGAAAGCGTCAGCGCTGGATAACACGAGGTTTGCAGTGTGCGGTCGGGATTCAGAATGCGGGCGCCGACCGCACCCGCATCAGTACGCTGATCCATAAACTCAAACAGCGTCTCCAGTGCTCCCGGTATCACTAACGTATCGGGATTGAGCAGTAGTATGTACCGACCAGTCGCCTGACTGATAGCCTGGTTATTTGCGCGCGCAAAGCCAACATTCTCGGTATTCGCAATCAACTGCACCTGAGTGTAGAGTTCTCGTACAGCGACAACACTGCCATCGGTAGAGGCATTATCGACAACGAATGTTTCGAGCTTGATTTCCGGGGCAGCATTGTAGATGGAATCCAGACACTGGATCAACAGATCCAGCGTATTCCAGTTAACGATAATGATCGATAGCTTCTTGTCGAACTCTGATCGATCCGGGGAAATATTGTCGCCCATGAGTCAATCTGGTGATCCAGCTTGAGGCATTTTCCCGTTCGAGTGAGTTATTCGCCCGAGAGCAACAAGTCCCCCCAGGAATAACCAGGCCAGCACACTGGCGCGGAATCCCGCAAAGCCAATGTTGTAGACAAACGGCAACACCCAGTCGCCCAGCATACCCGCGACCAGGGTTCCAGCCAGTCCGCCTATAGCACCATACACATAGGCTTTGGCGAATCCCTCCGGCACACGCGAACGCAATTGCCACCCCAACTTGCCGACTTCCCAACTAAACCAGAGAAAACAGACAAGCCCTGCCAGCCCCAACTGAGCAACAAGGTCTATGTAGTTGTTATGAGAGTTGAAGTTTACATGGTATCCCAGGATGGAATAAAGCGGTGTGTACCAATAGTAGTTTGCGGGGCCGAGCCCCAGGATTGGGCTGACCTCAACGATTCGCAGCAGAATGTTCCAAGCCTCGGCACGAGTTAATGCACTATATGAGTTGTCACCCACTACCAACAGGTCCGTAACAACTTGAGGCATCAGTAACACGATTACGACACCTGCCAGCACTAATGCAACACCCAGGCGCGGTGAGCCAACCAGTAAGATGACAGCCAGAGTGACCAATGCAGGCGCCCAACCCGAAGTCCAACCGATGTCTCGTGTCATGCCGACGAAGAAGGTCATTGATACTAACAGGATCAAGCAGACGCGCCAGACCGGGCGCAGGTGACGGTTGTAAACAGCCTGACTGAATGCCAGAGCCACCAACCATGTCCAGAAGAGACTGCCAACAGCAGAGGGCGTGTACAGCTTACTCGTGATGCCACTGAGCAGCGGGACGATCCGGCCGGCGATGTAAAACGCAGCCAGCGCCAGGAAAAGCCATGTCAATCGTTCCAGCCAGCGTTGATCATTTACGAGATGGCTTGTCAATAAGAAAGCACTGATTGAGAGTATGAAAATCGCCAGCCCGCCCAGTTGGGCGCGTATTGGCGCAGCGCTCACTACGAACCAGGGTAACTGGCCAACGCCAAATGAGAGTAGGACGACAACCAGGAATATGAGCAGCGGCAGGTTCGTCCGGGAAGGCAGCAGCCGAATGTCGTGACGCCGAACCATATCCAGGAGCCATATTACAAGCAGCAACAAAATGATTAAGAGCGGCGGATTAAGCTCTGACTCACTGCCTGTGCCAAGGCCAAAAGGTATGACCAACCCACCGATTATGACTGCCGCAAGGCCAATCACCGGTTTACGAATCAGTACCAGCGCAGCGCCAATCCCAATTACTAGCCCGATATAAATAACGGAAGGTCGGCGCGCGATCAGTATGGTTGCCAGTAGCACTGCAGCAATCACCAGGGCGCGCAACAACCACCGTGCGTTTTGGTCAAGCCATGCTCTTAAGGGCTGTAAGGGTATACGACCAATCATGACATCCAGTTTATCGTTGTAATAACAGAAAGATGAAGGGTTCTATCAAAACTGTCGGAAGCTGTGTGGGTTCTGTTTCGCGTTACTGAAATGGCATAGCGAAATCAGGGCGGTAGTCCAGGTCATGCCGGCGCTCGCGAATAAAGCGCGCCGGTACACCGCCGACCACGGAGTAAGCCGGTACATTCTGAGTTACGACAGCCCCTGCAGCGATGACCGCGCCGCAACCGATGTGTACATTAGGGAGAATGATCGCGCGTGGTCCAATGTAGACATAGTCTTCAATGGCTACAGGGCCACCGACTACATCAAAAGTTGGACTATCGATGTCGTGTTGCAATGTGTAGATCATGATTTCCGAACCCGTTGCAACACAGTCGCCAATTTTAAGTCCCCGCCTGCCATCAAGAAATGCGCCATTCCCGATATTACAGAACTTGCCGATCGTGATTCCCGTCGGGCCAAAAAAACGGGCCTGCCAATGAAGGATACTGCCTTGCCCGAGCTGTATGCGAAATAAGCGCCTGTATATAAAACGACGTATAAAGTGTGAAGGGATAAAACCGGACAGGGTAAGCACAAAGAGGCTGAAGCCCTGGAAATTAACCCATGCTTTTCTCAGCGCTCTTCTCAGCAAATGCGGAAGCTGTGGCTCAAGCTGCCTGACAGCGTTTAGGAAACTCACCGGCTATCTCCCCCTGATGTTAACCGCGCGCAGCTAGACAGGTGTTTTCAACGAGATCGCACAAACGTCTGCCAATCGCACGCCAATCGTATTTATCCTCGACCAACCGGCGCGCCCGGCGCGCTAACCGCTCGCGCGGCGCCGGGTTTTGCAGTAACAGAATAACTGCCGAAGCAAAGGCATCTGGCGTATCGGCAATCAGGGCTTGTTCTTCGTTGACTACATCAAGCCCCTCAGCAGCCTTGGCGGTACACACCACGGGCGTACCCAATGCCATCGCCTCCAGTATTTTGACTCGCGAACCTGCCCCAATGCGTAATGGAGCAATACTTACGTGGGCTCGGGCGACCGCAGGGCGTACATCATCCAGATAACCTGTCAACACGACATGATCGTTCAACGCCAGCCCTGACAGGTCCACTTGATCTGTCTTTCCGGTGATATACAACTTCGCCATTGGCGCCTGCGCAAGGATTCTTGGAAAGATTTCACTCAGAAAGTAGCGTATTGCGTCATAATTTGCAAAATACGTCAGAGCGCCGGAGAAAATGAGCGTACAAGGCTCTGGCTCAGCCAAACCGAGTACGTTATATTCCAGGTCAACTCCATTCGGGATAACGTCGATCTGTTGCCGTTGCCTGCCCGCAGCAAGCATCGCTTCCAGATCCAGCTTATCTCGTGGAGACACGACCATACAGGCGTTGAACTTTCCAAAAAGGTATCGTTCATACCGCTGGAATTTCCACCACGCCAGCCAGCTACGCAGTCGCGACAAACGACCTGTTGCCTGTATATAGGACTCATAAAGCATGCGTGTGAGCAGGTTGTCTACATCAACGATCGTGGCGATACCTTCTACGTGGAGTGCATACGGGGCCGTCACGAAGGTCAGCGCAACGATGCAGTCCGGACGCCATTCGGCAACAACCCGTTTAACACGCTCTGCCATCTCGGATGAATAAGTCGAAACCACCGAACTGGGACGCAGCGTCAACCTGCCCATAAGCTTTCGAACATTACTGGTTGCAAAAGGATCGCGCTGTACAACCTCCACCCTGCGACACCATTGAGACATGTGATCAACCCAGGCAGGCTCAATAGCAGTGTCGGCAAAGGAGATCAAGCCAACCTCATGATGATCGGCGAGTGCACGCAAGAGGTAATATGCCCTGATCTTGCTGCCTTGACTCAGTGGATATGGAAACCAGGTTGAAAGAAGCAGGGCCCTCATGATCAGCTTATGTTGAACGCATGCCCCAGCGGTGATACAGAAAATCGACCACGCCCTGCCACATTGCGTCGCGATGGCTCAGCATCTCGCGCCATTTGGGTTTGATGCTCCAACTCACCAATGTGCGCAGAGTTTGCTGCCAGGCCTCCAGCCACACCAGTATCGGCGCATGGTGTTTTTCCAGCATCAGGAATCGATTCCGGGTAGCATAATAGGTGACATTCGGGCTGGGGTGGTATGCTCGCTGAACTCCTTTGTGCCAGATTCTGGCCTGGGGCACGTGTGTAATGCGCCACCCACCTTCCCTTGCACGTAAACACCATTCCGTCTCTTCCCAGTAGTAGAAGAAACGTTCATCAAGCATACCCACTTGCTCGACTACATCCCGGCGCACCAGTATGGCGCATCCCGATATCCAGTCGACCTCACGTGCATCCGAGAACTGCCCATGATCCATTTCATTCTGGCCGATGTGCTGCGCTTTCCAGCCACGCCCCAGCTTGCCGCCAGCGGACTGTATAACGCCGGGTTCGTCATGGTGATAAACCATCGGCCCAACGATCCCGATCGACGGATTGCTCTGACCCACATTGACTAGCTCACTGATACAATCAGGCGCAAGAATCGTGTCTTCATTCAGGACGAATACCCAATCCGCCCCATGCAATAATGCGGTCTTTATGCCGACATTGTTGTTTCCGGCATAACCGAGGTTTTTATCCAGTTCTATGATTTGCGCGGCCGGGTAAGATGAGCGGATCGCGGCCACTGACCCATCTGTGGAGGCATTGTCAAGCACAATGACCTGGCAGTTGGGATAGTCATTGCGCTCAAGCGAAGCGAGCAGAGCACAGGTATCTGCACGCCGATTCGTATTCAGGATTACGAGGACCACCAGCGCTTCTGTCATGGAAGTTTTGTGTCTCTGCGTTACATATCTGCGATATAAACCAGACTCCAGGCAGACAGGCTCAAACGGCGGGTCATCGCTCACGACAGTCTCTAGAATCGCGTCTTTTTATGCATGAGGTAAATGTCCTGGTCCGCATCTCTGGCGCCTTCGGGTATGAAGTCGATCACTTCATAATCCTTAGCCAACACGCTCCGCACATACTGCTCAGGATGGTAACTTCCACAGAAATTGCTGCCAGCCGCTGCAGGTTGCTTGACGACCATCTGCCCCGACAGAAACTGCGTTTGTTCTTCAGGTTCCAGTTGATACAGACGGCTCTCGCCGTGAAGCGTGATGAGAAGCAACCCGCGTGGTTTCAACACCCTGGCCAGTTCATGCATCCAGTCATGTTGCAGATTTTCCGGCAGGTGTGTAAATATTCGAGTTTAGACAAACTGCACCCTGAAAACTGGAAATGGCGCGATGCTTAATGGGTGTCTAAAGTCCAAGAAGCACTGCGCCAGTTCCGATCTGAAGTGTACCAAGTCTTTGGCCCCAGCCGCGAT
>JAMCQN010000144.1 GCA_023382055.1 Chloroflexota bacterium
GGCGCGGTGCGGGAACTTGGTGGATGTCCACCGTGTTCTTCAGCGCCGCGCCGGTCGCCAACTGGGACAGCGCCAAAGCAGCGGACACGAAACGCTATGGCGCTTTCTTTCAGGCTATGCTGGCCGGCGGTGTGTACCTGGCGCCATCGCAGTTCGAGGCGGGGTTCATGTCGGCAGTGCACAGCGACTGCGACATCGACGCCACGCTCGACTGCGCCGCGCGCGCCTTCAAGAAACTCGCATAACCTGCCGGGCCGTCACCTGCGCCGGTCGATGTCGTGCGGCACGACGTCGCCCGTCTCCAGGTAGAACGTGAGCAGGCGCTCTTTGAGTTGCGCCAGGACGGGCGCAAGCGCCGGGTCGGCGATGCGGTTGTGCATCTCGCCGGGGTCGGCGCGCAGATCGTAGAGTTCGTCGGTCTCGTACAGGCGGCGCACATATTTGTACTGCGCCGTGCGCAGCATGACGGCCTTGGTATGCTCGGGGCCTTCCTGGCGCTGCCACACCAGGCGCGGCGCATACAGATCGCCCGGCGCTGATGTAATGTCGCTCTCCAATTCCATACAGTGCGTCTCGCCGTGCAGACGGCCGCCCTCGCAGAAGACCGCATCGCGATGGGCCTGCATGGCGCCGGCGATGAGCGGCAACAGCGAGCGCCCGAAGTGAGTGTGGCGGCGCGGCAGGCCAGCGATCTCCTCGACGGTGGCGGGCAGGTCGATCAGTTCCACCAGCGCCTCGCGCACGCCCGCTTGCAGCGCCGCGCCAATGGGCGGCTTGATCAGGAACGGGACGCGCGTCAGGCAGTCCTCAAACGTGTTCTGGGTCTTCTCCACCAGCCCGTAATCGCCGGTGAAGTCGCCGTGGTCGGAGAAGAAGAATAGCGCCGTGTCGTCATACAAGCCGGCCGTTTTGAGCGCGTCCAGCAGCAGGCCAAGTTGGTGATCTACCCGCGCGCACATGCCGTAGTACACGGCGCGCAGTTCGTTCCAGCGTTCTTCGCTCCACGTCTCCAGATGCTGGCGCGAGGCAATGCCCTTCAGGATGGAAGGCTTGTCAGCCCAGTCCGGCTGCGGCAGGCGCGGCGGCAGAGCGGCGCGGTCGATCAGGCGGTGCCACGGCTCTTCCACGCCATAGGGCGGATGCGGGTAAGTCAGCGGCAGGTACAGACAAAATGGGCGGTCGTGCGGCGCGCCGCGGATAAAGTCGATAGCGCCCAGCACGTGCGCCCAGTCGGAATCCGCATAATAGGCTGCGCCATTCTGCAGCGGCAACCGATCGACCAGGAAGGAATAATAGGTGTCGCTGTCGGGCGCACCGCGCCATTCCGCCTGGCGGTCGCCGGCAGCCATCGGCAGCGTGCCCGGCGGGGCGGCGTGGTAGATATCGCAATACGGCTCAAGGCTGTTCTGCGCGGGAACCAGGTCGTTCTTGCCGCCCCACCACACGGTATACCCATTGTCCTTGAGCGTCTTGAGCAGCGCCGGCTCATCGGGGCGCAGCATGTGGAACATGGTGCGATGGCCGCGCACGTGCGGATACCAGCCAGTCATGAACGAGCAACGGCTGGGCGTGCAGACGGGGTTCTGGCAGAAAGCGTTGGCGAACGCCACGGCGTCGCTCTGGACCAGACCGTCCAGTGTCGGCGTCACAGCGGCCGGGTTGCCCAGGTATCCCAGTACGTCGCCGCGCCACTGGTCGGGGTTGAACAGAATGATATTCGGGCGGGAGTTTGGCATGGGTCACCGGCTACGCGAAGATTTCATCCACACAGCGCCGTCGACGCGCCCCATCAGCGCCATCACGCTGGGGCTGCAGGTTGGCGAGATCGCATCCGGGCGCAAACCGTCAATCAGAAGCAGTACGGTTGAGGGCATGTATCAGTATTCCCTGGAGTTTTCCTCAGTAGAAGTCTGACTTCTTGCAGAAGTCAGACTTCTGATTACCTGTCTACGAACTGGTGGCATGGATGTAGCGTTCGGCGGAACGCACAAGCACACTTCTGGCGTTGGACTGCACGATGCGCCCTGTCCATGCGCCATAAATGCGGTCGAAGGCAAACGGCTCGACGGCGGAGAGGATGCGCCGCACTTCCCGCGCCGACAGCGGAATGAGGTTGGGATAGCTGCGCATAAAGCTGACATAGCGCCGATCCGAGACGACCTGGATGGTGTCGCCGCTCAACAGGGCGCCGCGCCCTTTGGCGCCCGCGGCCCAATGCAATACGCTTGATCCCGAGAAGTGCCCGCCGCAACGCACCAGCGTCACCCCTTCCACGATTTCGCGCTGCTCGCCCCGCCACAACAGCAGTGACCGGTCGGGCCGCATCAGGTTGCTCACATCGTCCGCATGCACCAGCACCGGGGCGTCGTTAAACACGCGGCTCCACTCCACCATTGAGGAATAGAAGTGCGGGTGCGATATCGCGATAGCCTTGACGCCGCCGAGCTGGTTCACCGCTGCCACAGTAGCGTCGTCGATCAGGCTGATGCAGTCCCACAGCACGTTGCCTTTCGGGGTTTGCACCAGCAACGCGCGCTGCCCGATGGCAAAGCCGGGTTCGGTGACGATGGAGGTCAGGTTGTCCTCTTCAGTCGCCAGGACGTTGTGGTGATCACGGCGCAACTGCTCCAGCGTCGTCCACTGCTGCCCGTTCCAGCCGACGTACTGTCGTTCATCTTCGCAAATTGGGCAACCCGCAGGCTCCTCATTGTTCGCAGCGAACTGCGTTCCGCAAGTGACACAGATAAAATTAGGCATCGCTCTTCCTCGATTGTTATTCTAAGCGAGCGCCGCTGTGGCGTACGACTGCTGCAAAGCAGCCTGATTATCTCTCACGCACATAGACTCCCGGAATCTGGCTGAGCAAGCTCAGCTTGAGATTCCGGGAGTCTGGGTTCTCGTAACCAATTTCGCCAACGGAATCCGGCATAGGCCGCTCACGCCAGCAGGCAGCGATCCAGAAAGGCTTTGGCATCGTCGAAGAAGATCTCGTGCCCGCCCCACTGCGCGACTGTCGCCCGGGCGCGCTCGGGGATGCCCAGCGCAGCATAGATTGCGCGCAGGCGTTCGAATTCCTCGACGGCGTCGCGCCAGTAGATCACCGGGTCGTAACGGCCGATCTCCACCATAAACGGGCGCGGACAGATCAACCCGCCCAGCAGATGATCGGGGAAGAGCGGCGCAGCCAGCGGGTTGAATTTGTCATCCTCGCTCAGGCCGAGATAGGCAGCATACGCCAGCCCTTCCTGAGCCGCCATGTCCGCCAGCAGAGCAGGTTCAATCATCTTGTTCCAGCGGTTGTTGTAGTAGCACGAACAGACCGCCGCTGCGATGCGCGTGTCCAGCGCCGACAGGAATAGCGTGCTCTTGCCGCCCTGTGAGATGCCGTACATGCCGATCCGCAGCGGATCGATTTCAGGGCGCGTCTGCAGGTAATCCACCACGCGGCTCAACTCAAACATCTCGAAGCCCAGCAGGCTCTTGCCCGCCAGCCGCGCCAGGCGGTCGAGGCGCACGCGGTCCTGCCCCACGCCCGGAGGGCTGCACACGATGTGCGGCGCGATGACGACATACCCCGCCGACGCCAGGCGGCGCCCCAGCACATTCATGTAGTTCTGCTGGCCTTCAGTGCCGAAGCCCATCGTCCATTCCGGCGAGCCGGCGTAACCATGTTGGCAGATGACCGCGGGCGCAGGTGTGTGTTCGGCAGTGTGCGGAATGAGCAGGAGCGCCGGCATCTCCACATCTTCGATCACGTTCACGTGGACGCGATAGAGCTTGCCCGGCGCCATTTCGCCGAGAACCTCCACGCGGGCGGTCGTCTGCGCGGGGCGCGGCTCCCAGCCGCCTAAAGCATCGAGCAGGCGCGCCCGCAACAGGGCCGATGACTGCCTGTACACCTCAATCGAATCGGTATCCAGCAGCACAGAGGCGAGGAACTGATCCTGGCGTTCCAGGATTTTGCGCCGCCAGTACGCTTCCATTTGCGCGTTGCGCAGCCCGCCGCGCTCGGCCAGTCCGCCGGCGCTGCTGTCAATCCGCAGCGTGCTCACCACGCCGGTCTGCGAATCGGATGACGCCATTTCACCGCCTCCTCAAAAACGCAAATAAGCCCCGCCGTTTATGGGACACATACTGTGACTGGACAGCCAAACTGGCTTTATTACAAACAGTTCAAGCATATCCATGTTACCGCAATCACGCCCGGTGAGAGTAAGATATAGTAATCACATTGGATTGGAGGGCAGATGGAAACATGTGGTGCGCCAACACAGGCGCCATTGCCAGTTGTAACACTGGCGCGCATCAAGGCGGCCCTAGAGCAGGTCCCAGTGAACAGATTGAACGACGTTTATGCATACCTCATCAGCTTGCAAGAGGACGAAGAAGACCTGGCTGCAATTGACGCGGCGCGCGCGGAAATGGAATTGACCGGCGAGCGTGGAATAGCGCTGGAAGACTATTTGCGCGAACGCGGCCTTTTGGACGAAGTCGAGGCAACTGCCAAGGTGGAAGGCTTGATTGGCAATCACTAAGCATGTACCGCGTCATCATTGCACCAGCGGCGCAGCGGCAGATTGACAAACCTTCTTATCTCTGACTTCTGACCTCATGCCGTTACATCGGCATACGCCAGCCCCCGCCGATATAGATCAACTGCCCGGTAATCCAGCGCGCCTGCTCCGAGGCGAGAAACACCAGCACATCCGCGACATCATCCGGCCGACCCACGCGGCGCAGCGGCGTCTTCGCCGCGATGTCCTGTTCCAATGCGGACGATATCCAGCCGGTCTGGATCGGGCCGAGCGCCGCGATGTTGACCGTAATGCCATACGGCCCCAACTCGGCCGCCGCCGAACGGCTGTAACTCTCCAGGGCGTGTTTGCTGGCGCCGTACGAAACCTCGGTGGGGAAAGTCGCAGCGGCATCGGTGCTGATGTTGATGATGCGCCCCCAGCGCTCGCCGCGCTCGATTTTGCGCCGCGCGAACTCCGCCATCAGCAGCGCCGGCGCGCGGCTGATCACCGCGAAATGGCGGTCGTGCAATTCGGCGCTGATGGTCGTCACCGAGAAGCCGTCGACGGCGCGACTGTCTTCGCTCAACTGGCTGAGCGGGATGAAGGTGTCCTGCTCGGTGTTCGCCGCGTTGTTGATCAGCACATCCACCCGGCCGTAAGCAGACTCGGCGCGGTCAAAGAGCAGCGGCAGATTGCGCACGTCCTGCAAATCCGCTTCTATGTCCTCGACGCGCGCGCCGGCCGCGCGCAACTCGCGCACCACCGCATCGCCGGCATTCTGCAGGCTCAGGTACATGGCTTCACCCGGTTCCTGCGGCGCCGCGGGTGCTGCATAGCTGCGGTGATACGTGTGCAGGAACAAGCGAGCGCCCTGCGCGGCAAAGGCGCGCGCGGCTGCTGCTCCGATCCCTGACGGATTGTTGGCGCCGGTGATCAGCACGACTTTGTCTTTCAGTTGCGGATCGATCATGGTTCATCAAGCGTAAGTTCTTTACATATTTGCCGGCGACTCCAAATCGCGGGCAACTGCCTTTCCTCAGCCCATGCTGCTGATTATGACCGTGGCCTTGAGCGCTCAGCAAGCCCATGCTTTCTATCTGGATCGCTGGGGCATTGAGCATCCGCCCCTGGTCGCCAAACAACTGCTCGGTGCGCAGCGCCAATTCGTCTTCGCCGCTGAGGCCCGCCAACGCTTGCCCGAACTGTCTTTGCTGGCCGGCTCTATCCTGTCCTACGTCGCCGCTGGCGAAGTCGCCATCCCTACTGGTTTCTGGGATCGCAACCCCAAGTCCACTCCCGGTCGCCTGCGCCGCCTATTAACGAAAGAAGGGCACGGCTCGGCGTGGCTCATCGCTGCACAAAACAGGCTGTGTCGCAGTCCGTGGCGGTTTCACCCGCTCCTGTTTGCCAGCCGATTCAAACATGATTTAGCCGAAAGTAAAGGCCATGCAATCACTGATAGATCGCGTTGCCAGACTCACGGAATTCGCGCGATTTTTCGTCCAGGCCTGTCTGGAGGGCAAGCTCTACGTCTAATCCTTTGGACTGAGCATATTCGCGCACGTCCTGGGTGATATTCATGCTGCAAAAGTGCGGTCCGCACATTGAGCAGAAATGGGCGGTTTTGGCGCTTTGGGCGGGTAGCGTTTCGTCATGATATTCCCTTGCGGTCTCCGGGTCAAGCGAGAGGTTGAATTGGTCTTGCCAGCGAAACTCGAAACGGGCTTTCGAGAGCGCGTCGTCCCATGCCTGGGCAGTGGGATGACCTTTTCCCAAGTCGGCGGCATGAGCCGCGATTTTATAAGTAATCACGCCGTCTTTGACATCTTGCTTGTTGGGCAGCCCCAAGTGTTCTTTGGGAGTGACATAGCACAACATTGCTGTGCCGTACCACCCGATCATGGCCGCACCGATGGCCGAAGTGATGTGATCGTACCCTGGCGCAATATCCGTTGTGAGCGGTCCCAATGTGTAGAACGGCGCTTCATGACATATTTTCAACTGCAGGTCCATGTTTTCCTTGATCTTGTGGATGGGGACATGTCCAGGCCCTTCAATCATCACTTGAACATCATGCTTCCACGCGACCTGGGTCAGTTCGCCCAGGGTTTCCAACTCAGCAAATTGCGCCGCATCGTTAGCGTCAGCGATGGAGCCAGGGCGCAGGCCATCGCCAAGTGAGAAGGAAACGTCGTACGCACGCATGATCTCGCAGATTTCCTCAAAATGGGTGTAGAGGAAGCTCTCCTGGTGGTGAGCCAGACACCATGCCGCCAAAATCGACCCACCGCGCGAAACAATACCTGTCACACGCTTTGCTGTCAAGGGGATATGCGCCAGGCGCACACCCGCGTGGATCGTGAAATAGTCAACCCCCTGCTCAGCCTGCTCAATCAGAGTATCGCGATAGATCGGCCAGGTCAGTTCCTGTGCCTTCCCGCCGACTTTTTCCAACGCCTGATAAATCGGCACCGTTCCGATTGGAACCGGTGAATTCCTGATAATCCATTCGCGAGTGGCGTGGATATTTTTGCCTGTAGAAAGATCCATCACGGTATCCGCGCCCCAACGGATAGCCCAGATCATCTTTTCCACTTCTTCCTCGATGGTCGAAGCCACTGCCGAGTTCCCGATGTTGGCGTTGATTTTAACCAGAAAGTTGCGTCCGATGATCATCGGCTCGCTTTCAGGGTGGTTGATATTCGCTGGAATAATCGCGCGTCCATGGGCAACTTCCGCCCGTACAAACTCCGGGTCAAGCCCCTCGCGGATCGCCACAAATTCCATCTCCGGGGTGATTATGCCGCGCCGGGCATAACACAACTGCGTTACGCACTGGTTGGGTTTGGCGCGCAGTGGACGGCGCACCAGGCCAGGAAATATCTCCTGATCAGGGCGTTTATTGACAACTTTCAACCCATTATCCTGCCGTTGCACGACCCGCCCTTCATGCTCCTCGACATCGTCTCTATCCAGAATCCACTGCTGGCGAAGCGCAGGAAGCCCTTGTCGAATGTCCGTCTCCATTGTTGGATCTGTATAAGGACCACTGGTATCGTAGGTTTGCAGCGGTGGATTCTCCTGGTGGCCAAAACGTCCGGTTGTCGGCGTAAGGTGAATTTCACGCACCGGGACGCGAATACCCGGATACTTGCCCTCAAGATAGTTTTTACGGGCAGTTGAGGCTGCATACCCTCGCAGCATGACATTTTTATCCATGACTGGTGAATCCATTGCGATCTCCTGAAAAACGAAAAGCCGTCGTATTCAGATACGACGGCCTAAATGCCTTGTTTGCGTCCCTACGCTAGTATTACCTAGACTCAGGTTCAAACGGTCAGTAGCGGTTACACGCCACTTTCTCAGTTCGGCCTCTCCGAACTCCCGTCGCATCTGCTTATAAAGCCGACAGTATATACTATTTTTGCCGGCGCCTTTTGTCAAGGCGTGCTGCTATCATTTTTTCACAGGCACGGATTGAGGGTTACGCAGTGCCTTGCCGACGGGCTGGTTGCGCCAAGGGCTTGCAGAATTGGCCGCACTCCGTCTATTCTGCCTGTACAAAACTCAGGTACAATGGTTCCAAGTCAATTTAATATACAGCCTTCGGGGTCGGGTGAGGCAACTGCAAAGAAAACACGAAGCACGTTGTCAATTCCCAATCGGTGGTACAGCCCACGAGCTGGCGAAAGTCAGCATGACTCGGTGTGATTCCGGGGCCGACCGTACAGTCGGGATGAAAGAAGGTCAACGATAAACCGCTTCGACTCAGGTCGTGGTTGGTTCGCGTTTGTTGATTCCAGCGCTCCGAACATTGTCATGTTTGGGGCGCTGTTGGTTAACGCGAAGATCGCGCCAACACGTCGTGCAGGCGTGTTTTGCTCTGCCCACCCCGAAGTTATCCAAAGGGTGGTTTTGTGTCTATTGATGATCCGGTTAATCTGAGCTATATGCAGCGGGCGCTGGCGCTTGCCCGCCGCGCCGAGGGGCGCACCAGTCCGAACCCGCTGGTCGGCGCCGTCATTGTCAGGAACGGACGCATCGTAGGCGAAGGTTATCACAGGCGCGCCGGTGCGCCGCATGCCGAGATAGAGGCGCTGGGGCAGGCAGGTCAGGCGGCGCGCGGGGCAACAATCTATGTGACGCTTGAGCCTTGCGCCCATCATGGCCGGACGCCCCCTTGCACGGATGCGCTCATTGCGGCCGGGGTGAGCGAGGTCTTTTATGCCACGGATGACTTGAATCCCCTGGTGCACGGGCGAGGGAAGACACAGCTCCTCGCAGCGGGCATTGCTGTACATGAGGGTCTATGCCAGGCCGAAGCCTATGAACTTAATCGCCCCTTTTTCAAGCACGTGATCACAGCATTACCCTTTGTGACCGCCAAGTTTGCGATGAGCCTGGATGGAAAGATCGCTACACGGACGGGTGATTCACGCTGGATTACGAATGACAGTTCCCGGCGCTACGCTCATGAAATGCGTAATATGACGGACTGCATCCTCGTCGGCGCCGGAACCGTTATCGCAGACGATCCACGCCTTACCACCCGCTTATCAACGGCTTCGGAAATCTCTGCTGACAAACTGCCCGCAGAAATACGCCATCCATTGCGGATCGTGGTCGATAGCCGCGGACGCATTCCACTCACAGCAAAGATTTTTGATCCCATGTTGCCGGGCCAGACTGTTTTAGCGACAACGGCGGCAATTCAACCCGCTTATTGTGCGGCGCTGAGCGGGCAGGGCGTGGATATCTGGAAACTTCCTGCCGCCGAAAACGGCAAGGTTAGCCTGATGGCGCTTTTGGCGGAGATTGGGCGGCGCGGCATGCTGACGCTGCTGGTCGAAGGGGGCAGTGAACTTTTGGGCGCATTTTTCACGCAGCGACTTGTAGACCGCGTATGTGCGTTTATCGCTCCCATGATTATCGGTGGGGCGCAGGCGCCCGGCCCGGTAGGCGGAACCGGGATAGCTCTCCTGGCGGAAGCGATTCGGCTTTCCCTTGTACGGGTGGAGCGCTTGGATGACAACCTATGTCTTGAAGCATTAATAAACTCAGATGCCACATCATTTATACGCAAGGAGTAACAAGGATGTTTACTGGAATCGTTGAAGAAATAGGAAAGGTCCGTGCGCTGGAACAGGTAGAGGGCGGCTGGTCTCTTACTATCCTGGCCAGTACGGTATTGGAATATCTTCGCCTGGGCAACAGCATTGCCGTCAATGGTACATGCCTGACCCTTACAAACTTGACAGCCGACTCATTGACCGTTGGCCTTTCACCGGAAACGCTGCGGCGGACCAACCTGGGCGATCTGAAGGCTGGCGATGGCGTGAACCTGGAACGTTCAATGGTTTCTAACGGACGGATCGATGGACATTTCGTCCAGGGACACGTGGATGGGACGGGTATCGTGCGCGACTTCCAGCCTGAAGGCGATTCGCTGTGGGTCACGATTGAGGCTGCGCCCGAACTGCTGCGGTACATTGTCCCGAAAGGCTATATCGCCGTTGACGGCGCCAGCCTGACGGTAGTTGAGGTTCTGCCGGATGTCTTCACCTTTATGCTCATCGCCTATACGCAGCGGCACGTCGTATTACCCAGGCGTCCGATTGGCAGCCGGGTCAATCTTGAGGTCGATATTCTGGGCAAGTACGTGGAAAGATTTCTTGGAGGAGGTAATTATGCCCTTATCAACCATTGAAGAAGCGATTGCCGACTTCCGCGCAGGCAAGTTTGTAATTGTCACAGACAATGACGATCGGGAAAATGAAGGTGATCTCGTCATTGCGGCGGAATTCGCCACGCCGGAAGCGATCAATTTCATGGCGCGCGAAGCACGCGGGCTGATTTGCCTGCCGATGACGAGTGCGCGGCTGGATGCGCTGAACATACCGCTGATGGCGCCGCCCGCTTCAAGCGCAACGCGCTTTGGCACGGCGTTCACTGTTTCCGTCGAAGCGCGGCACGGCGTCACAACAGGTATTTCTGCCTATGACCGAGCGAAGACGATCGGCGTGATGATTGATCCAGAAACCCGAAAAGAAGACATCGCTTGCCCGGGTCATGTTTTCCCATTGCGGGCCGCCCAAAATGGCGTGCTGGAGCGCGCCGGGCACACGGAGGCGTCGGTAGACTTGGCTCGACTTGCGGGCTTATACCCGGCGGCGGTCATTTGTGAGATCATGAGCGAAGACGGCCGCATGGCGCGGTTTCCGGAACTGCAAACCTTTTCTGCCAGCCATGGATTAAAGATAATCACCATCAGTGATCTGATTGCTTATCGGCGCCAGCATGATCAGAACGTTCGCCGCCAGATCGAAACGAAGCTGCCCACTGATCTGGGCGAGTTCCGCACCATCGCCTATGAGGACAGCCTGAATGGAGCGCTGCATCTGGCGCTCGTGTTAGGCGATATGCGTGGACGTGTGCCGCTGGTTCGCTTGCACTCTGAGTGCCTGACCGGTGATGCACTCGGGTCGGAGCGCTGCGATTGCGGAGCCCAATTACAGGAAGCCAGGCGCCGAATTGCAGCTGCAGGGTTTGGCGTCATTGTCTATCTGCGTCAGGAAGGGCGGGGTATTGGCCTGCTCAACAAGCTGCGCGCCTACGCATTACAGGATCAGGGCCTGGATACCGTCGAGGCAAACCATCAGCTTGGATTCCCTGCTGACCTGCGGCATTACGGCTGCGCTGCGCAGATTCTACGTGACCTCGGACTGCTCCGTATCCGTCTGCTGACAAACAATCCGTGCAAGGTTGAGAGCTTGCAGCAAAATGGGATTACCGTCGTGGAACAGGTGCCCCTGGTTATCCCGCCAACGCCAGGCAGCAGGCGTTATCTGAGGACCAAGCGCGAAAAAATGGGACATCTGCTGCCGCTGCCAAATGCGCAAGATGCCTGATAAAGGACAATGAAAAATGGGTAAAAACTACGAGGGTAGCTTCATTGGAACCGGTTTAAAGTTTTGCATCGTCATTTCCCGCTTTAACGACTTTGTCGGGAAGGATCTATTGCGTGGCGCGCAGGATAGCCTGCAACGTCATGGCGTTTCGCCCGACGCTATTGATGTAGCCTGGGTGCCAGGAGCTTTTGAGATACCCCTGGCGGCTAAATGCATCGCGGAAAGCCGACGCTATCAAGCGATTATCTGTCTTGGGGTTGTTATTCGCGGCGCGACTGCTCACTTTGAGCATGTTGCCGGACAGGTTGCCGGCGGTATCGCTGCAACCGCCCTGGCCACGGCAGTTCCGATTCTCTTTGGCGTACTGACTACCGAAACGATTGAGCAAGCCATCGAACGCGCCGGCGCAAAATCCGGCAATAAAGGCGCAGAGGCGGCGATGGCAGCCCTTGAAATGGTCAACTTGTTGCAGGCTATAAAAGCTGACCGCTGCTGATGCGTCAGTTCACATATAAAAGCGAGGATCATACCGATATTATGGTGAGTTCGCCAATAGCGCGCCCCAGTGAGGGGGTGCGCCCACATATCCAGGAATTGCTCGACCGTGCGCTCGCTGGCGATTTCATTTCACAAGATGATGCTTACACGCTGATCCAGGCGCAAGAAACCGAACTCCCTGTGCTGTGCGGCGTGGCTGCCACCCTGTGCAACCGGCGCAAGAGCCGCGCCATCACATATTCGCGCAAAGTGTTTGTCCCACTGACTACGCTCTGCCGCGACAAGTGCGGGTACTGCACTTTTGTAAAATCTCCGGGCGACCCAGCCGCGCGTACTCTTACGCCGGACGAAGTCCTCGCCATTGCTGAGTCCGGTCGCCGGGCAGGCTGCAAAGAAGCGCTATTCAGCCTTGGTGAACGCCCCGAACTCCAGCATTCATTGGCGCGTGAACACCTGCGGCTGCTGGGTTATCCTACCATGCTGGCTTACTTGCGTGCCATGTGTGAACTCGTACTCACAAAAACCGGCCTGCTGCCGCATGCGAACCCCGGCACACTGTCGAGGGAGGAGATTGCAGACCTCCGCGCTATGAACGTAAGCATGGGCATGATGCTGGAGAGTACGAGTGCCCGGCTGACTGAGCGCAGCCAGGCTCACTTTGGCTGTCCGGACAAGTTGCCAGGCGTCCGGCTGGCGACGTTACGCGCGGCCGGCGAGCTGGCTGTCCCTTTCACCACTGGCATCTTGATCGGCATCGGTGAAACCCGCATGGAGCGCATCGACGCACTCTGCGCTATTCGTGATATCCAGGCCGAGTACGGGCACATTCAAGAAGTCATCGTGCAGAATTTTCGCGCCAAACCCGGCACGCGCATGGTCAACTGCGCCGAACCGAGCATGAAAGAAATGATGCGCACCCTGGCCGTTGCACGACTCATTCTCGGCGCTTCAATGAACTTGCAGGCGCCGCCCAATCTGACGCCCGGCGAATATGGCGCCTTTCTAGGCGCCGGGATCAACGATTGGGGCGGCGTCTCACCTGTCACCCCTGACCACATCAACCCTGAGGCTGTGTGGCCTAATGTCGTCGAATTGCGGCAGGTCACTGCTCAACGGGGTTATACCTTGCGTGAGCGATTGGCTATCTATCCTGACTATGTTCGTAACCCCACGCGCTGGCTGGATGAAAGTCTGCGCCCGCGCGTGGCGGCGTGGATTGATTCTGAAGGTCTCGTCAAATCGGAGGCGACTCAATGGTGAACGGCAATGGCATGCTCAATGGCTTACTTTCCGGGCTTAATCCAGCGGTGGCTCGCATTCTTGACCGCGCGCTGGAGGAACGAGAGATCACCGTCGAAGAGGCTGAAATACTTTTCGGGCTTACCGGTCGGGAACTATTCGGGCTGATGCTTGTGGCCGATGAGTTGCGCCGGCGCGCCGTTGGGGAGATTGTGACTTACGTCACCGTCCGTAATATCAACTTTACCAATATCTGCTATACCGGTTGCCGCTTCTGCGCTTTTGCCAAGCATTTGGGAGACACCGATGCCGAGTGGATGTCGCTTGATGAAGTCGCTGACCGGGCCGAGGAGGCTTGGCGCGCCGGGGCTACTGAGGTGTGCATGCAGGGCGGATTGCATCCGAAGATGGAAGGGAATCATTACCGTGAACTGATTTTAGCCATCAAAGCCCGCGCGCCTGAAATGCATATTCACGCCTTTTCGCCATTTGAAATCCAGTACGGGGCGCAACGAAGCGGGTTAAGCCATGCCGATTTTCTGAAAATGCTTAAAGATGCCGGCCTCGGCTCTATTCCCGGGACGGCGGCAGAAATCCTTGATAGTGAAATTCGGCAGCGCTTAACTAAAAACAAGCTCAGCGCCGAGCAATGGGTGGAGATCGTCACCACCGCGCATCGGCTGGGCATCCGCTCGACTTCGACGATCATGTACGGTCACATCGATACGCCACGTCAATGGGCCGCGCACCTGGCATTGCTCCGAGACATTCAGCGTGATACCGGCGGATTCACCGAGTTCGTTCCGCTGGGCTTCATTCATCACAACGCGCCGATTTACCTGGATGGCGAATCCCGCCCCGGTCCAACCGGTCTCGAAGACCTGCGTATGCATGCTGTTGCCCGCATCATGCTGCACAACTTCATCCCGAACATTCAGGTTTCGTGGGTGAAACTGGGCCCCAAGTTTGCTCAGATGTGTTTGAACGCCGGGGCCAACGACTTCGGCGGGACACTGATGAACGAGACGATTTCACGCTCGGCTGGTTCATCCTATGGCGAGTACATGCCGCCCGAGGAATTCCAACGGTTGATATGGGACTTGGGCCGGATTCCCGCGCAACGCAGCACGGCGTATAAGTTGCTGAAGGTGTTTGATCCGGCGCTATCATGAAACACCAAATATACTTAGCGTTGGGCACAAACCTCGGCGACAAATCGCACAACCTGACCGAAGCCCTGCGTCATTTACAAGAATCGGTTACACTGAACGGCGTTTCATCATGTTATGACACACCGCCCTGGGGTATTACCGATCAGCCCCGCTTCCTGAATATGGCCTGTAGTGGAGCAACCGCCCTTACCCCACAGGAACTTCTGGCCTTCGTCAAAGATATCGAGGCGGGCATGGGTCGCCATAAAGAGATTCGCAATGGCCCGCGCGTCATCGACATCGACATTCTTTTCTACGATGATTGTGTGCTCCATGAGGAAAGGTTGACAATTCCTCACCCGCGCCTGCACGAGCGCGCCTTTGTTCTAGGTCCCCTGGCGGATATTGCAGGGGATGTCGTGCATCCTCTGACCAAAAAGACCGTTGCAGAAATGCTGAAAACGGTTGATCTTCAGGGCATAGAACGACTGCCGCTTGACCTATCCAGCTTTATCTCCTGAGGTTGTATGGCTACTTATAAAGCGCCTTCAATGATGCTGGGTTCAGCGCTATTTGAGTGGGGCCGCCAAACTTACGTTATGGGGATTGTTAATGTAACTTCTGACTCGTTTTCAGGCGACGGTTTGCTGCGTGAGCCAGGCGACCCGGTTGCAACGGCTGTGGCGCAAGCGAAAGCTCAGGTCGCAGCAGGGGCTCACCTGATTGACGTGGGCGGCGAGTCGACTCGCCCTGGCGGTGTACCCGTTTCACAAGAAGAAGAATTGCAGCGGGTCATTCCCGTGATCCGGGCGCTGGTGCGTGAGATCAATATACCTGTCTCGATTGACACCAGCAAATCCGCAGTGGCTCAACAAGCTGTCGAGGCGGGCGCCTTGCTGGTCAACGACGTGTGGGGATTGCAATTGGCTCCCGACATAGCGCATGTTATAGCCAAACACAAAGTCGGTGTCGTCTTAATGCACAATCGCAGTATGCCTGGTTATGCGGTCCAGGAAGGGCGTTTAGGGGGCCATTACGTCGGCATAGAATACGGCGACCTGATGAGCGACATCATGCGCGAATTGGAGAAGTCGTTGGACTTGGCCCACAAAGCTCGTATACCAACGGAACAGATCATCATTGATCCAGGGTTCGGTTTCGGTAAAACAGTGCAGCAGAACATGGAGCTTTTAGACCGACTAGGCGAATTACAGCAATTGGGCTATCCGATTCTTGTTGGTCCATCGCGCAAATCATTTATCGGTCATGTCCTCAATCTGCCTCCTGAGCAGCGTTTAGAAGGGACGGCAGCAGCGGTCACACTGGCAATTGATCGCGGCGCAGACATCGTGCGTGTGCATGACGTAGCGGCGATGAGCCGCGTTGCGCGCCTGACAGACGCCGTAACACGCAATCGAAAGCCAGAACACTAACGGGCAGCGCCCAGTTCATACCTACCGCGCTTAGCCAAGCAAACCCCCAGCGCTCCACTGGCTGCGCTCATCGGGTACCCGGCGTTGGGTGATGCCGTTTTGCGCGCGTCCTACCCCTTCGCACGCCGTGTGCGTAAAAACGACATCGCCCGCGAACCGCCGGCGCAGCCACGCGATGGCGTCGAGCGCGGCGAAGTCAGTGTCAAACACGATACCGACGATTGACCCGCTGTGAGCGCGCACCGGCCCGTAGGCGTGCAATGCCTGAGCCCAACCCATTGCCTGTTCAACCAGGCGGGACGCCGCCACCTGCTGGTAGGCGCTGGCGCTCAGCCGCGCCGCCGCGCCGATATACTCCGCGCTACGACGGCGCAATCCTTCGCCCATCAACGCCAGTGATTCCCGTGTCTGCGGCTCGAGCACCCTCACCCTCTGCAGGTCAAGCTTGCGGTTAAAGATCACCGTGTCCACCGACTCACCGGGATCAAGAATGACCAGGGGCAGGCATACTCCCTCTCCAAGCGGCCGGTGCCATTCACCGGAACG
The DNA here is from genome assembly GCA_023382055.1 of Chloroflexota bacterium. GTDB lineage: Bacteria > Chloroflexota > Anaerolineae > J036 > Brachytrichaceae > CAIXPS01. The sequence continues at coordinate 16,293 of JAMCQN010000144.1, forward strand.
ATAGGCGAACAACGACCAGCCGGGGAACATGATACCGTCGGACGGCTCGATCTCGCACGCCAGGCGGCCGAGCTGCTCGGGTGACAGTTCAGCGCCCAACGCAGCCGCCATCGCCACACTGACGCCGACGATGTCCGCCGTGCTGGAGGCGTACCCGCGCCCGCGCGGCAGCGGGTTGAGGATATCCACCTTGGCGCCGGCATGAGCCTGACCCAGCAGTGCACGCACGCGCTCCAGCGCACACGCGGCCTTCGTGCAGCCAGCGGGCAGGCACACACTCCCATCGGCGCTGCGTGTGAGCCTGACCTCGATGCGCCGGTCAATGGGACACGACACCAGGACGGCCTCGCCGTCCAGCCAGCCTTGCACCCATTCACCGCATGTGCCCGCCACCCGCACCGTCACCGGCAGCACGGCGCCTCCCGGCAGAAACCGATAAAGCGCGTCGCCATCTCCGGCGCAGCCAGGAAGTGGGTGTGCACGTAGGTGGCCCACAGGTTGCCTACACAGGCGCCATCGAGCTGGGGCGGTCCGGCCTGACCACCTTTCGGCTGCAGCAGGAACGCGGCAGGCAACGTCGCCGGTCGGTCCTGCCAGACGGAATAGTGGAACTCGTGGCCTCGCACGCATTTGCCCGCGGCAAGTACCGGGCCACTGTGCGCGGCTTGAGCCAGTCGGTAGCCCATGGTCAGTTTCGCGGTCATGGCGCTGCGGCCAGGCAGCAGCCCCACCATTGGCCAGGCGGAGCCGTCACGCTGCACCAGCGCTTCGGTCAGATACATCAGCCCACCGCACTCGGCCAGCATGGGCAGGCCGCACTCATGCGCCCTGCGGAGCTGCGCCCGCATCGACTCATTGGAGCTCAACTGCTCTGCATATAGCTCAGGGAATCCACCGCTCAGGATGACCCCGCGAGTGCCCCGCGGCAGTGTTCGGTCACGCAAGGGACTGAAAAAAGCGATACGCGCCCCGGCCTCTTCGAGAAGTTCCAGGTTCTCGGGGTAAATGAAAGAGAAGGCATCGTCGCGCGCTACAGCGACGACGGGCGGTTCACCAGCAGCGGGCCAGACGCGGCTTACGTCACTGTCGCTCGCAGGTTCTGTGGCGAACGGCAACAACGTGGCGCAATCCACGGGCTGCGCCGCCTTAAGCAGGGCGTCAAGGTTGATATACCGCTCAACCGTCTCGCGAGCCGCCGCGATGAAGGCATGCCATTCGCCGGCCTCCGCCGTAGGCACGAGGCCTAAATGGCGCTCAGGGAGGCAGAGCGCGTCCTGGCGCGGAATCCAGCCAAAGCATGGGCGCCCGGTCGCAGCCTCTATCGCCGCAGCCACGCCGCACCCATGCGACTCACTCCCCACACGGTTGACAATGAAGCCGACAATGTTTACGTCCCGGTCGAATGCCATGAGCCCAAGCGCCGCCGCCCCTGCGCTGCGCGCCATCTTAGCCGCGTCGATGACGGCGACCACCGCTGCGCCAAGCCGCTTGGCGATTTCGGCGGTGCTGCCAGACTCGCCATCGTAGCGCGCGCCATCATATAGTCCCATCACGCCTTCGATAACGGCGCAATCCGTACCGCGCGTGGCGCGGAGAAACAGTTGCAGCCACCGGTCATCCGTGAGCATCCATGAATCCAGGTTCCGACAAGGCACACCGGCAGCGAGCGAGTGATAGCTCGGGTCGATATAGTCCGGCCCAACCTTAAACGGTGCGACGCGCAGCCCGCGCGAAACCAACGCCGCAACCAGCCCTGCCGTCAGCGTGGTCTTGCCGCTGCCACTCATGAGCGCTGTGACAAGTATCGGGGCGACGTTCATGCGAGTGTACCCATATCGTTCAGCGCTGGCAACAGTGCACAATCCGGCCCGTCGGAAGGGACGAACCAACTCAGCTCATCCGCAAGCGCCGCGACCTCTCCAATGACCACCACTGCCGGCGGGACCAGACCCTGAACCTCAACTTCCCCGGGCAGTGTCGCAAGGGTAGCCCGCACGACCTGTTGATGGATGGTGGCGCCCCAACTGATGGCCGCGGCAGGGGTGTCCGCACGGCGCCCGGCTGCAATCAAGGTCGCACAGATCGTCGCCAAACGCCCGACACCCATGAGGACAACCAGCGTCGGAATCCGAGCGAGGGCGGCCCAATCCGTTGCACAACATGCCGGATCACCCGGCTGGCGCGTCGGGTCCTCGTGGCCTGTCACAACCGCGAAGGCGGTTGCCATGTGCCGGTGCGTCACGGGCACGCCGGCGTATGCCGGCGCGGCAATCGCGGAGGAGACTCCCGGCACGACTTCGAAGGGCAGTCCGGCGCGCGCCAGCGCCAGCGCCTCCTCACCGCCCCGGCCAAAGACGAACGGGTCTCCCCCCTTCAGCCGGACGACCTGCCTGCCTGCGCGAACGTGATCGACCAGCAATTCGTTAATGCGGTCCTGCGGCATTTCGTGGCGGCCGGGCTGCTTGCCCACATAAATCACCTGGGCCGATGGCGGCGCCTCCCTCAACAAGGCTTGATCCACCAGATGATCATAGAGGACGGTGTCCGCCAGGCGCAGCAGCACCAGGCCGCGCACGGTGATCAGATCAGGCCGGCCTGGGCCGGCGCCTACCAGGTATGCTTTTCCCGTCATGCCAACAACTCTGCAATCCGGTCTCGCATCCGCCGCGCCGTCGCCGGGTCCACGCCGCGAGTGCCGACAGCGATGACGCAGTGATCGGTTCGATGGACTGCCGGCACATGAAAATCGCAGGCGCCAGGGTCGTCCGCAACATTGCACAGCGCGCCGGCTTGCCGGGCTTCGCCTGCGATGCGGGCGTTGACTTCCCGTTCGTCCGTTGCCGCAAACACCAGGCGCGCCGATGCACAGTCGCCTGTCTGGTAGGGTCGCTGATCCCAACGCATCCGGCCATCGCGCGCCCACGCCTCCAGTTGCGGCGTGGCTCGCGGGCTGATCAGGCGCACCTGCGCGCCCGCCGCCAGCAGGTAACGCACCTTGCGCTCACCGACGGCGCCCCCACCGACTACGACCGTGGACAGGTGTTGCATATGTGTGAGCATCACCGGGTAAACCGAGTCGGCGTCAGTGCCAGTGCCCGGATTGATGGGCGCTGCCTCATACCCGAACGCAGACTCGGAGTAGCCCCTCGGCGTACCCATGCGGCCGGCGAACGCATAGCTGCGCGTGTTACCGATAAGCAGAATCGTCCACATGTCGACCTCCTTCACGTCTAACTCGGCCAGCGTGGTGAGCTTGATCGATTCGTCGGGCCGAGTGACGTTGCGCGCAATCGCCACCGGCGTGGCTGGCAAACGGTATTTACGCAGGATCTCCACCGCGCGTGAGAGCTGCCAGTCGCGGCCCTTGCTGCGTGGGTTATAGAGTGCGATGACGAAGTCGGCTTCGGTCGCCGCCCACAGCCGGCGTTCGATCGCGTCCCATGCCGTGAGCAAATCGCTCAAGCTGATGGCGCAAAAGTCGTGGCTGATGGGTGCGCCGAGACGCGCCGCCGCAGCCTGCATGGCGCTGACGCCGGGGAGCACCTCGACGGGCGGGTTGGCGCCCTGCCAACCGCGGTTCTTCAACGATTCGAAAACGAACCCCGCCATGGCGTAGATGCCGATGTCGCCGCTGCTGATCAGGGCAACGCGTTTGCCCTCCGCCGCGAACCCGATTGCTTGCTCGCCGCGTTCCTTTTCATTACCCATGGCACCCATGACGATCTCCTGGCCGGGCTTCAGCAGTGAGCGCACCATCTCGATGTAAGGCCGGTATCCGACCACCACTTCAGCCGAGCACAACCTATCGCGCGCGGCAACCGTCATCTGCGCGATGTCGCCGGGGCCGATGCTGACGAGCGACAGTATGCCGTCGGGCGGCGCGGTCGCGGCGGCGGGCTGCGCCGGCTCGGTCGGACATGCCAGCGCAATGGCCACGGTACTCGCTGCAAAAGCTCGCTTGGGCGCAAGCAATTCGCCGCCGCCGGCAGCAAGCACTGCGCATGGCTCTGCAACACCGGGTATTCCCAGCCGGTCTTGCGCGGCGCTCGGGCTGAAAGCGCGGCTGTCGAGGGCTTGCAGCTTGTCACGGCCGATCAACTGCAAAGGCGCCTGCAAGCGTGCGGCAAGTTCGGCCAGGCCAGCCTCGTCGTGCTTAATGTCGACGCTGGCAAGCATCTTGAGGCTGTCCGCTGAAAGCCCGGCAAGGGCGCAGGTTTCCAGCAGGTTCGCGTGCAGGTCATCCGCCGCAACACCCCGCCGGCAGCCAATCCCCGCTACCAACACGCGCGGACGGTAGAGCACGCACTTTGACAGCAGGCGCATGTGCTCGATCGGCAGAGTGCGATGGCTGACGATCAAACCAGCCTTATATGCCGGGTCACCCAACGCCTCCAGCGTGCACACCGGCGCTACGTTGTCCAGCGGCCACAGCGTTTCCAGGTCGCTGCGGCAATGCGCTTGCAGAGCGGGCTCCACATACACCCCGACACAATCCTCATTTACCAACCGGGCGCTGGCGTGCGTAAGGGCGCTGCCTGGGTCGATGTGCCACCGACCGCCGCCCAGCAGATCAAGCGCAGGTTTATGCTGTACGTCGCTGGCGGTGGTGACGGCGGCGTGGCCGCCCGTGAGCGGCGCGATGCGTCGGGCCAGGTCGTTGGCGCCCGCCTGATGGCCACCCAACAGGGGGATGATTGAACGCCCTGCTTCATCAAGGCACACCACTGCCGGGTCGCTGTGCTTATCCTGCAGCAACGGAGCGATAGCGCGTACGGCCACACCGGCCGGCATGATCAGAATCAACTTCCGATATGCCCAGCCCCTGCGCACCTCCTCGACCACGGGCGAGGCGTAGAGCCTTGCGCCAGAGGCTTCAGCGCTATATTTTACCGGCACGGAGAGGTCAGCACCCAGCACATCCGCCAGGTGAGCCGCCAACCGCGTACCTTGTTTTGTCACGGAGATGATGATGATATCGCTCATGATTATGATAAAGGCGTCACTGGGAACCGGCGTCGCGGCGCCCGTGCGTAAAGGTCTTGTCGTACAAACGGCTGGCATGGGCGCCAGACCCCCGGAGCGTCGCGTCCAGCGCCGGGCTGACCACGATCAGGGCATGTCTGGTGTAGCCGGCCGCTTCCACTTTCGCGGCAATATCAGCCAGCGTACCGATGACCACGCTCTCATCGGGCCAACTGACTTTGTGCAAAACCGTCACAGGGGTGCTCGCCTCGTACCCCCCGCAGGACAACAACTCGGCGACAACAGCGCGGATCTCGCGCACACTCAGATGGATGGCGAGCGAGGCTCCGTGCACCGCCAGAGCGCGCAGATCCTCGCCGGCCGGCATGGGCGTGCGCCCCGCAATGCGCGTGAGGATGATGGTTTGCACGACCTCGGGCACCGTAAGCTCCACTTTCAGGCGCGCCGCAGCGGCAAACACCGCAGGCACCCCTGGCACAACGTCGTACGGGATGCCGAGCTGGTCGAGCCGGATCATCTGCTCGTGCGTCGCGCCGTACAACGCGGGGTCCCCGGTATGCAGCCGAGCGACCACACCACCGGCGGCAGCGCCGTCAGCCATCAGGTCGATAATCTGATCCAGATGCAGACCGGATGAGCCAACGATCCGCACACCCGGTTTGTGGGCGAATCCGGACATGCTCTCCTGCACCAGGCTGTCCGCGTATACGATCAGGTCGGCTTGTTCGATGACGTCACGCCCCCGCAGCGTGATGAGGTCCGGCGCGCCAGGGCCCGCGCCGACGAAATACACCGTGCCCGGGGTCGCCGCGAAATGACCATCATTCATGTCGCTCACCTCGACGGACGATCATTAACGAGAAGTATGTGGTTGGCTGGCGTGCCAGCGTACGCACGTCATACACGAGACGCTCACCCTCCATGCCCACCCGTTCGGCATACAGCGCCGCGTCGAGCAGGCCAAAGGCTTCCAGCATTGCCAGCACCCGCGGCAGGACGCCGCCGACCTTCATCAGCACTACCGTGTCGTGGCGCTCAAACAGCTCGCGCCATTCATCCGTACTCATCTCGATCGTCGCAGGGATGATGGCCACACGCTCGTCGCCCAGCCCCAGTGACGTTTTCATTCGCGCAGCCGCGGCGGCAAAAGACGTCACGCCGGGAACGACCTCGACCGCAACAGTTGGGTGGCGCTCGGCCAGTTCACGACCGATGTAGCTGAACGTGCCGTACAGCGAGGGATCGCCCAGCATCAGGAAAGCGCCCGCGCAGCCAGGCGCGACGGCCAATTCCGCCGCAATGGTGTCCGCGGCGGCCTGCCATGCCGCGCGCGCCGCAACGTCGCCGCCATGCGCCATCGCCAGCGGCAGTTCGACGATGCGCTGGCGATCGGGATGCATCCACCGCCGGGCGGTCATCAGCGCCAGACTCTCGCCGCTTGCCTGGCTGCGTGGCGCGAACAGCACACCGGCAGCTTCGATGGTGTGCAGTCCCTTCACTGTGATGAGCTCTGGGTCGCCGGGACCGATGCCGACGACGCTCAGATGCGTTTCGTTCATTCCTTCCTCCACGAGATGATGAATACCGGGTTGAGCGCGTCGAAGCGCAGCATGTCCAGGATGGGCACGCCCCGACTGATTTGCACCTGGGTGACTGCAGCGCCGGGAAGGCACATGCGGGCCGTCTGCAAGTTCTCCAGCGTGACCACATCGAGCACCATCCGACCGCCCGGGCGCAGGCGCTGCCGCGCCATCTCGATGATGTCCTGCATCCGTCCTCCGCTTCCGCCAATAAATACAGCATCGGGGTCGGGCAGGCCGGCGCATGCCTCGGGAGCCGTACCTTCAATCAGGCGCAGGGCAGGCGCGAACCGGCGGGCGTTCTCGCTCAGATGGGCCGCCATGCTGGCGCGCTGCTCGATCGCGTAAACGACCGCCGATGGTTGCGAGCGCGACGCCTCGATGCCAACCGCGCCGCTGCCTGCGCCGATATCCCACATCACTTCACTCGCACCCACGCCCAACTCCGTCAGGCTCAGCAGGCGCACCTCGCGCTTGGTGATCAGTCCCCCCGAGGTCGAGTACGCCTCGTCGGGCAGCCCAATCACACGGTCAGGCCGAAGCCGGCCGCCGGTGTCCGGGCGCAGCCAGATGACAAACACATTGAGGGGGGCAAACGTTGCCTCCGCCACCTTCCCGAGTGCGTCGCATATGATGCGCTGCTCGGGGCTGCCGAGGTTCTCACACACGGCGCACGGCGTGTCACGGCCAGGAACGCCGCAGGAGATGCCTGCCGCGATCAAGGCGCGTGCGATTGCGGCCGGCGTGTTCACGTTGTCGGTCAGGATGGCCGCTTTCGTGGCGCCCGTGCGGCGCACCGCCTGGATGACGTCGGGCAATGGACGGCCGTGCGCGTTGAAGAATGCCGCGTCGTGCCAACTCTCGGCGAGCGCCGCGAACGCGAGCTGGCATGCGGTCGGGGCAGGCGCCACCTCCAGCGCGTCCGCCGGGAAATGCTGCCGTAAAGATGCGCCGATCCCATACCACATTGGATCGCCGGAGGCCAATACCACGGCCTGCTCTGCGCCGTCCACAGCGCGCTGCAGCCGGCGAACCACCACGTCTATGTCGCCCGCGATCACAAGCCGCTCGCCCGAAAAGTCCGGGAAGTAGTCCAAATGCCGCCGGCCACCCGCCAAAACATCGGCGGCAGCGATGCGCCGGAGCAGGTCTTGCGGAAGGTTGGCCGCGCCGCCCGCGCTCATGCCCACGATCAGTATGCGATGGTTGCTCATATCTCGTCTGCAGGATTGTCTGCCACAGCATCGCCCCCCTCGTCCCACGTATCAAAGGCCTCGCTCCCGCCCGTGGCATCACGGGCTCTGGCGAGCCACTGTGCCAATGGCGTGGCGTCTCGCGGCGCCACCGCTGGACCGGTCGTATCCGTGTGTGTACGCCCGAGTACGTTGCCGGTGAAATCCAACAGAACGATCTCCAGGTGTGCGGAACTGCCCTTCGACGCCACAAAGTCACGCACCTGCGCAAGCGCAAGCTCGATCACTCGCTGCACCGGACGGAGGTCGCCGTGCTGGACGCAGAGTTCGAGGAAGTGCCTGCCGGTGTTCGCCGCCAGCACCACCTCGCTCAGGTCGGCGGAGGCCTGCACATCGCGGCACACCTGCGCCAGGAATTCCATCTCCACGCGGTTAGTCGCGGAGGCGTGAGTATTCATGAAGCCCTGCGCGGTCTTGGTCAGCTTCCCCATCATGGCGACGATGGAGACGCCTTTCACGCCTCGTGCGACACAGGTCTCCAACGCGGCCCCGGTGAAGACGCCCATTTCGACGAAGGCCAGCTTAGGCAGTGCGGGGTAGAGCTGCATGGCGAAGCGTTCGGAGCGGCTGCCCGTGGTCAGCACGATCTGTTCGATGTGATGGTGGGCGGCCAGTTCAACCGCCTGGACCACACTGGCCCGCCAGGCGGCCGTGCTGTAGGGGTATACCTTGCCTGAAGTGCCGAGAATGCTGATGCCGCCGACGATCCCCAGGCGCGGGTTGAGTGTTTTTTGCGCCAGACGCTCGCCTTCGGGCACGCTGATCTCGACGCTGAGGGACGTGGTTGCGAGAAACGCCTCCGGGTCGAGGTGCGCTTCGCGCACAGCGTCGGTCACGTTGGCGAGAATCTGCTGGCGCGGCGCCGGGTTGATGGCGGCGGCGCCGACCTCCAGACCTAAACCCTGCAGGGTCACACGCCCCACACCCTTGCCGCCATCTAGCGAAATGCCCGTTGCGGCATTCTGTGATGATGCGCCAGTACACGCAGGCGCTCTGCGCACCCGCGCACAGATCAGCGCGCCGTGTGTGACGTCGGGGTCGTCGCCGGCATCTTTGACCACGCAACAGTATGCCTCGTCAGCGCCCAGGCTGCAGGCCACCGGGGTCATGGTAGCCGTTTCGCCGATGGGGAGCGTGATGGTAACCTGTTCTGGAAACGCGCCCGTGAGCAGCGCGATGGTCGCGGCCTTGGCCGATGCCGCGGCGTTGCTGCCAGTGGTGTAGCCGGTGCGTGTTCCGCGCGATGCACGGGGCGGGACGGGATATGTGCTCATGAACTCAATCAACGTCCTCCGAGGCCACACCCTGGGCGATGCGCAACAGGGCGTTTACAATCGCCGCTGCCACCGTCGATCCGCCTTTATTGCCGGCTGTGACGATCCATTCCGTCGACGTGCACGCCTCGAGTGCTGTCTTGCTCTCGGCGGTGTTGACAAACCCGACAGGCACGCCGATGACCAGCGCGGGCCGAATCCGTCTCGATGCCATCAGGTCTATGACTTCATACAGCGCCGTAGGCGCATTCCCGATGGCAACGATTGCGCCGGTCAAGAGACCGCGTTCTGCGGCCAGGCGCATGCCCGCCGCGCTGCGGGTAATGCGGTCAGCCGCAGAACGGCGTTGCGCCTCGTCGTCAGCGACGAAGCAGTGTGCCGAGCCGCCAAGCGCGGACAAGCGCCGGGCGCTGATGCCAACGCGAACCATGTGCACGTCGGTTACCACGGCGCAGCCGTTCTGCAGAGCGCCAACGCCGCCTTCAACGGCCTGCGCGCTAAAACGCGTAATGTGTGCAAAGTCAAAGTCAGCCGTACAGTGGATGACGCGCTCGACCAGCGGGGCCGTCGCCGGCTCAACAGCAAGTCCCATGTCTCGCAACTTCCCGCGGATGATGGCAAAAGAGTTGCCGGCAATAACGGCTGGCTCGTGTAATTGTTTGTCCATAGTGGTGTTCAATCCTGCGTTTGTGGCAAACCGTAGTCAGATTCGAAGCCTTCGACCTTGTTGCGATACTTGCACAGGTCACATGTCATGTTGGCGGCGCCGCTGACGGCCTCCCAGTAGCGCTGTGCGACGGCGCTCACCACGCCTTCGTGGTTGGCCAGGTGCTGCGCAACCAGCACCTCGCCCCCGGCCTGCGCCACCGTTTTGGCGAGTTCGGTATGGCGAGCCTGCGCCTCGATGCCCCGCCTCACCTCGCCGGTAAAGAGCAGATAAGGCAAGACGACCACACGTCGCGCGCCGAGCCGAAGACACTGCTCGATGCCGGCGGTCACATCGGGCCGAGTCACGGCGAAGAAAGCCGACTGGACCCAGCCATACGCGCGCCCCTCAAACAGCAGGCGCGCGATCTTGTTTACGTCCGAATTGCTGTCGGGGTCGCTACTCCCGCGCCCCACCACAAGCAGCGCGGTTTCGGGAGCGCTGACTGTCGGCGGCGCCGCTGCAATGGCCTCGGCAGCGCGTTGAGCGAGCGCCAGGACAATGGCATGCTGCGGTCCGATCGGGGCGCCGTAACGGATGTCGAGGTTGGAGTGGCGCGCGCGCATCTCATTGAGGAGCGCCGGCACATCATTCTTCTGGTGACCGGCCGCGCCCAGGAACAGGGGGAGCGCCACCACGCGCCGGGCGCCGGCCGCCACACACATCTGAATTCCTGTGGCGATATCCGGTGCGGCCTTTTCCAGGTAGCAGGCGGTTACCGGCGCGTTCACCCGCACTGCCAACGTGTGCGCGAAGCGCCTGAATTCTTCATTGCCTGCGGGGTCCGGGCTGCCATGCCCGATTAATAAAAGTGCGTCCGGCGGTGTTTTCATAACCATCAAAACTCAATGCTAAAGCGAGCCAGCATGCCAAGCGTTTTCAACAGGCGCCTTGCGAAGAGGCCGCAAGGCGCTCAGCCGTCCCATCACACATTGTTTCCTCACAGGGCAGTGATGTCGATCGTCGTGGACGTTTCTGAATCCCAGTTGTCCCACAGGTATGCATCTTCCTTGCCATCGGCTATTAGTCGCAAGGCATACCGGGCCTGTTCCTCGTAAAGTTCGCAGAAAGCGCCGGGGCGATTCATTCCGCCGTTCATCTCGTATGCCTCGGCTGGACAGGGCGATCCGCAAAAGTGCCGGACTGCACAGCGGGAGCAGGGTTCTATGTTCTCGGCTTTTCGACCGGTGACCTGCCCAAATGCTCGGCTGTCCAATGCCTTTTTGATTTCACCCTTGAAGAGGTTTCCCCCGTTAAACGCCTCTAAACCTATGAACTCGCTGCAGGGGAACAGGTCGCCTTTGGCTGAGACGGCGAAGAAACACCGCCCCCCGCCGCAGGGAGAGATATCGCACATGAGGCGCCGTGCTGTCGGCGCTACGATGCTCACGAGTATATTGGAAAAGTTTGCTACGACTAACTTGCGGCCGGTTTTCTGGTACAACTCGTATGTGCGATCAAGCGCCTTAAGGTAGTAGTGGCTTAGCTCGTGATCTTGTGGCCTGATAGCGCGAGCCCCCGGGCGCGTACACCGGACAGGATTAAGCATACAGGCCGGTATCTCCAGAGCATGGAAAAAATCCACAATCTCGGTAAGTGTTTCCATATTTTCGCGCGTCACGGTACAGATCACATTGTAATTAGGATAACCCTTCAATCGCTCCAGGGTGTTCATTACCTTCCTGGAAACGCCAGAGCCGGCCCACGTCTTTCGTGTGCGATCTGCGACCTGGGCAATATGCCCGTCAAGTGACAAACCGATCCCAATCCCACGCGAGGTCAGGAACTCGAGTGCTTCGTCATTCAACAACGTCCCGTTGGTCTGTACGCCGAAAGTGAAATCATCCTTATATGTGTCAATCGCGTCGAAAACGGCTTCGCGGTTGAGCATCGGTTCTGACCCGTGGAAGATGATCTGCGGTTGCGATCCGCCGGGTAAAGTCTCTTTGAAGTACTCTTTCAGGATGCCCAGCGCCTCGATCAATTTCGACTTGGACATGTGGACGCCGTCTTTGCGCAGCGCCTCCGGGATGTAGCAATAGTTACAGTTGAGGTTACAACGTTCGGTCGGGTTAAAGTAAACCGCGGAAGGTTTCAACCCGAACCGCAACGCTTTCATTTCTGCTGAACAGGTTTCCTGTTTCTCGCGGTATTGCTGCAGAAAAGAGCCATCGGTGAGCGCGTCAGGAAGCTTATCTTTTTTCACGAGGGCCCAGAAGGCGGTATCGGGATCTACCAGCCCGACGTAGTCCGGATGCCCGATGTCGATTGGCTGAAGCGTAGGACCATTCCCGGTATTCAGACGAAGCCCGCGTGACGAAGCGAAAACACTGTTTTCAAGCATGAATAATGAACCTCTCAATGAATGGTTACTCAGTTAGTCTAAAGTCACTTGACAATCGTGGAGCCATGATATGGACTCCCACTCATCTGACCAGAGCACAAATGGAAGAGCGGCGCCATAAAGGCGCACGCCATCTCAGACGGACGAAGCTGGCGAAAGCGGCAATCGCCCGACGGCTGAACGCCACACCCGCCAACAATAATGCAGGGCGCCCAGCGCGAATGTCGGGCGCCCTGCACCAGGGCACTTTCCTACTTGGACTTTTTGTCCATCAGGATGTAGTGGGACAAGCCAGTACCATTGGCTTTGCAGGCCTTGCGGTATGCAATCACGTCCTTCTTCACTGTCTTCTTTCTCGCCATCTTGATCACCTCCTTTTATGTGATATTCGTGCGCTAACAAGCATAACGAAAGGCGCCGTTTTGTTTATAAGCAGTTTAGGCTCTCATGCTTCCGCCGTCCTCACTGTGCCATCGTTGTGAGATATACCGTGCAGGTGCGATTTGATATGAGCCAGTAATTCGCTGCGCCGGCGCGGTGGTACACCTGGGAGACACATGGTCAGGTATATGGCGAGCGGCCAGGGCTGCTGCCATCCGCAGCTTTCCAACAAGGCCGCGTTCCCAAACACCTCGTACACGGAGCCCTGCGCCAGTAACCGCCCTTCCTTTAATGCGATGACGCAATCGGCCCAACTGTAGGCCTGCTCCAGGTCATGAGTGGCCAGCAGGATGGTGCAGCCGTTGTTGGCGAGATCGTCGAACAGGCTCAGCAGGCGTGTCTGGGTTGGCGGGTCGAGGCTCGCCAGCGGTTCGTCGGCCAGGATGACTGTAGGTGTCATAGCCAGCACTCCTGCCACGGCCGCGCGCGCTTTCTGGCCGGCGCTCAGCGCGTGCAAGGGGCGGTCAAGCAGGTCGACAATGTCGGTAGCGGCGGCGGCGCTGGCGATGCGCCGCTTGACTTCCGAGGGCGCAAGACCGAGGTTGAGCGGGCCGAAGCCAATATCCTCGCCCACTGTCGCAGCGAAGAGTTGATCTTCGGGATCCTGGAAGATCAATCCGACCTGTTGGCGCAGCGCGCGCAGCGCCAGACGGTCATAGCGCAGCGCCTCGCCGCGGAACCGAATCCGGCCGTGAGTGGGCTGAAGTAAGCCGTTGAGATGCCGCAGCAGCGTTGATTTACCGGAGCCGTTCGGCCCAACCAGCGCCACCCGCGAACCTGCGGAAATGCTAAGGGACAGCTCATGCAACGCCTCGCTCCCGGCGGGGTAGCTATAGCTTAGGGCTTCTACTTCTATCAGCGCCATCTCAAGGAACTCCCAGCCACCGCAAGCCGGTCATCGCCAGTACGGCGAACAGGCTCACCAGGAGCAGCATGGGCGCGTGCTCACGGCCGTGCTGCTCAAGTCTTGGCATATCTCCCTCAAAGTTCCGAGCCGCCCACGCGTCGCTTAAGCGTCCGATGCGTTGGTAGGAGCGGATGAACAGACGCGCAGCAGTGATACCTGCCGACCGTAGCGCAGTGCGCCACGTCGCATTGCCCAGCCGCGCCGCTTGCGCGGCTTGCATCTGCTCCAGCATTACCGTTGTGACCCACAGGAACCGATAGGTCAGCAGCGTAAGGTCAATCAGTAGTGCTGGCAGGTGCAGGCGCCGGCTCAGCCGGACAAGATCGTGCAGGGGTGTCGTGAGCGCGATGAGCGACAGGCAACTCACGGCAGCCAGGGTGCGCGCGAACAGTCTGGCGGCGGTCTGAGCTGACTGCGGCGTCATGCCGATCCAGTTCCCGCCGAAGCCCATGCCCACTCCCTGCGGAAGCGCCGCCGGTGAGATGACGATGACAACACTGCCTACGCTTAACAACAAGAAAAATAGTTCCGCGGAGGTGATCCGGACCCACAGCCTTACTTTCACCCGCGCGACGCCCATCACCAGCACACCGACGACGATCAATGCGACCAGGCTGGTGCTGATACGGTCGAACGCCAGGCATGCGACCAGCATGATCAGTGCAGCAATTACCTTGTGCTCGGCGCGTGTCGCCGCTAGACGGTTGGTGTTGGTCGATTGATCAATCTGATACATGCTCATGCGCCTCCGGCTCCGGCACGACGGGTGGCGCTGTGATTTGGCGACGGCCGCGCTTAAGGCCGAAGTAGTAACCGAGCACGGCCGATCCGATGCCGGTCTGCACGGCGAACAGCAGGGTTTCCGTGTCCGGGTTGGGAGCCCATAGAGGGGTGAACCACGGGCGATAACCTGGCGAAACCTCGGCGACCAACGCTTTCGCCTGGTCGTCAGTTCCACCTTTGAAACTGCGGGTGAATAGAATCGGCGCGGCGATCCACGTTACCACAGCCGCAATTACAAGCCATGTGGGAATTCGCGACATGTTAAGCCACCTCCCTGCCGCCAAATTGCGTGAAGCTGATGTCCTGCGGACTTTGCGCTTTCAGCGCCTTCACAATGATGACGGTCAGCATCCCCTCGCTGATGGCTATGGGAACCTGCGCTATTGCAAAGAGCGCACAGAACCGCACGAATGACGCGATGACGCCGCCGGGCGTGCTGGGAAATGCCAGCGCGAGCTGTAGCGATGTCATCGCATACGTGGAAAGGTCGGCCAGCATTGCACACAGGAAAACTGCAATCGCCATCGGCAGTCCCACGCGTCGCGCCGACTTGAAGACCGCATAGCCGATGACTGGCCCTACGATGGCCATTGAAAATGTGTTGGCGCCGAGCGTGGTCAATCCACCATGGGCAAGCAGCAGGGCTTGAAACAGCAGCACAATGGCGCCGATGATGCTCATCGCCCACGGCCCGAATAGCATCGCGCCAAGGCCGGTGCCGGTAGGGTGCGAACTGGAGCCGGTGACCAGCGGCATTTTGAGCGAGGACAAGACAAATGCATACGCGGCGGCGAGCGCCAGGAGCAACCGGTTCTCCGACCGTTGAGCAACGATGTGGCGAAGGGATCGATAGCCAATGACCCAGAAGGGTACGCATGCGGCGAACCATAAGGCCGCCCAGAATGGCGGCAGGAAACCTTCCGCGATATGCATCTGCGGAACCCGGCCTACGGATGCCGCCAGCGCCCGTTCGGCGGTCGCCAGCGCTAATGGAAGTGCGGCGCCCGCGATTGCCAGGCCACGTTTGATATGGTGCGTGCGCAGCCCATTCTCATAAGGCTGACATGAAAAGCAAAGCCGGTCGCCTCTTTGGGATGACCGGCAGTAGCTGCGCCTGATAAGGCCGCGCAGTGCTGCGCAGCCCAAGGCGATTCGTCCAATGCGGATCGTAGTCTACCTCCTTGGTCTCGAGAAGGGAAATGACTGAACTCGACCGAGGCAGGCTTCCTGACTCGCGACGGCCGTCGAACGGCATAGTCGCTTACAGTTGCGGCACAGTGCTGGACTCCAAACGCGCGACAACGCGTCTGCCACCAGCTTCCACCTTTACACCCTAGCATCCGGGCTGAGAACCTTCCTGCGAAGATTCCGGGTTACCTCGGCACCTTATTAGATTGTTAAACGCGCTACAGTATACGTCCGCGTGCGCACATGTCAACTCGCCAGTCGCCTCGGGGTGCATTTCGCAAAAGTGGCAAACTTAGGGGTATGGCGAAAACGAAAGCAGAAATAAAGGCGAAGTTGATGGCGGCGATGGAGCAGGAGATAGATCGACTGCTGGATTGGGAGAG
>JAMCQN010000106.1 GCA_023382055.1 Chloroflexota bacterium
GCGACGTTCGCCTGCCAGTCGTCGTCGAATCGCTTCTTGTCGAAGCGCCTGCTCGCTCATGCTCATGTCGATTCCTCCGCTTTGGAAGAATCAACTGTGCATCAGCGCACACGATGTCGTGACTACTATCGACCATTAGAACGCACACGATGTCGTGACTACTCCAGCACACACGATGTCGTGACTATTGGGAATTAGAGATTAGAGATTAGAAATTGGAGATTGGAGATTGGAGATTGGTGAGTCACGTGCTAAAGTTCAGATGTTAAGCATCAAACATCAAATCTCTAATCTCCAATCTCCAATCTCTGAACCATATACCGAGGAGGCATTCTGATGACTCATCCGCTTGTTCTGCAATTGCGTTTCACGCGCAGCGAATTCCTGCGCGCCATCGACGGCGTGAGCGACGCGGATGCGCGCCGGCGCATCCTGCCTATGAACTGCATCAGTTGGAACGTCGGGCATCTGGCCTGGCAGGAACAACGCTACTGGCTGTGGCGCGGCCAGGGCGCTTATCTTCTGCCGCGCGTGAACGAACAGTACGCTTACGGCGCGCCGGCCAGCACGCCCCCGCTCGCCGAGGCGCTGGACTCCTGGCGCACAATCACACAGGCGGCCGACCCGTGGCTGGAGACGCTCAACGCCGACAAGCTGCTGGAACCGCATCCGTTCAGCGGCAACCCGCAGGATGGGCAATTCACCTTCGGCACGCTGATGCAGCGCGTGATTTACCACTACTGGTATCACACCGGCGAGAACATGTCGATCCGCCAGCAGTTGGGGCACCATGGCCTGCCGGAGTTTGTGGGCAACATCGACGACGAAGCGCCGTTCATAGCGGGATAGGCAATACGCGCTGTTCAGTCGCCCTCGCGCCCGGCGCGGCGCCGGCGGCTCTCGCGCAACACGTTGCGCATCCAGTCGGATTCCATCGCCGTGGCCTGCCACGCCGCGTGCGCCTGCTGCAACTCCGGCGCGCTGCCCTCGCCGAAGGTCAGCCTGTCGAGGAATACGAGGATGTCGCTGCTCTTGCCGGCAATCAGGTTGCAGGCGGCGGGGCGCGATGTGTCGCGCGTCAACTGCGTGTGAAAGGCGTGCAGCAGTTGATCGATCAGCAGCATGCGCTCGCGCGCCGCCCTGGCCTGGGGGTAGATTTCGGCGTAATTGCGGAAGGCGTCCACCGCGCCGCCGCCGAACAGTTGCCGATCCCGGTATGACCGGTGATAGGCCGCCCAGGTAGTCTGCCAGCCGCACCTCGCGCAGACCAGCGCTTCATCCGGTTGCGAGTGATGGGGAATGATCGCCTCGCAGCGCGGGCAGGTCGCGCGTCCCGCGTGCGCCTCGGTCGCGATCAGGATGCTCTGGCAGCGCAACAGCAGCGCGAAGCCGACCCGCGCGATCAGGTCTTCATCGCGCAGGCCGCGCGCGTCGTTCTCATACAGGCGGCGCACCAGTTCCTTCTTCACGCGCGGGTGCCACTGCGGGCGAATGTCATCCGCGCATTCCCCTGTCGCCTCGCCGGTGCGGGTGTAGTGAAGGCGTTTGCTATTGATCGGGATATCGCCCTGCGACCAGTTTGGGTTCATGCCATACTCCTCGATCAAAGTCTACATGAAACAACGGTGAACATCACATGGCCGCGCGGACTAGAATACCCTCCAGCAGGATAAGAGACAGCAGCATCGTCGAGTATGGATTGATGAAAGCGAAACAGATATTTGCGATCAGGCGCTGGCCCAGGCGTATGATCGGTGCAGTAGTCATCGGGATGATCTTCACGCTGGTCGTCATTGCGGCGGGGGCGTTGACATTGCTGGCGAACAGCCACAAGGCGAACCAGCCGGATCAGATCCTGACCCAGTTTTATAACCAGGGTGATCCCGCCACGCCGGCGCCTGCGGCGCAGGTCGCAGCCGTCGCCACGCCGGCGCCAACGGTTACCCCGCAGGATACCCAGCGCATCAACGTGCTATTGATGGGGCTGGACCAGCGTCCGGCTGAGAACGCTGCCTATGCCAAAACCGATACGATGATCATCATGACGATCGATCCGATATCGAAGACGGCCGGCATGTTGAGCATTCCGCGCGACCTGTATGTGCCGCTGGACGGCCACGGCAGCGACCGCATCAACACAGCCATGGCGCTGGGCGGCCCGCAATACGCCATGCGCCAGGTCAGCACAGTCTTCGGCCTGCCCATCCAGCATTACGTGCGCGTGAACTTTTTCGCTGTGGAGAAGCTGGTGGACCTGGTGGGCGGCATCGACGTGTATGTCGATCAGGATATCAACGATCAGGCTTACCCCGACATGAACTATCACTACGACCCGTTTGTGATCAGCAAGGGCATGCATCACATGGACGGCGCGACGGCGCTGAAGTACGCGCGCACGCGCCACGGCTCCAGCGACATCTACCGCATGCGCCGCCAGCAGGAGATCATCATGGCGATCCGCGACCGCGTGCTGAGCACGGACGCGCTGCCCAACCTGATCGCCAACGCGCCCGACATCATGGGCACGCTGACCGGCGCGGTGTCGACGGATCTCAGCTTGCCGGAGATGATCCAGTTGGTTAACATCGCCAAGGATCTGCCGGCCGGTAACATCAATCGCGTCGTGATGGATGAGACCTGCGTGCAGGACTACACCACGCCGGCCGGCGCGCAGGTGCTGCTGCCCATCACCGACCGCATACCGTCGCTGATCGAGAGGCTCTACGGCATCGCTGCGGGGGAATAAGCCGCGCGTTGCGGAGCGACCGGGCGGTCATCGCTAAGTGTGACATACGCTTAGAAAAGGTACCCGCCCGGCCCGACCATGACATCGCGAAAATCGCCTGATACATAAGTAAATGCGTCGATCAGCGGCATGACCTTGCCATTGCCCAGGTCTTTGAGCAGCCACGTGCGCGGGTTCTGGATTTCCAGCATCTCCGGCTGACCCGTATCATGGATCACCTGCTGGATTTCCGCGTAGGCTGGGACATTGTCATTACGCCGGAACGTGTATGGTCCGCGGTGCTTCTCTACCATGGCCGTGTGCCGGATGACATGCGCGGCGCCAACGCCGTTCTGATCCACGTCGACGTTGACCATGCCATCCTTCCAGCGCAGGTACATCGAGCTGTAACTTATGACCGAGCCGGCTGGATGATAGATATATTTGCCGGACCACTCAGGGCCATTGGGATTGGCCGCCTTGTCAATGATCACGCAATCGCCGTCGTGCAGCATCCCCAGTTCAGGGACGGTCTCCGTATTGGCGGCCAGGTCCTCCAGCGGGATGGTCAGGCAGGTTCCCGGCGCCATGACGACGCTGGACTTCCAGCCGCAGGCGCTCCATCCGCCGGCCCCGCTCGCCCGGGCCTGGGTTTCGAGATCGTTCAGATCGCCCTGGTGTTTGATATTCGGATCTGCGATATTCGCGACGGCGTATCCGCCTTTGATCAGCTCTTCGCTGGTCATCCTGGCGTTCAACAGGTAGACATACCGGAATAATGTGCCGTCCGGCGCTGCATCCTGCGCATCCGATTCCATACGTACCGTCTGGCCCAATACCAGCGCCGCGTTGGCGTTCGCGGCCTGGCTCGCCATGCAGGCGCCGCCGGTCGGCGCGTTGATGCCGATATAGCGGACCGTGACGACCGGTCCGCCCTCAAGGCTGACTTGAATCGTCTGCCCGTCGATCACCTTCGTGACCTGCCCCACCTCCGGCGTATAGTCCAGGATGTCCGATGGCCGGCGGGCATCTGCCTGTACGGGCAGCGCCGGTGAAAACGCCAGTATTGCGCAGCCGATCAGCGCTGCGATTGAAAGAGTCTTCTGCTTCATAATGCCAATTTCACCTCTATGCCTGTTTATCTTAAGCCCGCGCGTACGGATGCGCCAGTGACTATCGCCACGTCGCATTGTGACTGCGGTCATTCACGCGCCGGGATGGGGCGCGGATTATGGATGCGTCAGCGGCTGCATGCTGCGCGCATAAGGCTTGCCTGTCGCATCGAAGAAGGTGTGGCTGGGCACGATATTCGGCGTCACCGTCAGGAACATCAGCAGCGGGTCCGCGCTGCGGTTCTCGATGATATGCCATTCGCCCGCCGGGGTATACACGATACGGCCGGCATCCAGTTCCACCTGCTCGTCGGGGCCGGTGACGCGGCAGGTAGTCGTACATTGCCCATGCCTGCGCTATAATCCGGGCTGCACGGAGAGGTAGCATAGTCTGGTCTAATGCGCACGCCTGGAGAGCGTGTACGGGTAAAATCCGTCGCAGGTTCAAATCCTGTCCTCTCCGCTAGTTGGAAAATGAAAGGTTTGGCTCGCCCTCTGCGAGGGCGAGCCAATGACTTCATTTCCTAACTGGCGGTGTCTGTTTGAAAATATCCGAAGGAACTGACTGGGCGAGGCGGGCGGAATTCCCCCCACACCCCCCTTCCGCCCGCCTCGCCTTGAACCGGAGCGGAAAGGACGATTTCAAGTTTTTCCTTGGCGGCAAATTCTTTCTATTTAACAATACCTTCGCCAAACCGGGGAACATAAAAAAGGGACGATCGAGTAGAGTTGTAGTCGACCAAAACCCAAACTCACCCGGTAAAGCCCTTGACAGAAATCATATCACTTTTAGTGCGCCTCTCTCATGTCCAACGCCTTCGATCATCTTTGGCGGGTCGCTTGCCCCCGCTAGCGAATGCACCCGTTGGACTGCCGGATAGACCCTATTGCACTAGAATTGGCGCTAACCAACCAAGCCTGGTCGCATTGCCCGTGAGTGAATACTTCATCATCTTCGTAGTCATCATCCTGGCCCTGGCAGCGCTGCTGCAAGCGGATTTCGTCCTCACGCTGTTTTACTTCGCAGTCGGCACGGTTGCGGTCAGCCGCTGGTGGAGCGTGCGGGCGCTCAAAAATGTGCGCGTGCTGCGCACGTTCGACAACCGCGCATTCGTCAATGACAGGATCGCCATCCGCATTGACCTCCACAACGCGGGCCGCCTGCCGGTGGTGTGGCTGCGCCTGCACGACAGCCTGCCCACGGAACTGATCGGCGCAGGCGTGTTCAGGCAGGTGGTCAGCCTGGGCCCGCGCGCCAATCGCCGCTTCGAGTACACCGTGCAGCCGGCGCGACGCGGCTACTACCAGGTGGGGCCGCTGTTCCTGCACTCAGGCGACCTGCTGGGGCTGAATGAGGAGCAGGGCCGCCAGAGCGAGGTCGAGTACCTGACCGTGTATCCGAAGATCATCCCGCTGACGAACATCGGCCTGCCGTCGCGTTCGCCCATGGGCACGCTGCGCCATCACCAGCCCATCTTCGAAGACCCTTCGCGCGTGCGCGGCAAGCGCGACTACGCGGCGGGCGACTCGCTGCGGCGCGTGGACTGGAAGGCTACCGCCGTCGCCGGGCGCATGCAGGTGAAATTATTCGAACCGTCGATCGCCTTGGAGACCGCCATCTTCCTCGACCTGGATCGCGCTGACTATTACTACCGCACGCAGAACGACGCCACCGAGCTGGGCATCGTCGTGGCGGCATCCATCGCGAACTGGATCACGGCCAAAAAGCAAACCGTGGGATTCGTCACCAACGGCGCCGACATCCTCAGCAGCGACGGGCGCGCGCCGTTGCTGCCGCCGGAGAAAGGCCGCGGCCACCTTATGCGCATCCTCGACGTGCTGGCGCGCATCCAGACGACCGAACACAACTCGTTCGTCCAGTTGCTGCGGCGCGAGCGCGTGCATCTGGTGTGGGGCGCGACGGTCATTCTCATCACCGGCAACGCCGATCAGTCCCTGTTTGAGGAGTTGTTCCAGTCGCGCCGCGCCGGACTGAATGTGGTGCTCATCCTGTGCGGGCACGTCGTCGAAGCTGACGAGATCAGGCATAAGGCGGAGCATTTTGGCATCCCGATCCAGCAGTTCACCAGCGAGCAGGACCTGGATGTGTGGCGGCGATAGATGGCGAACCCGACACAGCGCGAACCGATCCGGTGGGAGCGCCAGTTCCCCATCTTCGTCAACTACTTCATCGTCAGCCTGATGATGGTTTGCCTCGTGGCGACGCTGGGCGGCGTGCTGGCTGCGGTCATGCCCGGCTGGGACGGCGCGTATCTCAGTGTGGTAAGCTTCGCCGTCGCGCTGGAGGCGCTGTACAGCACGCGCATCACGCGGCGTCTCTCCGTCTTCAGCCGCGAATGGATCGGTTACCGCGCCAGCGAACTGGTCTCCATCCTCATCCTGCTCAAGCTGCTGATCTACGCCATGCGCGGATTCGATCAACTCGCGCGCGACCTGCCGTTGTGGGAGAAAGACTTCCTGACCACCTTCTTCACGGGCGAGTACCTGCTGGCCTGTCTGGTGGTGTTCGGCGTGTATCTGCTGTGCGCACAGTTCAGCGGCAACCTGATCGACCTGGAAGCCGATGACGACCTTCTTGAACGCGAGCGCCAGAACGAGTTTCGCAACGACCGCGCCGCGTTTCACCGCCAGTTGACGCTCAAGGTGGTGCTGGTGGCCGCCGTCATGATCGTGGTGACGGTTCTGACGCACGGCTATCTGCGCCTGAGCGTGAGTGAGAGCGCGGCGGCGCAGGTCAACGCCGCCAACCTGATGATCTATGTGTTCCTCGGCTTCGTCCTGCTGAGCCTGACGCGCTATTCCGCCATGCGCGCGGCGTGGTTCCGCGAGCGCGCCACGATCAACCCGGGCATCGCGTGGCGCTGGGCCGCCTACAGCATCGGCTTCCTGGCGATTGTGGCGCTGGTGGTCAGCCTGCTGCCCACGCGCTACACGGTCGGGCTGCTGCAGACGCTGCAATACGCGCTTGGCGCTCTGATTACGGCGCTGCAGATCATCGTCTATGTCCTGATGGTCATCCTGACCTTCCCGCTGAGCCTGTTGATGCGGTTGCTGGGTCAGGGGCCGGTGTCGCCCGGCGCACCGCCCACCGCGCCGCTGATGCCGAAAACGCCCAACCAGGATCTGCCGCCCACCGCGAACCCGCTGCTTGACTTCATCCAATCGCTGCTGTTCTGGGCTATCTTCCTGATCGTGGTGGGTTATGCGCTGAAGCAGTATTTCAGCCGGCATCGCGCCCTGCTGGACGCGCTGCGCAGCATCCCGCTGCTGGGCTGGCTGGCGCAGGGGTTAGGCCAGTTGTGGCAGTTGCTGCGCCGGGTGTCGGGGCGCATCGCCGTCGCGGTGGACGCGGGGATCAGGCGCCTGCGCGCGTCAGCGGAACGCAGCGCGCCAACGCCTGCGCGCCCGCCCCGATTGAGCCTGCGCCGCATGACGCCCCGCCAGCGCGTGCAGTTCTTCTATCTCGCGATGGTGCGGCGCGGGGAGCAGCGCGGCATGCGGCGCAAACCCGCGCAGA
>JAMCQN010000147.1 GCA_023382055.1 Chloroflexota bacterium
TGTTCCCGTCGGTACCCTCCCCTCTGGCTTCAAACTGAAGCCGGCTACTCCTTGGCGTAACATGCCCGTTGGTAACGCTCAAACAATGTCGTCTACTCCCGATCATGCAAAATCTTGAGTCGCACCCCATAAAAAAGCTCCCGATCAGATCGAAGGCGATACTGAACGGTTCGCGCTGTTGCAGCGGGAACACAAAGGGGTGCGAGGCTTTATGTGTCGCTCAACCGTCTACTACTGGCCGCTGACCAGATTTAGTGTCGATGCGCCCATTTTGGCCTGCACCGTTATTTTTGGACTCGCTTTCTTGGTCCATTCGGGCGACGTGTACGTATCGCCATCCGACGACCAGTCGCCGCTCGTGACAGCCGTCAGACTTTGACCCACAACAACCTGCACCGGATTCCCGCCGGAATCCACGATAATGGCGGCAGCGCCGCCCTCCAGCGTCAGGTACAAGTCACGCGCCAGCTTGCCATCCATGCGCAAGTTCAGACTGCCGGCGCCGATGTTTAACGTCGCTGTCTGTGCATTGGTGTTGGCCAGCCCGAACACCTTCAGCGTTGATGCACCCGCATCGATTTTGAAGCTATCCATATTGGCGGGATTTGCCGCGCTGAAACGAATCGTCGTATCGGCCGCGCCCTGCTGCCAGTCAAACTTGACCAGAGACAGGCCGCCCAGTTCCCATTCGCCTTTCATGGCGCCGCCCCTGACTGTCAATGCCATCGGCACGCCCTGACCCAGTTTCAGGCGCCAGTCATTCTGAGCGTTCAGCGGAGGTATACCATTAAAGTCTTTCTGGCGTATCTGCACGGCGTTGTTGCTGTTGATCACCATCGGTTTCCAGTCGTTTACGTTGTACTCGACTGTTCCGTTGACCAGACCATCCGCCCCGACGCCGACACTGGTTCCTGCCGACCCCACATCCAGCTCGACATCCCAGGTCTGCGAGAGATCCGTCGGTCTGGGCACATTGATCTTGTATGTCTGCAGCGCCCCAGTGGTAACCGGATTGATCGTGATGTTGCAGGCCGTTAAAGCAACAGTTATAACCACCACGCATGTCCCCGCGAGCAGTTTTGTCGGTTTCATTAGTCTTACCTCCAGGTTATTCGTCCGTAGAGGTATAGTGTACGTCTCTACTGACTATTACGAAAAATGCCCTGCGCGGTTACATTCCAGCGCCGGGTACCCACACGGGTCAATCACTTACAATCAGGGCTGAATAAAATGTCTCTGAAACATCAGGTATCTATTCTTTATCAGGATCAGGCCATTCTGGTTATCAGCAAACCGGCGGATTTACTTTCTGTTCCCGAAGGCGGCAGCAACGAAAATACCAGCCTGGCGGCCATTCTGGCGCCGGAGTACGGACATTTATGGCCCGTACATCGGCTGGATCGCGACACCAGTGGAGTGATGGTCCTTGCACGCGACGAGGAAGCGCACAAAATCTTGAACAGCCTGTTTGAAGGGCGCGAGGTGACCAAGATATACCACGCGCTGGTCAATGGCCATCCAGTGTGGGCGGAGCGCACGCTATCGGCGCCGCTGGTGATTGACGCGGATCGCTTCCATCGCACCGTAGTGGACTACGACGCCGGCAAACCAGCTATTACCCACTTCCGAGTGCTGGAAAAGTTCGGGCGCGGCGCGGCGCGTTTTGCGTTGATAGAAGCTCGGCCCGAAACGGGGCGCACCCACCAGATACGCGTGCACCTGATGACTTTGGGTTCGCCGGTTGCCGTCGATCAGCTCTACGGCACAGCAAGCCCCATTCTGCTTTCGGCAATCAAGCGCAATTACAGAGGTGAAACTGAAAACGAACGACCTCTCCTCAGTCGGCTCGGGTTGCATGCATTCCAGCTTATGTTTCGACACCCGCGCACGAATGAGGAGATGCAGTTTGAGGCCCCGTATCCAAAAGACTTCGGCGCAACCCTGAACCAGTTGCGCAAGCACGCGTCCTTGTAGATATCACGCGCATGCAACAGCGTCCAGGTGATACCCCACGAACCGGGCAATGGCGTGGTTAAACGCCGGATATGCGGTTAAAGCTCAGTCGTTTTATCCCTCTGGTTTAGTTGGTCGAGGATGGATATGATCTCTTGATTAGTCGGAATGTCGGTCATGTCATGTCCATAGTGGACATAACGAGCGATGCCAGCCTTGTCAATGATTACCTGTGCAGGCATACGCCCGAGTTTGAACAGATTAACTTCCTGTCCATAGAGCCTGAGAACCGTCTTCTGCGGGTCTGGCAGGCCGATATACGGCAGGTTTTCCGCCGTCCAGTATGACTTGAAGGCGGGTGCGTTCTCCGGTCCGACTACGATTATTTCAGCATCGCGTGAGACAAATTCCGGATACCCCTGGCGCAACTGCGCCATATGCGCACGGCAATACGGTCAGACAAATCCACGGTTAAACACCAGAACAACGTGTTTGCGCTCGCGAAAATCCGCAAGCCTGACCGTAGAACCGCTGAAGTCGATGAGAGTGAAATCAGGCGCCTCTTTGTCTAATTGAACTCTATTCGCCATAATCTATGTATGATAGATGTATAGTGTTAAGTCGTTCTGAGAAGCTTAGCGACCGCGCTGCTGATGGTATTATTGGCGCGCATTATTCAAATCACGATGGGCGCCGCAATGATGCGGCGCTTTGTTTTTCCATAAAGGCTCTGCGGTTCAGCCGCCGTCAACTGAGTTTGTATAACTCGCCATACTTCCGCTTCAAATACGCGATATAGGGCTTGATATCCAGCGGCCCGCCGGTCACGCGCCGGACGAGTTCGTCCGCCGTAAACTTCGACCCATACTGGTAGATGTTCTCTTTCAACCAGTTGTGGAGTGTGTCAAATTCGCCGGCCGCGATCTGTTGGGGTATCTCCGGGTGTGCGGACAGCGCTGTATCGAAGAACTGCGCCCCCAGGATGTTCCCCAGCGTGTAACCCTGGAACGCGCCGCCGATGAGGCCGCCGTACCAGTGCACATCCTGCAGCACGCCATCTTTATCGTCAGGGGGCGTGATGCCGATTGCCGCTGTGTAACGTTCGCGCCAGACCTCCGGCAAGTTGCGCACCTCCAGACTGCCATCAAGCAATTCCAGTTCCAGGTTGAACCTGATAATCGGATGCAGGTTGTAAGTCACTTCGTCCGCATCGGTGCGGATCAACGAGCGCTGCACCTTGTTGATGGCGCGGTAGAACGTTTCAAACGACGCCGAACCGAGTTGCTCCGGAAACGCAGCCTGCAACTTCGGATAGAAAAATTGCCAGAATCCGCGGCTGCGCCCGACCAGGTTTTCCCACGTGCGCGACTGGCTTTCATGCACGCCCGATGACGTGCCATTCGCCAGCGGCGTGCCTTCGTAGGCTCGATTGATGCCCATTTCATACATGGCATGGCCCGACTCGTGCATGGTACTGAAGATCGCCTCGCCCAGGTCGTGCTCCTGTACGCGCGTGGTGATTCGCACGTCGCCCAGCGAGAACTTCGTCATGAAAGGGTGATGGGTTTTGTCCTGCCGCCCGCGATCAAAGTCATACCCGAAACGTTTGATGACATCCAGGCCAAAGGCCAATTGCTTATCTTCCGGGAAGAACTGATGCAGACAGGAATCATCCACAGGCGCCTGCGCGGTGATCTCCTGGACAATCGGTGCCAGGTTGTCGCGCAACTCGTTGAACACCGCGCGCACCGTGGATGCCTTCATGCCATAGTCCGCGTAGTCGATCAGAGGATCAGCTATGTGCTCATAACCTGGGAAATAACCGGCCAGTTGGCGGCTCAGGTCCAGCGTCTTTTCCAGCGCAGGCTGCACCATCTTGAAATCATCAGCCGGGCGTGCGCGCGTCCAGATATCGTAACTTTCCGCCATATGCGTCTGCAACTGCGCCATGAATGCAGGCGGCACCTTGGTGGCAAGTTCATACTGCCTGCGCGCCACACGGATCAGGCTGGCGTCGTCGGACTCGTAGGGCAGACTCTCCTCGTACGGCCGCAAAGCATCGAGTAAGCGCCCGATTTCTGGATTGGTGGCTTTCTCATGGGACAGTTGTGCCAGCGTGCCCATTTGACGACCGCGCGCAGCCGCGCCGCCGGAAGGCATGTAGGTTGACTGATCCCAGTTCAACAGTGCGCCCACTGCCTCGAGGTCGTTGACCTCCATCAGACGATTCTTCAGTTCCTGTAGCTTGATTTCCATTTCTATCGTTCCCTTCAGGTTATGAATGTGACGCACGGTGCTAAGCGCAGTATAGCTTTGACCGGCTTTCTTGACAGCGAATTGAAGCCATCTACAATCGATTGGATCGGCGCTGCTGTCAGCAATGACACGGGAGAACAAAATGAAAAAGCTAATAAACCGTGCGGACGACGTCGTGCGGGAATCACTGGAAGGTTTCGCCGCAGCGCATGCGGGCATGGTGCGCGTGAACTTCGATCCAATCTATGTGGCGCGCATCGATGCGCCTGTGCGCGGCAAAGTCGGCGTCATTTCCGGCGGCGGCAGCGGCCACGAACCGCTTCACTGCGGGTATGTGGGCATGGGAATGCTGGATGCGGCCTGCCCCGGCGCTATCTTTACCAGCCCCACCCCGGATCAGATGCTGGAAGCCAGCAAGGCAGTGGACGGCGGCGCCGGCGTATTGCATATCATCAAGAATTACACCGGCGACCTGATGAACTTCGAGATGGCCGCCGAGCTTGCCCGGTCTGAGGGCATTGAGATCGACACCGTCATCATCGATGACGACGTAGCAGTCACCAATAGCCTGTACACAGCCGGACGGCGCGGGGTGGGTCTCACGGTGCTGGCCGAGAAGATCACCGGCGCCGCCGCTGAGGAACGCCGTTCGCTTAAAGAGGTTGGCGATATCTGCAGGCAGGTCAAGGACTGGGGTCGCAGTATGGGAATGGCACTGACGTCGTGCACGGCGCCGCACATAGGACATGCCATGTTCGAACTGCCGGATGACGAGATGGAAATCGGCATCGGCATCCACGGCGAGCCGGGGCGCAAACGCATGCCCGTGCAGCCTGCTGATGAAATCACTGACATGCTGATGGAACCCATCATCTCGGACCTGCCTTATCGGCGTGGCGACGAGGTCCTGCTATTTGTGAACGGCATGGGCGGCACGCCCTTGAGCGAGTTGTACATCGTGTATCGCAGGGCGGCCGAGATCGCCGCGCAGCACGGGCTGAAAGTTGTGCGGAGCCTGGTCGGCCCCTACATCACCAGCCTTGAGATGGCCGGGTGTTCCATTACGTTACTGAAAATGGATGAAACGCTGTTGAAGTTGTGGGATGCGCCGATTAAAACCCCCGGGTTACGCTGGGGGATATGACACCCGCCATCGGGAAGCGAGTACACATGGAACCACAAACCATACACAGAGAAGATATCGTGCGGTGGATCAACGACTTTGCGCAGGTCGTGGCGGTGAATCGGGATCACCTGACGGAACTGGATGCAGCGATCGGGGATGGCGATCACGGCGTGAATATGGATCGCGGTTTCCGTGCAGTCGCCGCCAAGTTGCCATCCGTTGGCGATAAAGATATCGCCCAGATACTCAAAACAACCGGCATGACACTCGTCTCGACTGTGGGCGGCGCCAGTGGGCCGCTGTATGGCGCCTTCTTTCTGCAGGAAGCGTTATCGAGCGCCGGCAAAGAAGAGCTGAGCCTGACCGACTGGATTGCCATGCTGGAAGCCGCGTTGAACGGCATCATTGCGCGCGGTAAAGCAGCCATCGGCGATAAAACCATGCTGGACGCGCTGGCGCCGGCTTTACAGGCGCTGAAGGACGCCGCCATCCGGAACGCAACACTGGCCGAGGCGCTCACACAATCGGCCGACGCTGCGCAAGACGGCATGCAGGCGACGATTCCGCTGGTGGCGCGCAAAGGCCGCGCCAGTTACCTGGGCGAACGCAGCGCCGGACATATCGATCCCGGCGCCGCTTCCATGTACCTGCTGTTGAAAACTGCGGCTTCGACGCTGGCATCTGGTTGAGATGGTCAACCTGGTCCTCGTCTCGCACAGCCGCGCACTCGCCGAGTCTACAGCCGCATTGGTGAAGCAAGTTGCTGCCGGGCGCGTCTCCATCGCCATCGCCGCCGGCGTAGGAGAGCAGCGACAGGAGTTCGGCACCGATGCCGTGGAGATCAGCGAGGCTATTCAGCATGTTGATAATGCCGACGGCGTGCTGGTCTTGATGGATCTGGGCAGCGCCATTCTCAGCGCCGAAATGGCGCTTGATCTGCTGCCGGATGACCTGCGTAAGCGCGTGCGGCTGTGTCCGGCGCCCTTTATCGAAGGCGCGATTTCGGCGGCCATCCAGGCTGGGTTAGGCGCAGATCTGGACACGGTTTGTCGGGAGGCCTCTCAAGCGTTGCACCCCAAGCTGGAGCAATTGGGCGCAGCGATTCAGCCCGCGCCGCGGGTCGCTGCTGAACAGGTAATTCAACCACCTGGTACGACCAGCGCCACCGTGACGCTGATCAACCCGCATGGATTGCACGCGCGTCCAGCCGCCCGTTTTATCCAGACTGCAGCCAGCTTCGACGCCGAGGTGCACGTACAGAAAGCGGGCTCCGGAAGCAGCCCTGTATCCGCTAAAAGCCTGAACAAGCTGGCAACGCTTGGCGCCGCACAGGGCGATCAGATAATCATCAATGCCAGCGGGCCGCAGTCCGCACAAGCGCTTCAGGCGCTGGTTGACCTCGTACAGGATGGTTTCGGCGAGGTTGAAGCGATGCGGGGCGCAGGGAACACCGTCATAAGCGCAGCCAGCCGGCCGGTTCCCCTTACCTCGCTTGAGGAGACCGCATTGAAGGCAGTGCCCGTATCCGAAGGTATTGCCATCGGCACGCTCAGGCGCCTGCATGCGGCACCATCGCCTGCTCCCCGCGCTGCGGCGGTTGCGACGGACCCTGCCCGCGAATGGCAACACCTGATCCAGGCTATCAAAACCTGTGCGGATGCCATCGACAAGCGTATCGCGCAACTCGGCAACGGCGGGGTTGTAAAACAGACTGGTATCTTTACGGCACATCGTCTGATTCTGGACGATGAAATGCTCACCGGTCGAGCCAGGGAACTGATCGAACACAACCATCATAGCGCCGAAACGGCCTGGCAAACGGCCATCGACGAGGTGGTGGTCGCCTACCGCAACCTGCCCGATGCCTATATGCGCGAACGCGCCACTGACGTACTCGACATAGGCGCCCAGGTTCTCGCCGCGTTATCCGATGGCGAAAGCGCCATAAGTCTTGACTTCCCGGATGCGGTCATCCTGGCAAGCGACGAATTTACACCGGCGCAGGTCGCCCAGTTCGAACCGGCCAACGTGTTGGGGCTGATCAGCGCCGCGGGCAGCGCCAGTTCGCATGCATCGATACTGGCGCGCGCGCTCGGCATCCCGGCTGTTGCCGGCGCAGGCGGTATGATCGACGCGCTCACGGAGGGGGCGACGGTCGGTCTCGACGCCACAAGTGGCGCTATATGGGTGAATCCGACATCCGACGTCATCCAGGCTCTGACGGCGAAGCGCAAGTCGTGGCTGGAAACGCGCCGGCGATTGCAGCAGCAAAGCCAGTCGCTCACCCTGACGCGGGATGGGCATCGTGTGGAACTGGCCGCCAACCTGAGCGGCCTGGCCGATGCGCGGGTTGCGCTGCAGAATGGCGCAGAAGCGGTCGGCGTGCTGCGCACGGAGTTTCTCTACATGACGCGCGCGTCAGCGCCGAGCGAAGATGAACAGGTGGACACGCTGCGCCAGGTGGCTGAAGCCATGCAGGGACGCCCCACCATCGTGCGGACACTGGATGTCGGCGGCGACAAATCGATCCCCTATCTCCATCTACCGGTCGAGGCGAACCCTTTCCTCGGCATGCGCGCCATCCGCTTGTCGCTGCAACAACCCGAGTTGTTTGTAACCCAGATACGCGCCATCCTGCGCGCCGGCGTCGGCCACAACCTGCGTATCCTGCTGCCGATGGTCAGCCTGGTGGAGGAACTCGCCGAGGCGCGCGACATCATCGAGCAGGCGCACAACACGTTGTCATCCGACGGTATCGTTCATGCCTGGCCCATGCAGGTCGGGATCATGATCGAGACGCCATCTGCAGCGTTGATGGCGTCAATATTCGCCCCCATGGTCGATTTCTTCAGCATCGGCACCAACGACCTTACGCAATATACGCTGGCGGCGGAGCGCGGCAACTCGCAGGTGGCTTATCTCAGCGATGCTCTGCACCCCTCGGTACTGCGGTTGGTAAACGAAGTAACCCAGGCCGCGCATCGTCACGGTAAATGGTCGGCGGTCTGCGGCGAAGTTGCCGCAGATGCAACCGCGGCGCCCGTGCTGGTTGGTCTGGAGGTCGACGAACTCAGCATGAATGTCGCCGCCATACCGGCCATCAAAGCCGTCGTCAGGTCGTTGGAATACGAAACATCCCGGACACTGGCTCAGGCTGCGCTGCTGGCGCGCACAGCCGGCGATGTGCGCCGACTGGTGCGCGATCGATCTACCTCGACAAGTGGATAACCGATAAAATAGCGGCGCATGAATCCAGAGGAGTTCGACAGGCTGGTTGATGAGGCGTGGGACGGCTTGCCGGAAGAGTTTCGCGCCCGGCTGAGCAACGTTGAGATCGTGATTGACGAGTGGCCTGATGCCGAGACCTTGCGGCAGGCGCGCATTCGCCACCCCGCCGAACTGCTGGGTTTTTACCACGGTATACCGCTGACCGAGCGAGGCAGCGGTTACCAGATGGTTGCTCCCGACAAGATCAGCCTGTACCGCCGGCCCATCATGATGCACTGTCATACGGTTGACGAGCTGCGCGCGGAGATCGCACACGTACTCCGGCACGAGATCGCGCACCATTTCGGCATCAGCGATGAGCGCCTGCGCGATATCGGCGCATATTGATGCACATTCAGCCGTATCGTATGGCGCATCATGGTTATGCGTTCGTCATGTATGATTTGGCCTGGAGGTCGCATGGTAACTGGCATTACTGAACTGTCTGAACACATCGGCGAAACCGTCACTTTGCAGGGCTGGCTTTACGCGCGCACCGACAAAGGCAAGCTGGTATTCATGCAGGTGCGCGATGGCACTGGCATCGCGCAGTGCGTGGTCTTCAAACGCGATGTCGATGAGCAGACTTTTGAATCGGCGCTGCGATTGCCGCAGGAATCGTCGCTGATCGTCACCGGCGTCGTGCGCGCCGACCAACGCGCCCCCGGCGTACCCGGCGGGTACGAACTGAGCGTGCAATCGCTGCAGATCATTCAGAAGGCCGAGGAGTATCCCATCGGGCCTAAAGAACACGGCGTCGAGTTCCTGATGGATAACCGGCACCTCTGGATACGCTCATCGCGGCAGTGGGCGATCCTGCGCATACGCGCAACCGTCATGCGCGCAATTCGCGCCTGGCTGGATCAGCATGGTTATATCGAGGTCAGCACGCCGATCTTAACGCCATCCGCGGCTGAAGGCACCACCAACCTGTTCGAGGTGGGCTATTTCGACGATAAGGCTTACCTGGCGCAGACCGGCCAACTGTACAACGAAGCGGATATCTTCGCGTTCAGCAAGGTGTATTGCTTCGGGCCGACTTTCCGCGCGGAGAAAAGCAAGACCCGCCGCCACTTGACCGAGTTCTGGATGGTTGAGCCGGAAGTCGCCTTTTGCGACCTGGAGCAATTGCTGGAAATAGAGGAGCAGTTCGTCAGCACCATCGTGCAATCCGTGTTGAAGGAAAATGCGAGCGAATTAAAACTGCTTGGACGGGATCCGGCGAAACTCGCTCATATTGCGCCGCCCTTCCCACGAATGACATATGACGACGCCGTCGCCAAACTCAAGGAACTGCAGGCCGCTGCCGATGATCCCGAACAGAAGCAGTTGCTGGACATGACGTGGGGCATGGACTTCGGCGCGCCGCACGAAGCCGCCCTGACGCAACTCCACGATAAACCAGTCTTCGTGACCGGTTTCCCTTCGGCGGTGAAGGCTTTCTACATGGAACCTTATCCGGGCCGGGCCGAAGTGTGCAAGAGCGCCGATCTGCTGGCGCCGGAGGGCTACGGCGAAATCATCGGCGGGAGCGAGCGCATCAGCGATCCAGACTTGCTGTTGAGGCGAATCCACGACCAGGACCTGCCGGAGGCGGCGTACAAGTGGTACATCGAGCTGCGCAAGTATGGCAGCGTGCCGCATAGTGGCTTTGGCATGGGGGTGGAGCGCACCGTGGCGTGGATCTGCGGGATCGAGCACGTGCGGGAAGCCAGCCCGTTCCCAAGATTGCTGAACCGGCTGTATCCCTGAGTTAACAAGAAGCCCGATCGATTCTCGATCGGGCTTCTTGTTTTAATATGCAAGCCTCGGTGACAAGTGGTGCAGCCTGTCAGCGCCCCCGGCGAGACTCGAACTCACAACCTTAGCATTAGAAGTGCTCCGCTCTGTCCATTGAGCTACGGGGGCTATTTTGCTCGTGAATAACGACCTTTACGGCGTATTCAGGCCAATATTACGCGTCGAAAATCGGTCGGATTCCATTATACACAGAGCGCCCGCTCAACTGCGACAGCACCTCGGCCGGTTTGCGTTTCATCCGCACAGCCAGGTCGAGCGCGGTAAGCGGCTGGTTATTGTTCAGCAGGAAAATGCGAAATGCCGCCTCAAATACCGGCGTGCGTTGCGTCACAAAGTTCGGGTCGGCGGCGTTCTGCGTGCGGATAATGTGAAGCACCTGGTCGAAGCGCTGTACTTCGCCGGTTTGTTCGTCGACATAGTCGTACATCTCCGTTTGCCCCGGCGCCCCCACCTGCTCCTGCTGTTCCGCTGTCAGGCATTTGTGGATGAGTACCCGCACGTCCTGGCCGTTCTCCTCAAACCACGCATAGTCGATGTGAAACCTGGTATTTTCTGTTGGTCGGAAGAACTTCATTTAGTCTCGCTCAATGTTCGGTTTTGCCGTCCAGTCCTTGCTGATACGGAACTAATTCTCTGACCGCGCTGGGATCGCTCTCTCAGCGCCGGCATTCTATCTGCTGAACAGCCTGCTGATTTTACAGCATCCCGGCCGCGCTACCTGCGCCTGCGGGCCATGAGCAGGTTGGTCGCTACAAAGACCACGCTGAGCACCGCGCCTGCAATCGCGCCCGCGATGACTGCGCCGCGTGTATCCAATTGGGGCGATACGTTGCCCTCGACATTTCTCGCAATCAGGATCGCCACCGTTGAGTCGCGCAACGCGACGCTGTTAGCCACAACGATGCCAAGCGCAGACGACTTCACTTCGTTAACCTGATCGGCAACGAGCACCTGCGCAGCAGACTGGTCCATCCGGGTCTCGCCGGCGGCGACAACCGCAACCGACTGGCTGCCGGCGTTGAGATTCACGTTGGTCGCCTGGGTATAGACCAGAGCGCTGGAAGTCGCAGCGAGGTTGGTGACGGTGGCCTGTACCATGGCGGACTGGCGGGCGGTCATGTCCGTCGCCGTCACATTCGTGGCCGCGCTTTGCTCGATGACAAGCGTCTCTCCATGCAGTTCGCGAACGCTGGAACGTTTGACATCGGCATGTTTCGTGAAGATGTCGCGCGCGCTGCTATCCGAGATATTGGTCGTTTCGGTTGGCTCGTTCATAAGTCTATTATAGAGTTATATGAGCGCCGCAAATCATCGCCACCAGGGTATCCAGCGCGGTGGTTTCGTCCATGCGGCCGGTTTTTATAGCCAGGTCCGCATCGAGGATGGCGCAGTGCGCGCGCACAAGCTCCGGCATGTTGAAACGCCTCATCTGTTGTACGAGCTTCTTCGCCACAAACGGATGCACACTGAGCGCCTGGGCCAGTTGTTCCGGCGAGAGGGATTCATGTTCCTTTGCCGATATCAGCAGGCGGGTCTGGCGTGCGAGCATGGTCATCACGACCAGCGGCGATTCACCGCGCTGCAAGATACCGCGCATGGTGCGGTAGGCCGTTTTCCCATCCCCCACGCTCACGGCATCGATAAACTTGAACATGTCCGAGACTTCCTCATCGCCAACCAGCAACTCGACGTCGGCCGGTTCGATGCGCCGTCCATTGGCATATGCGGCCAGCTTCTCCAGTTCGTTATCCAGTTTACGCAGGTAGAGCCGGCTGTCTTCGGCCTGATGGTCGCGGTCATATCTGTCGCCCCGGTTTATCTTCATCGAGAGTAGCTGAGCCGCAGGAGCGGCAATTTCAGCCCTTTTTGCGGCGGCTCTTTCGATAATCCACTTGACAGGATCGGGCGGCAGTTGGAACTGCTTCACACGGCCGTGAGTTGGTTGCTCCCCGGCAAGTCCGATCAGCGGATGCGACTCCGATATCGCGGCATCTTCCAGGAACACCAGGGCCGTGGTCTCGGGCAGGTCGGGCAGATACGCAATCAGACGCGCGACCGGATCATCGGCATCCCTGCCCGATTTGCGTTTGGATGCGCCCGACTTGCTCAACCAGTTGCGCACGATCACCAGGCGGCGATCCGCCAGGAACGACACGGTATCGCAAGCCGCCTCGATCTCCTTCAGCGTCGCACCGGCATCGAGCGTGGTGATATTCAGGGAGGCGACTTCGGCGTCGCCGACCATCGCCTTCATCTTCGCAAGTTCCTCATCTCTTGCCAGGTCATTTGGTCCGTACAGTAAATGCCACATATAAACGAGTTGATGGAGTCACCAGGATAGTCCTGATCCATCAGGCACTCAGGATTGTACGGCAGTGCGGTCATGCCAGGTCCTGCGCTACCAGCCAGTCATACGCCCGCTGCGCCGCCTGCCGGTATGGACGCGCGACAAGACCGAGTTCAGCGCGCGCCTTGCTGGAATCGAACCACATCGTTTCCGCAGACAAACGCATCTGGTCGCCATTTGCGGGGGTGGATATACCGAGACGCCGCATCAGGTCGATCAACCGCGCAATGGCGTGCGTCGCGCCGCGAGACATGGCAATGCGCGCCGGACGGCGGCCGACAATCTGCGCAGTCTGAGCGATCAGATTGCGATGCCATAAATTTTCGCCGCCCAGGATGTAGCGCTCGCCGCGCCGGCCTTTTTCCGCAGCGGCTATCTGCCCCGCGCAGACATCGGCTACATCGATGACGCACATTCCGCCGGGCGGGTAGACGGGTATGCCGATGCGCTTCTCCTCAATGAGAAGGCTCCCGCCTATCAGATTGACGTCGCGCGGGCCAACGACAACCGCGGGGTTGACAATGACGGCATCCAATCCATCGGCCACAAACTGCAGCACGATCTGTTCAGCCAGGGCTTTACTGTAGCCGTAGTGAAACCGATCAGGCGGGAGATTGTAAACGGATGTCTCGTTGGCAGAATGACCAAACGGCGGTACGCCGAGCGCAGCGACACTGCTGGTGAAAACGACGCGCCGCACGCCGCAGGCTGCGGCGGCTCTGAGCACATTGCGCGTGCCATCGACATTGACGCGATATAGCTGTTCCAGGCTACTGCGCCAGTAATCTGCCACCGCGGCTGCATGAAATACGATCTCCACGCCGCGCATCGCGGCAACCAGCGAGTCACAGTCGGTTACATCGCCGATGACCGGTTCATACGACAAACCATCCAACGCGCGCAGGGAGGAAGTCGCTCTACGCAGCGCGCGGGCGCGCCAGCCATGTTGCGTCACCGCTTCGACAAGATTGGCGCCGACACATCCCGTCGCGCCTGTAATGAGCACAGTCGGCATAGAATCCTTCCAGTAGTTGACGATTTACCGATTCAGCTTATTCTAGAGTGCAATCTTTTGCGTGGAATTAACAACATATTATGGACTTGACACTGGTACTTAAAGCAATTGTGATGGGCATCATCGAAGGGTTGACCGAGTTCCTGCCTATATCTTCGACAGGGCACTTGATCATCGCCGGGGGGCTATTGCAGTTCGATGCGAGCATCGGCGGCAAAGCAATCGCCGACACGTTCGAGATATTCATCCAATTGGGCGCGATATTGGCGGTGGTGGTCTATTTCATCCGCGACCTCCTCAGCCTGGTTCGGCGGGCGCCGCACGATCGCAGCGCACAGCGTTTGCTGATCGGCGTCGCCATCGCGTTCATCCCCGCAGCAGTCATCGGCCTTCTGCTGGACAAATACATAGAGCAATACCTGTTCAGCGCATTCACAGTCGGCATCGCTCTCGTCGCCGGCGGGCTCATCATTTTATATGTAGAGCAGCAGATGGCGCGACGGGAGACGCCGGCGGATACGGTGGAGAAGGTGACTTATAAGCAAAGCCTGGGCGTCGGCATTGCGCAGATTGCATCGCTGTTTCCCGGTATGTCGCGCTCAGCATCGACGATTATCGGGGGAATGCTGGCTGGGCTCGATCGGCCCACCGCGTTACGGTTTTCCTTCTACCTCTCAATACCGACGATGGTCGCAGCCACGCTGTACAAACTGGTCAAAGAACTCGGCAATATACACGGTAACCAGGCAGTTGCTTTCTTCGTCGGCCTGGTCGTGTCATTTCTGGTGGCCCTGGTGGTCATCAAATGGTTTCTGGGTTATGTCGCCAGGCATGACCTGAGGCCATTTGCCTGGTATCGTCTTGCGTTGGGCGCGGTGATGATTGCCCTTTATATACCACTGCCTCGTTAGGTTGATTGACACTGCATAGTGCTTGTGATATATTGCGCAACCGCTGAATAAACGCAATAGACGACCCTGATTACCCGGATGTCGCTCTATTGTGATCGTTTCACGTCTCGAGCACGATCGTGTGATAATGGGTCGAGTTAATGTGTAGAAATTGTTTTATGTGCATGACCTGCATTATTGAACAACAGGATTAAGGAGTTAAGATGGCTGAAACTACAGCACCTCCCCCGGCGGCGCCAGCGCCAAAACCAGCGGCTCCAGCCGCGAAACAGCCCGCCGCCAAGACAGCGCGTCCACCTGCGCCGCCAGCAGCAACAGGCGTCACTCGCAGAGAGTTTCTCTATTATGTCTGGGGTGCTTCCATGGCGCTTTTCCTGGCCGAAACAACAGGAATATCGGTTTTATTTGCGCTGCCCCGTTTCCGTGAAGGCGAGTTTGGAGGGAAAATAACGGTGAACGCCTCGGACTTCCCCAAGGTAAACGATCCGCCGGTTGCCAACAATCAAGGCAAATTCTGGATGGTTACCACCGATAAGGGCGTTCTGGCTCTCTATAAGGTGTGCACGCACCTGGGCTGCATTTACGCCTGGGATAACCTGGCTGACCGCTTTGCCTGCCCCTGTCACGGTTCGCAATTCCAGGAAGATGGCGCCTATATCGCCGGTCCTGCGCCGCGCAGCCTCGATAAGTTCGCTCAGGAAGCGTACAACCAGGCTGGCAAACTGGTCGCAAATTCAGATGACGGCAGTCCGATGCCACTGCCATCGGACGCCGTCATTGTCAAGGTCAACACCGGCAAGAAGATACTGGGTAAGTCACACTTCTAGCAGTGTTCAGTCGTTAACTGAGGAGAAGAGTGTATGGCTATTATCGGAAAAAGACTGGTTAAGCAAGTAAAAACGACGGGGGTAAAGGCAACCATCGCGCAGCGCGCCGATGACGCCTTCACGCGTTTTACAAGCGGGTTGACCTGGGGAGATGTGCGCGGTGTACTGCGCGGCGATCCAGCGCCGCGCCCTAATCCGCGTGTTAAACCGCACACCGAGGGCTTCTGGTTTCATATCCGCCCGACCTTCTATCACGAAGCAACCACTTCGCTGTATCCTACCTTCCGTTTAGGTTTCCT
Organism: Chloroflexota bacterium; assembly: GCA_023382055.1. GTDB lineage: Bacteria > Chloroflexota > Anaerolineae > J036 > Brachytrichaceae > CAIXPS01. The sequence goes on from JAMCQN010000147.1 coordinate 15,802, forward strand.
CTCGGCGCTGTTCTTCGCTATCGAAATCATTACCGGCGTTTATCTGATGATCTTCTACACGCCATCGCCAGAGCGCGCCTATTCAAGCATGATCGACATCATCACCAACGTGCCGTTCGGCATGTTCATGCGCGATCTACATCGACTCGGCGCCGAGGTGATGGTCATCGTTGTCACGCTGCACATGGTGCGCACCTTTACGACCGGCTCGTATAAAAAACCGCGCCAGTTCACATGGTTCACAGGCGTAGTGCTGTTGATGGTCACTCTGGGCCTGTCGTTCAGCGGGTACCTGCTGCCATGGGACCAGTTGGCCTTCTGGGCTGTTACGATCGGCACCAGTATGGCCGACGCCGCACCTGTACTGGGGCCGACCGTCAACCTGCTGTTGCGCGGCGCGCCGGATATCGGCGCCGGCGGACTTCTGCGCTTTTACCTGCTGCATGTCGTGCTGCTGCCCCTGATCGGCATCATCTTCGTAGCGGTGCATTACTATAAAGTCGTGCGCTGGGGCCTCAGCCTGCCGCCGGAGATGGAACCAGTGGGTGAAGACAACGCGCGCAAGGTGCCCCCGGAAAAGCGTGTCAACTTCCTCCCCGATATCGCCACCAACGAGATCATGTACATCGCGATTGCAGTGGCTATTCTGGCAGTCTCATGCGCCACATGGTACCACGCGCCTCTCGAAACGCACAGCAATCCGCTGGTCACACCGAACCACACCGTTGCGCCGTGGTATTTCTACTGGCTGCAGGGTCTGTTGAAAAATACGCATATCATCCCGATCCTGCCCACGGATATCTCGACTGTGGTGGATCGGTTCTTCGCGAATGTACTCGGCCTCACACCGAAGATACTGTGGGGCATCATCATCGGTCCGCTGGTATTCGTGCTGCTTATGGTTGTTCCGTACATCGATCCAAATCCAAGCCGCCGCTACGGCCAGCGCAAGATCATGCTGACCCTGGGAGCGCTCTTTGGAGCGCTTATCCTGTATTTGTCTCTGGCTGGCATCCCAACCGGCGTCCCGGTCACTGGCTTTGGCTATGTCGGCGGTGCGCCGGCTGCCGAAGTGGCGCAGGAGTTCATGCCCGATGAGGGTGATGGCGCTCTAATGAACATCCCGTTTGACCAGATGGTTGTCGGTGAATACCAGGTATCGCCGGATGCCGGTGTAGCCAATGCGCCGGATCTCAATGCCGTACTGAAGGAAATCTACTATGATATGCAACGGCGCATGACTTCGGCCGATCCAAACGGCAGAAAGCTGTCGCAGGATGCGGTGGCAAAAGTGCAGATTGCTCAGATACAACCGGATTTGAAGGAACTGACAATCTCGATAAGTTACACCGATGACCAGACAGGAACTCCACAACTTTACACCAAGTTCAAGTTCCTGCATAAGAACGCGGATCACTAAATGGAATGATTGAAGTTACGCCCGCCCGTGCATCAAGCGGCCTGAGCGGGCATATTAAGGTACAGTGAATGAGCATCATCAAAAAAATCGTCACGTTCAAGCCAAGTTTTACGTTGCGCGTCATCTTTGGCCTGATCAGTGTGGTGGGATTTCTAAGCGCATGCGCCATCGTCGGACTCGGCGACCTGTCCAGGGCTCTCGGCGCACAAGACGCCAAGTACCAGGCGCGTTCCATCGAGGATGGCGCGCTGGTATATTCTCAGCAGTGCGCGCGCTGTCATGGCCCGGATGGCAAAGGGATCGCAGGCCAGGGTCCGGCGCTCAGCAGCATTACTTTCCTCGGCAAAGTGGAGAATGGGATTGAGGTCACCAAGAGCCAGCGCCTGATCGACATCGGCTGGGTTGGTAATCTCGACGGATATATCCGCGCGGTTACCGCGGCCGGCATTCCGTTGAAGAGCAGCAACGTGTGGGACGTTACCCACCCTGCTTTCGGGCAATCCTATGGCGGAAACCTGCGCGATGATCAGATCGCCGACGTTTCCCTGTTTATCCAGAACTGGCGCCAGGCGCCTTACACCGAGGGTGTAATCGATTCGCCCAAACCTGGCGAAGCACTCGGGCCCAAGCCAACCGCGGTGCCGCTGTCACCTGAACAGGAAGCGGGTAAAGCAGCCTTCTTGAAGTATGGTTGCACAGCTTGCCACGCCATCAAAGGCGTAGCACAGGGCGCAGTCGGCCCCAACCTGAGCACAATCGGCGCTGATGCAGCCAACATCATCACCCAGGCCGACTATAAGTCCAGCCAGGGCAAGGCGACCACGGCTTCCGAATACATCCACGAGTCAATCGTCAGCCCAAATGCGTACATCGCGCCAAAGTGCCCTACTGGCGCTTGTGTCGCCGGCATCATGCCGCAGAACTTCGCGCAGACGATTCCAGCCACCGACCTGACGAACCTGGTGGCTTATCTGGCATCTCTGAAGTAAATCTCACGAGCACTGACGTTCGACAAGTCGTCGCAGGCTGCAGCCTGCGACGACTTGTCGTTTTCGGGAAACACACACCGTAAGCCCGATCAGCATCTGAACCCGGCCAGTTTGTGGGTGTACGCGCAGCTCAAGGCTTTTTCTCAACTGTCATGCGATACGCCTCTTCTATCCAACCCAGCAGTTCATCGTCAATCTCAGTTAAATCAGAGAGGCGTACTACATTATGAAAACGTCTTTTGGAAACCTGCTCGCAGCGATACAGGCGCTCTGAATCAATGATGTGATCCAGCACGATATTCAGTCTGAGGTCATTCTTCATGAAGTGGATGCCGAGGAATGCCCTGCTTGTTACGACGTGGATCGATGTCTTCTTGTACTCCTGATCAAATGGCCCGAGTTTCACCCTCATCTGGTTCAGCAGGAATTCATACATCGACGCGACTTCCGGGTTGCTGGTGTATTGATCAATCTGGGTCATACCTATTCCCCTTGCGGCAACAAAAAAGCCCAGCGTTAGACTGGGCTTTCACACTCAGGCGGGGAGGCAGGGATTCGAACCCTGGGTGCACTTTTTAGGCGCACAACCGCTTAGCAGGCGGCTCCGATCGTCCACTCCGGCACCTCCCCGGAAACGCACAGCGGAAAGGGTGAGATTCGAACTCACGGTGAGCCATAGACCCACAACGGTTTTCAAGACCGTCGCCTTAAACCACTCGGCCACCTTTCCAACACGTGGGCGCCGTGCAATCCTGACACACTTTCGCAAGCGCCGATGGTTGAATATACCACGTGAGGCAGGCAGGGTCAAACGCGGGAATATTACAGCTGATGCTAAACTAGCGGAGACTGTGAATATGAACGATACACACAGCCTGCCCGGGGGTATTGCTCCGGACGCAAAAAGCACTGATAAACAATCGAGGTGAACCATGAGCACTAGACAGACACTCCGCGCCGGTGTACTCGGCTGCGGTGAGATCGGCAGACGCGGGCATATTCCGGGTTTCCAGGCCGCCGGCATCGAAGTCGTGGCCGTTTGCGACACCAATCTGCCCCGCGCACAGACTGTCGCTAAAGAGATGCACGTCTCGCGCGCCTATGCGGACTACAAGGAATTGCTGGCTGACCCGGATATCGACGTCGTCAGCGTGGGTCTGCCCAATGTCCTGCATGCGCCGGTGACGATCGCCGCATTGGAAGCCGGCAAGCATGTCCTTTGCGAGAAACCGTTCGCGACCAGCCCCGCCCTTGCCGAGCAGATGATTGCGGCTTCCAGGCGCGCCGGCAAAATGCTCAGCATTAACCAGCACTTGCGCTTCGAAGGCTCGTCGCGCGCTATGCGCGAGGCGGTAGCCGAAGGCCGGTTGGGACACGTCTATCTCGCCGACGTGCGCATGATCCGCTCGTCCGGTATCCCCGGCTATGGAAGCTGGTTCACCAACAAGGATATGGCCGGGGCCGGCGCGCTCTACGACATCGGGGTGCATATGCTCGACCTGGCAATGTTCCTGCTGGGATTTCCAAAAGTCACTGCTGTGCGCGGCATGTTGAGTTCCGCGCTGGGCGAGCAGAAAATAGGCCTGGGCGGTTGGGGCATAGACCGGGGAACCAGCGGGCGATTCGACGTGGATGACACGGCCATTGCCCATATCGCGCTCGCGGACGGCGGTCTGATCCGCCTGATTGTGACGTGGGCCGCCTTTGGCGCCAGTGAAGAGCGTGTAACGCTTTTCGGCACGCAGGGAGGCGCTGACCGCTCCCCGGATCGTTACGGTCGCGACACGCCGTTGCGCTTCTACCAGGCAGGCAAAGGCGGCATGGATGCCGTGATACCGGACTTGTCCCGGTATCCGAGCGGCGGCGCCAGCGCGTCTATCGCCTCGTTTATCAGCGCGATTCGCGGCGAGAGTCCGCTGATGGTGAAACCGGAAGAAGCGTTGCAGACGACGCGCATCCTCGAACTGATCCAGCAATCCGCGTTGAGCGGGCGCGAGATAGCGGCATGAATGTCCGTGATGTCCCGGCGGAAATCCTGACGGTCATTGGACCGATACACCATCTGGCCAGCGGTGCGCCGGGTATGACTGCCTCAGTCATTATCGCCGAGACACCCGATGGACTCGTCGCGCTCAAACGGGCAGTGGGAGCCTTATACGGCGGGTGGCTGACCAGAGAATATCGCGTTCTGAGCGCGCTGGCTGACGGCGACCTGCCGGTTCCTCACCCGCGCGCTTTCGTGCGACGCGACGACTGTGTCGTGCCGGAGTGTTGGCTGGCAATGGATTACCTGCCAGGGATGCCACTCGCGACGGCGCTCGCGAATGAACGCGATAAAGCCCGGCGCGAGAGACTGCTGTGCGCATTCGGCAGCACGCTCGCGTTGATTCATCGCACGGCGCCGCCATCCTCGCTCACGCGCTACAGCGCTGGCTGGCTGGAATACATGCTCGAGGAAGCGGGTGAGAATCTGGAACACTTTAATGTGGACGGCAGCCCCGAGCTTCTGGCTAATCTGCGACAGACACGCCCTCGACCCGTTGACGAAAGGCTCATACACGGCGATTACACCGTTGACAACGTACTCGTCGATGGAGATGCCGTCAGCGGTGTGATCGACTGGTCCGGCGGCGCTATCGGCGACCCGCGCTACGACCTGGCACTCGCTATCCGGCCGCAGGTGGAGGCATTTAGCAAAGATCACGCCGACGACCTGGATGCATTCTTCGACGGATACGGCGGCAGAAGTTTATCGCAGACTGAATTCGACTACTTCAACGGCTTATACGAATTTTTCTAGAGTCAGAATGTCAAACATCACCCTTCCCCATCTACCCGATGGATTCCGGGCAGCCGGCATCGCGGCGCACATCAAAAAGAATGGTCAGCCTGACCTGGCGTTGATTGTCAGCGACCGCGATTGCCGCGCCGCGGCGGTATTTACAACCAATAAAGTCAAAGCGGCGCCCGTGTTGCATGATCAGGCGATGCTTGCAGAGCACGCGGATCACGTCCGCGCCGTCATCATCAACTCCGGCTGCGCGAACGCCTGCACCGGCGCGCAGGGCTTGCAGGATTGCAGCGAAACCGCCCGGCATGCCGCGGAGAGTTTGCGCGGCGCCGGCGGCCAACGCGTCGATGATTCACAGGTGTTCGTCATGTCCACAGGCGTCATCGGCGTGAACCTGCCGATGGACAGAATCCGCACCGGGATGACCGCTGCAGTCGAGTCGCTCAATGCAGATGGGCTTGAGCATGCCGCGCGCGCCATCATGACGACCGATACCGTGCCAAAAATTGCATACACCGAGGTGGTCACCGACGCTTGCGCATATCGCATCGCAGGAATCGCCAAAGGCTCCGGCATGATCCATCCGAATATGGCTACGCTATTGAGCGTGGTCATGACCGATGCTGCGATAAACAGCAGGGAACTCAAGGAGATGCTCGTTCGTGCAGCGGGGCAATCGTTCAACCGCATCAGCGTCGATGGCGACACCAGCACGAACGACACACTGCTGGCGCTGGCGAACGGCGCGAGCGGCATCGCCGTTGAGTCGGAGGAATCGCGCCGGCAATTCCAGGCTGCGCTGACGGAAGTCTGCATCGACCTTGCAAAACAGATGGCGCGCGACGGCGAAGGCGCAACCAAGCTGATCACTCTTGAGATCACCGGAGCGCCCAGTTCGCATGCGGCGGAGATAGTGGGAAGAACCATCGCTAAGTCGCCGCTGGTGAAGACGGCATTCTACGGGGAAGACGCCAACTGGGGCAGGATCATCGCAGCGGCGGGTTATAGCGGCGAAGACGTCGACCCGGAACGCATGTCGCTGTGGTTCGGACCGGTGCTGGTCTTTGAGAAAGGCATGCCGACGAAATACTCGGAGGAGCAAGCAACGCGCGCCATCCAGACGCGCGACGTGGCCGTGCGACTCGATCTGGGGCTTGGCGACGCGTCCGCTACCATCTGGACGTGCGACTTATCGCATGACTATGTCACCATCAATGGCCGTTACCGGACATAATGGCAGCGCCGGCGGCAATTTCCGCCCAAAGAGTAGATTCACATTTCGATTGCCTATAATACAGCCATGGCATACAAAAACGTAACAGTCCCCTCCAACGGCGCACCGATCACCATGAAAGATGGCGTGATGCAGGCGCCTGATAATCCAATCCTTCCGTTTATTCGCGGCGACGGCACCGGCCCGGACATCTGGGCGGCGAGCGTGCGCGTGTTCGATGCGGCAGTGCAGAAAAGCTATGGCGGCAAGCGCAAGATCCACTGGATGGAAGTCTATGCAGGCGAATCTGCATTCCGTCAGTTCGGCGACTGGCTGCCGCAGGAAACAGTCGACGCGTTCCACGAGTATCTGGTCGGCATCAAAGGGCCGTTGACGACGCCGATCGGTAAAGGCATACGCTCATTGAATGTGGCGTTGCGCCAGATGCTGGATTTGTACGTCTGTCTGCGCCCCGTCAAATATTTCACCGGCGTACCTTCGCCGGTCAAGCACCCCGAGAAAGTTGACATGGTGATCTTCCGCGAGAACACGGAGGACATCTATGCGGGAATCGATTTTGAAGCCGGCAGCGAGAACGCCGTCAAAATCCTGAACTTCCTCAAGACCGAAATGCCCAGGGAATACAAGAAGGTTCGGTTCGGGCTCGAGGTGGTTGACGAGATCGGCGTGGGCGTAAAGCCCATATCCAGGCCCGGCACCGAACGGTTAGTCCGTTCAGCCATCGAATACGCCCTGCGGTTCGGTCGCAAGAGCGTCACGCTGGTTCACAAGGGCAATATCATGAAGTTCACCGAAGGCGCGTTCCGCGACTGGGGCTATAACCTGGCCAAACGGGAATTCCGCGACAAGATTGTCACACAGCGCGAAGGCTGGATCATCGGCAATGTCGATGCGAAACCCGGCATCAGTGTCGAGGACAATGCGAGACAGATCGACCCCGGCTACGACATGATGACGCCGTCTCAGCAGGCAGAGGTGCGCACAGAAGTTGAGGAGGCGCTCAAGTTGCTGCCCACTCACGGCGGCGGCAAGTGGAAGAAGCTGCTGTTGATTCGCGACTCGATTGCGGATATCACGCTCCAGCAGGTCTTGACTCGCCCGGAGGAATTCGACATCATCGCAACGCTCAACCTGAATGGCGATTACCTGAGCGACGCGCTGGCGGCGCAGGTGGGCGGCATCGGGATTGCCCCCGGCGGGAACATCAACTACACGACTGGACACGCGATCTTCGAGGCCACACACGGTACGGCGCCTAAATACGCCAACCTCGATAAAGTGAATCCCGGTTCGGTTATCCTGAGCGGCGAGATGATGCTGCGATTCATGGGCTGGGATGAAGCAGCCGATGCCATCATCAATGCGCTGGAGAAGACCATCTCACAAAAGACGGTTACTTACGACTTCGCACGCCTGATGGAAGGCGCCAAAGAGCTTAAGTGCAGCGAGTTTGGCACGGCGATCATCGCGAATCTCTGAAACGCTATCCAGACCCTGAAGGCGACCGGCGGCTTTCAGGGTCTGTTTCTCGCGCCCCGTTTCCTCCCCGCTTATAATGCGCGGCGAGATGCCGATCATCCGTAGCCGATTCAAGGAGCGCCGCATATGAGCAGCCTGGAGATAGACTGGGCCGGTCTCAGCCATGCTTTCGAGAGCGGTACTCACAACACCCGTTTTTACCTCGATTGCGACACCGGAACAGTCGTTAGACTGGATGATGACACACTTGTAAACTCCCAACGCGCATCAAAAAGCGTTGCGGAAGCCGCCGGCATTGTTGATTCTTCAGAGTACTCACCCATTCCAGCCGCATCGCATGGCCGTTACGCACCGATACCACAGACCGATAGCGTCGACGAGTATCGAGACATTGAGGCATACATCGCAACCATCGCGGACCGTACGCTGCAGAGCGAATTGCGGCGCGCAATCCGCGGCAGGGGCGCATTCAAACGTTTCGGGGACACGCTGGCCAACCACCCCGGCGAACGCCGGAATTGGCTGACTTTCCGCCAGATCCGCATGTTGCACCGCATGAACGACTGGCTGGCCGAATATGATATCCAGCCGGCGAATCGCCTGCAGCCGCCTGTACTGGTCAGCATGGAGTCCGAGACACAGTCCAATCCCACCGCCGAGCGTCAGGAGTTGATCGAAGAACTGACACTATTGCTGGTTTATCTATCCTCCTGGGAGGAACAGACCGGGCCCAGCGCAGGTGCGCGCAAGGCGTGGAAAGGGTACACTTATATGACGCTCAATAGCCTGGAAGACCGCGGTTTGATCCATCAGAGTCGAAAAGCGCGTTCCGTGACACTCACCGAAGAAGGTATCGCGCTGGCTCGTGAACTCGAAATGCGGTTCATACCGTGACTCACAAGCGTAGTACCGCCTAATAGTTCGAAAATACCGGCGAAATCAGCAGGATTTGACGTTTCGTTCTCCATTCCCGGCGATTGAAGTGTTACACCGTCAGGATACACTTATCGAAACGCCAATCACGGTTTACAACCGGTTGACAATCCAGGCCAGCGACATTAAACTCTACCTGCATATTCACCTTTTCTCCGTTTGCTTGAGCGCCGACAGCAGGAGTTTTGCACGGTACGATATGATGGCACATTGCAGAGGCTGTACGAATGCGTCCAACTCACTATTGTTGGAAATTCGAGTCTGTGTTATTGCGCCGCATGTTTTACGGGCAGAGGTCGTAAACCATCTCCAGGCACTCGCAATCGTTGTGCGCTCAACAGTTAACACACAGGAGAATAGCGATAATAGCGACAAAGGAGGATAAACAGGAGGTTCCCATAAGAGATAGACAATAAACAGCCAAAGGTGGCAAAGTGCTCTCGCCGAACAAATGAAAATCTGTTCATTTTCGCCATGTTTTAACTGTCGATAGAAGGAGTGAGTTCACCATGAATAAGCCATCGCACCTGATGAAATATTTCGTGCTATTGGCATCCGCGTCGATGCTCGCAGCCTGCGCTGGAGGGGCCACCCCTGCAGCCGCGCCGACATCAGCCCCTGCTGCAACATCCGCCCCCGCTGCGACAGCAGCCCCTGAGGCCACGACTGCGCCGGCAGCCAAACCCTCCAAGTATACAGAAGCCCCAGCCCTCGCCGATATGGTGAAAGCTGGCAAGCTTCCTCCCGTCGATCAGCGTCTGCCGACCGAACCCTTCGTGGTCGGGCCCGGCGTGCTGCAATTGACCAGCAGCCTGCCCAACTGGCAGGCCGGCAAGTACGGCGGCATACTGCATACTGCGCACGCCGTCGCCAACTGGTCGCCCGATGTATTCGTAATGATGAATGAGCCGGTTCTGAAGGCGCCAGACCTGACCGTGCAGGGTGTGAAAGGCAACATCGTTCAGGACTTCAAAGTCGAAAATAACAACCAGGACTTCACATTCTTCATGCGCAAGGGCTTGAAGTGGTCCGACGGCGAGCCGGTCACCACTGAAGACGTGCGCTTCACCTGGGAAGACATCTACGGCAATGACAAGCTGTATCCGAATGGCCTGCCAAATTTTCTCCGCACTGGCTATGCAGCCACAGGCACCCCAGGCAAATTGCAGATCATCGACGACTTCACGTTCAAGATCACGTTTGATAAGCCGTACGGTGGCTTTGTGCGCAACCTCACGATCGAGGGTTGGAACGGCTACACCAATCTGATCAACCCCGCGCACTTCCTGAAGAAGTACCACATCAAGTACACGACGCTGGATCAGATGAAGGCCGATCTTGCCGCGAACAAGCTCACCAATGAGTGGTGGAACCTGTTCAACCTCAAGCGCTGCCAGAACTGGGATATGACCAACCCGAAGTGCGTGGATTACCCCGCCCTGAACCCCTGGCTCCCCGTCAAGGCTGATCAGGGACTTCTCCGGTTCAAGCGGAATCCCTACTTCTACATGGTTGATACCACCGGTCAGCAGTTGCCTTACATCGACGAGATCCTGTCCGTCCAGGCGGCGGATGTCGAAATGGTCAACGTGAGAGTCGTCAGCGGCGACGTCGACTACCTGCGCGAGAGCACGGCCCTCGTCAAGGTGCCGATGTACAAGCAGGCTGAGGATAAGGCCAACATCAATGTGATCCTTCTGGACATGCACGTCGACTCATCGGGTCTGCAGTTGAACCAGACCTATTCCGACACGAACTGGCAGAAGGCATCGCAGGATATGAGATTCCGCCAGGCGGTCAGCCATGCCATGAACCGCAAGGAGATGATCGATACCCTGTATTACGGCTATGCGTCGATGCCGGACGTGACCGTTGGCCCGCAGAATGACACCTACGACGTCGCGGCCGCCAACAAACTTCTGGATGACATGGGTCTGAAGAAGGGCGCCGACGGCTTCCGCACCTATGCCGATGGCAAACCTCTTACGATTCTGATCGAGCATGCGGCGCAGGCGCCGGACATCGGCCCCGCGGCCGAACTGGCAGCCCAGTATTTGAACGCCGTGGGCATCAAGACATCGGTCAAGAAGATGGAGTCTAACGCGTACGGTCAGGATTACAATGCCAATAAAGTCCAGGCCACCGTGATGTGGAGCCATGACCAGGGCTGGGACAACGACTGGACACAGGGTGACGCCAGCCGCGCCGGCCACATGTGGGACCTGTGGCACTCCACCCAGGGCACTCAGGCCCAGCAGGGCATCGAACCGCCAGACTGGATCAAGAAGGCTTACGCTCTGGATGTCGCGCGCTGGGCGTCCGTCTCCGGTTCTGACGAGTATAACAAGGGCAAGGAAGCCCAGTACCAGTGGGAACGGGATAACCTGCCTTACATCAACTTCGTCGAGAAGGTGAAGTACCCGATGATCGCCAAGAAGAATCTGATGAACATGGCGAGCGCCGGTTTCGCTATCGCCAACAACTTCCAGGGAGTGCAGCTCTGGTTCAAATAATAAACAGGCCCTGAACGAAAAAGGGCGTTGCGAGGCAGCGCCAGGCCAATGGCCTGGCGCTGCCTCCACTCTCTGCCGGCGCATTCCGCCGCAGTGGGCGCGTCCCTGTTCGAGAAGTCGGCTTGAGCTTGCCTGTAAATCACAACCACCTGCCGGGAGGAAGCATTAAGTGTTAGCCTATATTGCGCGTCGTATCGTGACGCTTATCCCCATTCTTTTCCTCATCTCGCTGGTCTCGTTTATCATCATTCAGTTGCCCCCCGGCGACTGGGTAACGCGCCAGATCACCCAACTCAGGCTCTCGGGCATCCAGGTAGGTGAAGATGAGGCTCTGCGCCTGACCAAGCTATACGGTCTGGACAAGCCGGGTGGAGAGCGCTACATTATGTGGATGAAAGGCATCCTGCTGGAGGGAAATTTTGGCTGGTCGTTTCAGTGGAACCAGCCGGTCAATAGTCTGCTGGCAGAGCGTATTCCACTGACGATGGGCATCTCAATCGCTTCGCTCATCATCTCATGGATCATCGCTATCCCTATCGGCATCTACTCGGCCACGCACCAGTATTCCGTGTTGGATTATATTTTTACATTTATCGGGTTCATCGGGCTGGCCACCCCTGGCTTTCTGGTAGCGCTGGTGCTGGCCTGGTTTATCTTCACCACTACAGGCTTTTCGCCGCTTGGCCTCTATAGCAATCAATTTCTTGATGCGCCCATGAGCCTGGCTAAACTGGGCGATATGCTCAAACACTTGATCTTGCCGCTTCTCATTATCGGGTTGAGCAGCACCGGCGTGACCATCCGCGTCATGCGCGCAAATTTGCTCGACGAGCTAAAGAAACAATACGTCATTACGGCGCGCGCCAAGGGCTTGCGCGAACTGGGTCTGTTGCTCAAATACCCGGTCCGCATGGCCATCAACCCGATCATCAGCACGATCGGCTGGGTTTTACCCGCTCTGGTTTCCGGAGAAGTGCTGGTATCGATTGTGCTGGGCATCCAGACTACCGGCCCTTTGCTATTGCGCGCAGTGCTGGAACAGGATATGTACCTGGCTGGCAGCACTGTAATGATCTTAAGCACTTTGACCGTGATCGGAACACTGCTGTCAGATATTCTTCTGGCAGCCTTGGATCCACGCATCCGCTATGGAGGGGTGAGTAAATGAGCGCCCAGTCAACCAATAACCCCCAGGTACTCAACGACCCGCTGCAGGACGAGGTTGTGGCGCTGGGACAGCCGGAAGTCGTTCGTGACGAGCGCTTCTATTATGCGTCACAAACCGAACTGGTCTGGTGGCGTTTCAAGAAGCACAGGCTGGCTGTCATCGCAGGGATATTGACGATTATCCTGTACCTTACGGCAATATTCGCGGATTTTGTCGCTCCCTACGGCATCATCACACGCTGGGGAGGCCGCCAGCAGGAGCCGCCCACGCCTGTCTATTTCTACCGTGATGGCGTCGGCATCACCGGGCCGTTCATCTATCCCGTGACGCGCAAGGCGGATCCAAAGACTTTTGAGTGGGTTTTCATCCCGGATAAGACCAAGCCGATCCCAATACAGTTCTTTGTACAGGGCGAAACCTACAAACTCCTGGGGTTTATCGATACGGATATCCACTTGTTTGGCACCGGACTTGGCAATGAGCCGGTACACCTCTTTGGCACTGACAACCTCGGTCGCGACCTGTTCTCGCGCGTCTTCTTCGGCGCTCAAGTCTCGCTGTCCATCGGACTCGTCGGCGTACTGATCAGCTTCGTGGCAGGCGTACTCCTGGGCGGTTTATCGGGATACATGGGCGGTGTGGTAGATGAAATCATTCAACGCACCATCGACTTCCTCCTCTCGATCCCGACGCTTCCATTGTGGATGGCGCTATCTGCTGCACTTCCACGCCAGTGGCCGGTTATACAAACCTATTTCGCGATTACGTTGATCCTTTCGGTTATCGGCTGGGCCGGCCTGGCGCGCGTCGTGCGCGGCAAGTTGCTGCAGTTACGCGAAGAGGATTACGCGATGGCGGCGCAGGCTGCCGGCGCGAGCAAATGGCGCATCATCACCCGCCACCTGCTGCCTGGTTTTACCAGCCACCTGATCGTTTCGATCACGGTATCCATTCCGGCGGTGATCCTGGGCGAAACCGCTTTGAGTTTCATCGGTCTGGGCATGCAGCCGCCGGCGGTGAGTTGGGGCACGCTGCTGCAGGATGCGCAGAACATCGTCGCCGTTGCGCAACAGCAGTGGCTGATGATCCCGGCGATCTTTGTGATTGTCACTGTGCTGTTGTTCAACTTCGTCGGCGATGGGTTGCGCGATGCAGCCGATCCTTACTCAAGGTAAATTGCTGACCATAGATTGTTTCACACTTGGAACTAAGAGAACGATGACATTATGACGAACGATAACAACGTGCTCATCGAAGTGCGCAACCTGCAGACGTATTTCTACCTGTACGAGGGAACTGTACGGGCAGTCGATGGTGTGAGTTACGACATCCGCAAGGGCAAGTCGCTGGGCGTCATCGGCGAAAGCGGTTGCGGCAAGTCGGTCACCGCTCAGTCGACCATGCGCATCGTGCCTTCCCCGCCCGGCAAGGAAGTTGGCGGCGAAATAATCATGCATCTGGAGAAGGAGCCTGTCGATGTCTTGAAACTTGAAGCCAACAGCAACGAAATGCGCGCCATCCGCTGGAAGGAAATCAGCATGATCTTCCAGGAGCCGATGACATCCTTCAGCCCGCTATTCACGATCGGCAACCAGATCGTTGAAGCCATCAAGCTCCACCTGCCCGGTCTCACCAAAAAGGAGATGCGCGAGCGCACCATCGAGCTACTGGATAAGGTTGGCATCCCGCAACCGAGCCGATTGATCGATGTTTACCCGCACCAGCTCAGCGGCGGCATGCGCCAGCGCGCCATGATTGCCATGGCGTTGTCGTGCAATCCCAAATTGCTGATCGCCGACGAACCAACCACGGCGCTGGACGTGACAATTGAGGCGCAAATCCTCGAGTTGATCCGCGGGCTGCAGGAGGAATTCGGCATGGCGCTCATGTATATCAGTCATGACCTCGCGGTAGTCAGCGAAATGTCCGACGAGATCATGGTGATGTACCTGGGCCGCGTGATGGAGAAAGCCAGCACCGACGAGATCTTCAATAACCCGCTGCATCCCTACACCAGAGCGCTGTGGCGGTCGATTCCGGTGATTGAAGGCGAGCTCAAGCGTCTGGAAACCATCAAAGGCGTGTTGCCGAACCCTTACCAGGTGCAGAAGGGTTGCCCATTCTTCTCGCGCTGCGAACAGCGCATGCCGGGGCTTTGCGATGAAGCGCGACCGCCGCTATACCAGGTGACGCCCACACAAACGGTCAGTTGCTTCCTGTATGACAAAAACGCCAAAGCAGGGCCTGCCGCCATTGCCAGCCAAAGTGTAGCCACGTCATGAGCAGCATGTGGATCAACATTCATCCGAGGAGTACAAGAGCGTGAGCGCACAAGCAGAACCCCTACTCGAGGTCAAGGAACTCAAAAAATACTTCCCCATCCAGAAAGGCTTCCTGAAGCGCACGGTGGGGTATGTCAGAGCCGTCGATGACGTCAGCATTTCGGTGAGAGCAGGTGAGACACTCGGTGTGGTCGGCGAGAGCGGCAGCGGTAAAACGACACTGGGGCGCACGATCATCCGCCTGTATGAACCAACTGCAGGCGACGTGATCCTGCACGAAGGCGATCAAGTGATGCATGTGCCGCAACTGGATGACCGCGCCATGCACACGTTCCGCCGCAACGCTCAGATGATTTTCCAGGATCCGTATGCTTCGCTGAACCCGCGCATGAATATACTGGAGACCATCGGCGAGCCGCTGCTTGTGAATAACGTCGCCAAAGGCGCGGAATTGGAAGAGCGCGTGAAGAAAGTGATGTTGCAGGTGGGGCTGCGCGTCGAGCACCTGCGCCGATTCCCGCACAGCTTCAGCGGCGGCCAGCGCCAGCGCATCGGCATTGCGCGCGCACTCGTCGTTAACCCCAGGCTGGTCATTGCTGACGAGCCGGTATCGGCGTTGGACGTCTCCATTCAAGCGCAGATTCTGAACCTGCTGAAAGACATGCAGGCGCAATACCAGCTCACGTACGTATTCATCTCGCATGCCATGAGCGTCGTCCGCTATATGAGCGAACGCATCGCAGTCATGTACGCCGGCAAGCTGGTCGAGGTCGCGCCGAAAGAGGAGGTCTTGCGCCAACCCCTGCACCCCTACACCGAAGCGCTGCTCTCGGCTGTGCCTAAGCTGTCTCAGAAACGCAAGCGCCTGGTCTCCAGAGGTGAAGTGCCGGACCTGGGCAGGCTGCCGAGCGGTTGTGTATTCCACCCGCGCTGCAAGTATGCGACGGATATCTGCAAGACCGAAGAGCCGCATCTGCGCGAACTTGCGCCTAGCCGCACCGTGAGTTGCCACCTTGCCGAAAAATTGACGCTGGGGGGAATTTAGGGACTCGACCCGTGATGCTGAAGGTATATCTGGATACCGATCTGGACGGCGACACAGACGACCTTTGCACGCTGACTATGCTGCTCAGATGGTCGGAACTCAGCATCACAGGAATAACCACCTTGTCAGCAGACGCCTATGTTGGTTCAACGCGCAATCGCTTCAGGCCGGCATATTCAGACGGAAAACACTTATGGCGCAGCAACCGAACCCTTCACCACCCTGTTCGTGTTGTAACGCCGTCAACCTGGCCTGCGCCGATCCACTCTGCTCTTCCTGACTGGTGGATTCCTGCGTCTGCCCGATCTCTTATTGCCCGCGCAGGGCCTATGGAGCCACCTGCGACCGGTTATCAGCCGCTATAACCAACTCTCAACACAACGCTTTGATCAGCGCCATCGCGCCCGCTTAACCTGCGCAAGAGCGGCGGTTGGTTGAACCAAAATATCCAGAATGGTGGGAAAATAACCCGAGTGGTCGTCAACAATAATGCGACAGCCTTAGTGAATTCCGGTTTGACCTTTTGGCCGCATCGTTGTAGAACATTATCGGACAGCAAGTTAGAATCAAATGAAGTTCTTTATCGCCTTAGCCCTCAAACGACTCGCCAGTAGAGCCACGTTAACCATCTTATTGATCTTCAGTATTGCCCTAACCGTGGGCGTACTCGTCTGCGTGCCCGTGTTCAGCAATGCGGTCAGCATGCAATTGATGGGGCAGGAACTGGCTGCGCGCGCGACACGCACCAATCGTCCTGCTTTCGCGCTGCGCGCTTATGCGCTCCCCAGTGGAAACGATATGTCTATTCAGGATGGCCTGACGCAGCGGGACTGGATGCTGAGTCTGATTAAGCAGTACATCGGGCTGCCTGTCCAGTCTGTGTATATGCAGTTGGAGAGCAGCGCTCTCCATTTGCGCCCGGTTAAGAACGATCCATCCAACCGGCATCAGGAAGACGAGTTGGATCAGGTGCGCGGTTTATATATACCCCATATAGAAGACCACATCAAAGCCGTCGATGGAATTCCCTACGGAGCAACGCCTGCCGGAGTTCCAGCCGGCACCGTGCCGATCTGGGTTGAAACCCATTATGCACAGCTTAAGGACATCAGGGTTGGAGATAAGTACAGGTTGGATGGGATAGGCAACAGTATCAACAACAGCCTGCCCGTACAGGTCGTCGGTTTGTGGGAAGCCAGCGACCGCCAGGATATATTCTGGTATCGCGATTCGATCACAGATTACGATAAATCATTTCTGACTACACTTGCCATAGCAGAGCAGAATCCGCAACTCTACCTGCCAACCAGCTTCCGATCGTGGTATTTCCTGCTGGACGAATCGCGGATCAACCTGGATCGCGGCGACCAGTATCTCAACGGCATCGAGTCTTTTACGAGGGATGTCGAAAAATACATCAAAAACGGCAAGGTCGACGTGTCCCCCGTCGAGGAACTTGCGCGCGCGCAAACGCGAAAATTGTCGCTGACCCTCATTCTGACCGGTTTTGCCCTGCCATTGCTGGTCATGCTGGTCTTTTTCGTCATATCCATGTCGACGATGGCGGCGCGCTTTCAACATCGCGAAATCGCGTTGATATCAAGCCGGGGCGGTACGCGCGGGCAGATCATGGTCCTGATACTGATCGAGTCCTTTATCATCCTCGCCGTCGCATTGCCGCTGGGTCTGGTCGGCGGTCTCGGCCTGGCGACCCTGATGGGCTACTCCGTAAGCTTTCTGCAGTTCCAGATGCGCGAACCCCTGCGGGTTTACATCGAATCGGCTGACTGGCGCCTGATTGCAGCCGGGCTGTCGATCGGTGTAGCGGCGCGCCTGTGGGCCACCTGGCGCGCCAGCCGGGTCAGCCTGGTGGCTTATGAACGCCAACGCGCGCGCACTGTCAATGTCAGCAACGGCTTGCGGATTGCGTTTGTGTTGATCATGGTCGGCCTCACCTATTACGCATTCCGCCAGCTCAGCTTGAAAGGGACACTGGGATTCGTCAGTTGGAACGTCGATGATGCGTCCAATGACCCGCTGCTGCTGGCTGCACCCACCCTGTTCCTGTTCACCGGTCCGCTGGTCATGGTCGAGTTATTCGTCTTGTTGATGCGACCAATCGGCTGGTTGAGCAAGCTCCTGCCATCCTACACCGCCTATCTGGGTTTCACACAACTGGGGCGCGAAGGCAGCCAATATCGCGGCCCGGCCTACCTGTTGATCCTGTGCCTGACGCTGGGTGTGTTTTACGCGTCTGTCGCAAAAAGCGCAGACATCTGGCTGGTCGAGCGCCGGCGTTATGAAGTCGGCGCAGATCTTACATTTCAGCCCACGGTCAAGAAGGCTGATTCTACGACGGGCGCGCCGGCTGCATTGCCGGTTGACGCCGATAGCACTGCCGTTCTGCCCCTGAGTGATTATGCGCAGATTCCCGGCGTCGATCATGCAACACTGGTTGGCGACTTTACCGCCATACCCAAGCTCAATGCGATTCCCACAGTCCGCATGCTGGTGGTAGACCGCCTGAGTTTTCCGCAGAGCATCTATTACCGGCGCGACTTCGCAAAAAACCAACTCGGCGACATGCTTAATGAACTAGGCATGACACCCAACGGTATTATTGTGCCGCGTCTAGTACTGACATCAACCGGGCTGACCATTGGAGATCAACTGGATCTGAACCTGGTGCTGGCTGATGCCGAAAACTACAACCTCACTTTCAAGATTGTTGACACTTACGAGTATTTTCCTACGGTATACAACGATAAACCCGCCGTTATTGTTGACGCCAACTACTTGAATTCCGTGTTGGGCGGTACGTTCCCCGGTTTCGTGTGGATGCGACTCAAACCCGGTGTCAGCGGCTCAGAAGTGTTAACAAAAGTCATGGAGATGGGCGTGGAGCCGGTCAAAGAACATGACCTGGGCGCCATTCTGCAGACAGACCAACAGAAACTTGAGAACGTCGGGATGTTCGGGCTGCTGTCGATATCCTTTGTGGCCGGGGCGCTACTGGCCGCCATCGGCATTCTCGTGTACAGTCTGTCCTCATTGATGGAGCGCGCACAGCGTTTTGCCATTATGCGGGCGATGGGCATGCGTCAGGTCGAGGTCGTGCTGACCGTGCTCATCGAGTATGTCATTACCCTTGCCTACGCCATAGCGGCCGGGCTCGGGCTTGGCGTTGCAGCATCTACGCTGTATGTGCCGCTATTCCCAGTCACCGAAAACCCCGGCATTCCGATACCGCCCTTCATCGCCTATATCGACTGGCAACGCGCCGACTGGATGACCATTGCGGTGTCTATCGCGTTGTTGCTGATCGTTGCCGGAGTAGTCATCCGGGTTGCACGCGCGCGCATATTCGAAGTCCTGCGTATGGGTGGGTGGGAGTAAATACCCGGCGATAACCACGTGCACCAGCCTGTCAACTCTGCATCAACAGGATAGTTTAGAAATCGACAGCCTCGCAATGCAAAGAGACTCTGAAGCATCCGAGCAATCTGCCGGCGCTTCAGAGATGCGTTGTGCTGCTTTGCGCGTAAGTCTGACGACTAATCGCGCTCAGACAACCAGAAGTACTTTCAGGAGCAGCGGCGCGCCGATATACACGACAGCCAGCACGATGGCTTCCACGATGATCGAGCGCGCGACACGCGACCAGAAGCGTCCCTTCTCCAGACCGGTGCGCAAGAACCATTCAAGCACGATGATTAGGACAAGGGCAATAAAACCAAGGACGATCCAACTCGTGTTATTGATCACCGACACCATGCGGTAATCCATACCGCTTAATCGAAACGGCATAATCAGGTTGACCTGGCCCTGTACGAGCAGCCAGATCATCGATCCAGCTATTGCGAACCAGATGACATAGCACAGGGCATAACGCCAGATATTTGGTCTCTTTAGACTTGCGGGAATATCACTCATACCGGTTATTATGCGTCCGCGCAGTAAAAAAGTCACTATCTCTATGATTTATTGCTGGTCCGCAAGTTCGTCATTATCGAATCGACAAGCTACCCTTCATTGACATTTTGCTTGTTATCGCTTATAACTCGCGTTGTCATCTCTGTCGCGCACGCCCTGCAAGCATAGGAGATATTGAGTCCATGACGATTGCGAGTGCACAATCTGCGCCTGTGTCGAACGCCTGCCCGACCTGCTCTGCTGGCGTCTTCACCCTGCCACGAGTCTGCGCCGTTCTATTCTCCCGCAATCCAATAGAGTCATAAACTCAAGCTTGTCCGTTGCGCCCAATAGAGCGTCATAATTCCTATCATTCCTGAGGAGGAAGCAGTATATCCGCCAGCAAGCGAATGAGTCGTCGTCAGTTTCCCATAGTCAGCAGCGCCATTGTCGCGGCAGGCGCATTGCTAACCGCCTGTGGATCACGATGATGGGGTCGTGCAGTTAAAGGGACATATCAGAATCGCCATTGTGGCACAGAAGGTATTACGCGCCGTGGCGGAATGAGGATTGCGTATCGCCACAGCACATCAGTGTTCCCACTCAGTTGATCTGGCGAGACTCAGTTCGCCCCGTACCCAGGGAGTGAACTCTCAGGAGGTGACGTAACTCAAATTTATCAACCGATTTCCACCCGATTCTGCTTGACTATAGCGCCGGAGCGTGTCCTTCCATCGTGAGAGGGGTAAGCCCTACAAACAAAACAGGAGAAAAGCCATGACTCGGAATCGCTTGTTTACTCGATCGTCGTTGTTGCTTGCTGCGATGATGCTGTTAAGCGCGTGCACAGGCGCCGCGCCTCAACCCACTGCGGCTCCGGCCGCCACACAGGCTACGGGGGCCACCAAAGCACCCGAAGCGACGAGCGCCCCCGCAGCCACCACGGCGCCCCAGACTGGCCAGGTTAAAGACGTGCCGCGTGAGAAGACCTATGTCGTTACACTCTGGTCCGATACTGGCGGCGCGATCCCGGGTTTTGACAACTGGAACCCACTCATGAATGCCGGCTCCCTGCGAAATAACGGCGGAAACGCAGGACTGTCCGAAGGCCTCTTCTATCGCGACTTGAACAATGGCCAGGAAACCCCCTGGCTGGGCGAGAGTTATGACCACAACGCCAATTTCACCCAGTGGACGATTAAGTTGCGCAAGGGTGTCGAGTGGTCGGATGGGCAGCCTTTCACCTGCACAGACGTGAAGTTCACTCTCGACACGTTGATAGCCAACGCTCCCGACATGAACCAGTCATCCTACTTCAAGGAATGGACAAAGCAGGTGACCTGCACGGATGACTACAGCGTTGTCATAGACTTGAACAAGCCTTTCGCGCGTTATATGTACCCGCTGGTAGTCGGCTGGGAATACCACGTAGCCATCGTCCCCGAGCATATCTGGAAGGGCCAGGATCCCAAGAAATTTACCTTCTTCGACCTGGCCAAGGGCTGGCCCGTGTTCACCGGCCCATACAAGCTGGTCGCCACGTCAGGCACCCAGGTGGTCATGGATCGCCGTGATTCATGGTGGGCGGTCAAGACCGGCTTCCAGAAGCAGATGCCGGCTCCCGAGCGCATCATCGTCATCCCCTTCGGCAACGACACAGCGATGGCCGAGAAGTACATCACCAACCAGATCGACTATGGTGGGCCTTTGCTGATCGGCACCTACCTGTCTGCCGCGCAGAAGAATCCCAAACTGGTTCCCTGGTTTAAGGACGGTAAAGTACGCGGCGCGCCGGATGGCTGCCTCTACCAACTAGAGCTGAATAACGACTTACCGCTCTTCAAGGACAAGAATGTCCGCCTGGCGCTGAACTATGCCACCGACCGCAAGAAGCTGGTGGACCTGGCCTACCTGGGCTCCACTCACCCGGCGGTAGTCCCATTCTCCAGCTACATCTCAAACTGGGTCACCGGCGACCTGAAGGCCGCCATCGACAGCTACGACCGCGTCACGCCCAGCGCTCAGAAGGTCGAACAGTACATGACGGCCGCCGGCTACAAGAAGAACGGCAGTGGCATATGGGAAAAGGATGGCAAGACCGCCAAGTTCACCATTGTCACCCCCGACTGGCTGGCGCCCATCGGTCCGGTTCTGACCCAGCAGTACACCGATGCCGGCTTCGATGTCACCGAAAGCCCTGACCGCACAAACGCCTACGGCAACGCTTTGGTCGCGGGGACGTTCGAAGCCACGGTCTTTATTTTCTGCGGCAGCACCTTCGACCCGTATGACACCCTGCAGTATTACCAAAGCAAGTTCTACGCGCCAATCGGCACGAAGGCCCTGAACGGCATGGCTGGGTGGCGCTACAAGAACCCCGCCATGGACGCGGCGGTCCTGGCCATGGAAGGCATGATCCCCAATAAGGATGATGCGAAGTATATGACGCAGGTTGTCGCTGCGACGAAGATCTACCTGGAGGATATGCCTGATATCATCCTGGCAGAAGAATTGCACGTGATCCCTGGCAACTACACCTACTGGAAGGGTTACCCGAACTCGGACGACCCGTACGTGGCGCCGTTCCCCTGTTGGAGGGATATCTTCCTGATGACATTGAAACTGCAACCCGCTACCAACTAGCTTTATGCGACGCGACGAGGGCAGCCCCCAGGGGCTGCCCTCTCCCCGCCTAAGAACAAGGAGGCTCGATGCTTCGATACATCGGCCAGCGATTTCTCCAGTATCTTCTGATCATTTTCATCGCCAACTCGCTCACCTTCCTGCTGCCACGCATCATTCCTGGCGACCCGATCCAGGAGGCTTTACAGACGAAGGCAGCCGCAGCCGGCCACCAAAATGTCGATATCCAGGCCTGGGTCGCTGAGTACAACGCGAAATTCGGGCTGGACCAACCGCTCTGGAAGCAGTATCTTAATTACTGGGGCAACATGCTCCGCCTCGATTTCGGCTATTCACTCTTCGATTTTCCCGCCACAGTCATGTCGAAAATTACGGCGGCCATCCCCTGGACGCTTGGCTTCATGACCATGGCCATCATTATCGCCTTCGTGGTCGGAACAATCCTGGGAGCGTTACTGGCCTGGCCGAACTCGCCTCGCTTCCTTCAAGGCGCCGTACCGCTTTTGATGGTGATCTCAGCCATTCCGTTCTACCTTTTCGGGCTGGCGCTGATTTTCATCTTTGGAGTCGAGTTGCACATCCTGCCCACCGGCGGGGGCGCAGACCCGACCTTGATCATGCGCTGGGATTGGAATACGTTAGGGAATATCCTTCAGCACGCCATTCTGCCGGCGTTCGCTCTCGTTTTGTACGGAATCGGCTCCTGGGCGCTCGGCATGCGCGCTACCCTGGTTACCGTACTCGGCGAGGACTACATCACCTTCGCTCAGGCCAAGGGCCTGCCCGACCGACAGGTCTTCACACGCTACGGCGTTCGCAACGCGCTGCTCCCGCAGGTGACTGGGCTGGCAATTTCCTTTGGCCTCATCCTGGGTAGCGGCGTATTGATTGAGTCGATTTTCAATTATCCTGGGATTGGCAGTTTGATCTTTGCCGCCATCAACTCGAAGGACTATTTTGTGATCAACGGCACGGTGGCGATCATGGTATTTACCGCATCCACCGCTTTGTTGATCGTGGATCTCATCTATCCTCTCATCGATCCGCGCATCCGATTCGGCAAATAAACCATGCCGCGAGTAATTGAACAGGACAATCTTCTTTAGCAATAATACTGAGGATAGCATGGCATCACAAAAACGAGGTTTGTTACGGGACCCGAGGATCAATCCCAGCTTGATCTTTGGCGTGGTAGTGATCATCCTGATGATCCTGGTCGGCATTGTCGGTCCTATGTTGTTGAACGAGAAGTTGGCGCGTGTGGGGGCGGTGGAACCAAATATGCCGCCATCTGCACAGAATGTCTTCGGCACTGATTCCCAGGGGCGTGATGTATTCACAACTTTGATCATGGCCATACCACCCACCTTGCGCGTGGGGGTGATCGCGGGAGTGATCAGTGTTTCCCTCGGCTTGGCATTGGGCTTAATCGCAGGATTTTTCGGCGGTTGGGCCGATTCGCTGATCCGAACCTTTTCGGACGTTTTGATGGCCATACCCTCCCTCGCCTTCATGATCCTGGTGGTTGCGCGTATGGATCGTCCGAACATCTTAGTCGTGGCCGTTATCGTCGGTTTCCTGACCTGGTCTGGCACTGCCCGGGGCATCCGCTCGATGGTGCTCTCGATCCGTGAGCGCTCCTACACGGCTGTGGCGCGCGCCAATGGTGAGACTGAGGTGGAAGTGTTGTTCCGTGAGGTCATGCCCAACCTGCTGCCATTGATGTTAGCGAGCTTCATCGGGGCGGTCACGATGGGCATTTACACCGTAATGGCTCTGGAAGTACTTGGTTTAGGTAGTAACGTCATTCCCACCCTGGGCATGATGATCTTCTGGTCGCAACGCTTCAGTGCTGTGCTGCGAGGCATGTACTGGTGGTGGAGCCCGCCCATTGTGGTTATTGCCTTAATCTTCATCGGCCTGTTCTTCCTTTCGTTCGGGTTGGATCGTTTCATAAACCCAGCCATCCCCATTAAAAGGGGGCGGTCCCGTATCAAGCTACCCACTCAGCCGACCGCCCCTGACACGGCAATAGACCCGCGTGACGCCATTATGGAGGTACGAAACCTGCGCGTCGTATACGAAACGCCGGCTGGTCTGGTTAAGGCAGTGGACGATGTCTCGTTCTCACTGCGACCGGGTGAGCGCATGGGGTTGATCGGCGAGTCGGGCTCAGGAAAAACCACCATGGCGACGGCGATGATGCGCCTGTCGCGCCCACCGGCTTACGTCGCCGGAGGTCGGGTGCTCTTGGAGGGTCGCGATCTATTTAACATACCAGATCGCGAGCTGAACAAATTGCGCTTAAAGGAGATCGCCCTGATGCCGCAGGCCGCCATGAACTCGCTGAACCCGGTAGTGCGCGTGGGGCCACAGTTCAAGGATGCCATCGTGGCGCACTTAGGGCGCTTACCCGATAACCAGCTTAACGAAATGGTGGCTCAGGCGTTGACCAAGGTCGGCCTCAAACCCGATGTTGCGAGGAACTTCCCGCACCAGTTGAGCGGTGGCATGAAGCAACGCGTAGTGATGGCCATCGCCACCATCCTTAACCCTAAAGTCATCATCGCTGATGAGCCCACCAGCGCCCTCGACGTTGTTGTGCAACAGCAGGTCATGCAGACATTAGGCCGCCTACAAAAGGAACTCGCAGCAGCCGTCATTCTCATCGGCCATGACATGGGCTTGATCACGCAATTTGCAGACACGATTGGCGTGCTTTACGCCGGCAAGCTGGTCGAGCGTGGCGACGTGCAGACCGTGCTGGATAACCCTCTGCATCCGTATTCTCGCTTGTTGATCGATAGCCTCCCCACGCTTGACGGTAAGCATGATCTGGTGGGCATCCCCGGCCTTCCGCCCGAACTGTTACACCTGCCGAATGGTTGCGCCTTCCACCCGCGCTGTCCGTTCGCGATGGAACGCTGTCGCACAGAGACCCCCGTGTTGCAGACACCGCTGGCCGGACGACAGGTATCCTGTCACCTGTACCCCGAGCATACCCAACTGCCGCCGTTGACGATCGGGATCGATAGTTCGTCCGCTGTCATTGAAGTAGCCAGTAGTATGGGTGCTTAAGGGAGACATGCCGTGCCCAATTTGATACAAGTCCAGAACGCTTCGAAGATTTACGGCGGTGGACTCATCAAGCGCAGCGACGCCACGATTGCCGTGGATAAAGTGACCTTCACGCTGTCCGACGAGTACCCTACCATCACCGCCATCGCGGGTGAGAGCGGTAGCGGCAAGACCACGCTTTCGCTACTGATGATGGGTCAGATCAGCCCTGACGCGGGTCAGGTGCTATACCGCGGCAGGGACATTGCCAAGTTGAATAACGAAGAACGGACGATAATGCGACGCGAGGTACAGCCCATCTACCAGGATCCATACGCGGCCTACAACCCGTTCTATCGAGTAGACCACGTACTGCAGATGCCGATCAAGCGCTTCCGGCTGGCCAGGACCAAGGCCGAGGCCACGCGGGTCATTGAGAATTCGATGGAGATGGTGGGGCTGCGGCCAGCGGAGACACTGGGGCGCTTTCCTCACCAGCTCAGCGGCGGCCAGCGCCAACGCCTGATGGTAGCGCGCGCGCTGCTGTGTAAGCCTCAGGTCATAATGGCCGATGAACCCGTGTCCATGGTGGACGCGTCGTTGCGCGCCACCATCCTGGCCAGCCTGCGAAAACTAAATAGTGAACTGGGCATCTCGATCATCTACATCACACACGATCTGACCACTGCCTATCAGATCGCAGAGAACATCATCATTATGTACTCCGGCTGCGTCGTTGAGTCCGGCGCGGTAAACCAGGTAATCCGCAGCCCCAAGCACCCTTACACAAAGCTGCTGATCTCGTCGATTCCTCTACCCGACAAGAGCAAGAAGTGGGGCGGGCAGGAGGCGGACGAGACGCAAAACAAGGGCCGAAAGAGCACTGGTTGCCGGTTCGCGAATCGCTGCCCTGTGGCAATGGACATCTGCTGGAAGGAGAAACCACCGCTATACACGACCGACCCTGACCGCGCCGTAGCCTGCTTCCGCTATGACGATAGCCCGGTTATGGAGTCGTTGGACGTCGCAGCCGTCTTCTCGCGCAAAGGTAAAGCCCAGCCCGGCGCGACTCAATAGTTGCTAGCCGAGCGCGCAATCAAGCCGTAAAACACGACAGGTGCAGTAGCGCCTGTCGTGTTTTCGTTTCTACTGATCGAGTTCACTTGCAGTCAACCCGGTGGGCAGCGGCGCAGGACGTTCGCAGGTACTCTCGAGCACGATATGCCGGGATTCGTGCGAGGCGTCGTGGACGGTGTACATCACATCCAGCACGTGATAAGCGAGAGCGCCGCTCGCACGGTGAGACCTGCCGGAGCGCAAGGCGTACGCCAAATCGGCCACACCCAGGCTGCGGCTGTTCTCGGCGCGCAACGGCAGCAGTGGCGCCTCCTCCCAGCTCTTGGACTCCGGCTTCCACAGTTTGACCGGGCCGCCGAAAGTATTCGGATCCGGGACGCTCAAGGTGCCTTCGCTACCGTATATTTCGATGCGCGGCAACTGGTGCGCCCACACATCGAAGCTGGTGATCAGGTTGCCCACCGCCCCCGATGCAAAATCCAGCACGCCGACGATGTGCGTCGGAATCTCGACCTTGATCTTGCTGCCTTTCCTGGGGCCGCTGCCGATGGTGCGCTCTGCGAAAGAAATCTGCGCGGAACCTGTGACCCGCTTGACGGGACCCAGCAGGCTGACCAACGCCGTCACGTAATACGGCCCCATGTCAAACATCGGTCCGCCGCCAACCTGATAGAAGAACTCGGGATTGGGATGCCAGGGCTCCGGCCCGCGCCCCAGCATGAACGCGGTCGCGGCCAGCGGCCGGCCAATCGCACCTTCATCGATTAGCTTGCGGCAGGTCTGCAGTCCGGCGCCCATAAAGGTATCCGGCGCGCAACCGACCCGTAAGTGCTTCTCCGCAGCCAGTTCCAGCAGGCGACGAGCATCCTCTCGATTCACTGCCAGTGGCTTCTCGTTATAGACGCTCTTTCCCGCCTCCAGGGCGCGCAGCGCTATGGTGGCATGCGCCGCAGGCGGCGTCAGATTGACGACGATGCTGATTTCCGGGTCGGCCAAAAGCTCATCCACCGAGCAGGCGCGCGGGACGCCGAACTCCTGCGCCCTGGATTTCGCCAGGTCTGGAATCGCATCGGCGCATGCGACCACTTCGAGTATGTCAAACGTCGGGGCAACTTTCAGGTAGGTGCCGCTGATATTGCCGCAGCCTATGATTCCAATCTTCGTTTTATTCATGATTTGGCTCCACCGCCCAACTATGGCGCAGATTCACGTAGCGTGCAAGCTGATTAGGATTCCTGTACTGAGACCCACCCAACCGTGGCGCGGTGACGCGCCGAGAGTGGACTACTGAATGGGCGGATGTGGCAAGTCCCACGTGCGATTACTGTTTTGCCGGCCAGGCCCGCTCGTAGGCCGTAAGAATGTTGTCCCATAACCGGTTGGCCGGGGCGTCTATCGATTGCCGGGCAGGGTCTGCTTCAAACCAGGCAAGCGCCTTTCGCACGCCCGCCGTCCACGGCACCGTGGCAACAAAGTCGGGAACGAACCGTTTAATCTTGCTGTTGTCGAAGACTACACTGTAAATTTTGTCGCCGATCAGGCTGCCGTAGGAGTCCGGATCGAATGCGGCGATCAGATCGGAAGGGATATGCACCAGTTTTGGTTCGACACCGAGGGCGTGAGCCAGTTCGATATAAATCTGATTCCAGTTCAGCACCTCGTCAGACGTGATGTGGAAGGCATGGCCGATAGCCTGTTCGCGCCCGAGCAAGCCGACCAGCCCCCTGGCAAAGTCGCCGTTCCAGGTCAGCGGCCACAGTGATGTGCCGTCGCCCGGGACGATCACCGGCCTGCCCTGTTTCATGCGCTCGACGATCGTCCAGGGATGCTGCCAGCTCCCCATGACGATCGGGATCTGCGATGGTCCGTACGTCAGCGAGGGCCGGATGATCGTGATTGGGAAACCGCGCTCGCGATATTCGCGCATCAGCCGTTCCTCGCAGGCGATCTTGTTCTGGGAGTAGGCCCAGTGCGGGTTCGCCAGCGGAGTATCTTCCGTGATGAGGTAATGGTTGGGCGGTTTCTGGTAAACACTGGCCGAACTGATGAAAATGAACTGGCGCGTCCTGCCGGTGAAGAGCGCGATATCGGCCTCGATATCAGCAGGGGTAAAGGCTATCCAATCGACGACCGCGTCGAAATGGTGGTCATTCAGCATTTCCGCCACGGCCGCGCGGTCTGCGTGAACATCGCCGACCAGCAGATGCGCCCCGGCAGGGACATCGTATTTGCGCGAGCGGCCCCGGTTCAGGATAAAGAGATCGATGCCGCGATCGACGGCTAACTGCGAACATGCGGAACTGATCAGGCCGGTTCCTCCGATGAACAGCACCTTCATACAAGCCTCCTGGATATGCGTTCAGGTTTTTGAACTTCGAGTATAGCGAATAACGCAATACTTACCGCGCCCAGGGGCATTGATGCAGGATCAGCGGGTCAAACGGGCTGAACCAGGTCTGAATCGTCGTTTGCAGGCGCATTGACGCGCCGTGAGACAGCAAAGGCCTGCATTTCATCAGCAGGATAGGGCCTCAGTAGCGCCGCCAGTGCAAGCGGACCGATTGAATCATCCAGCCAGTCCGATTCCATGTAGCGTGGCAAAATGACCGGCATGCGATTATGAATCGGCGCAACCAGTTCGTTTGGGTTTGTGGTGATGATCGTGCATGTACGTCTGGTCCGCCCATCCGGGGACGTCCATAGCTCCCATAGACCCGCCATCGCGAAAGGTTCACCGGACTTCAGCCGAACCAGCATGGGCGTCTTGGTTTTCACGTCGTCCTCTTTGCGCCACTCGTAAAACCCGTCAGCCAGGACAAGGCAGCGACGTTTCTTGAATGCGGCGCGGAAGGCCGGCTTTTCCGGGACGGTCTCGGCGCGCGCATTGATCATCTGAGCGCCGATCGCCGGATCCTTCGCCCACGGCGGTATCAGACCCCACTGCACCGTGGAGAGCCTGGTCGGTGACTCATTCAACACGACTGGGACGTTCTGCGTCGGAGCGACATTGTAGCGTGGAGCCGGCATCTCATCGGCCGCTTGGAGATGGAAGCGTTCCATCAACTCCTCGGGGTCGACTGTAACGGTAAATCGTCCACACATGATAATGCCAGTATAGAACTAATGTTCTATATCGTCAAATCCAGACGCTGCTGTGCGGGCAATTTCCGGCTGGTCCTGTGAGGTGTTACTGGCGTAGCGCATCAACCACGGGCCGCGGTTTGCCTGATGGATCGATGATCGAAAACCACTTCATCTGTTCGCAGGGATCGGGGTAGAGCGGCGAGCGGCTGAAGTCATAGTTCCACAGAAACATGACGCCCATCCACGGCCAGTTGGCCCGGGCGTAATCGTATGCCCGCTTCACATAGTCGGCCTGCTGCGCTGCGGATACGCGCTGCCAATCCAGATCGGGCCACGAACAACTCACGCCCTCTTCCTGCGGGTTCATCAGCCAGCCGAACTCGGTGGCCCACATTTGCTTGTTGGCAGCGCCATACTGTTCCATGAGCGCGCGATGCGCCTCAGCGCGGCGAAACGCCAGGCCATTGACGTTTGGCGCGTTTGGGTCCTGCTCGGGCGGGAAGGCGTAGCCGTAGGGATGGAAACCGTAAGCGTCGAACAAGCCCGCAGCGCCCGCGGCAAACATGCTGCGCGCATATGACAAGTCATCGATATGGCCCGGACCATCGCCTCCTGTCGGAGCCAGGCCGGCGGATACCACGATCGCATTCGGGTCGCCGGTTTTGATGCGGGCATATGCGATTGCGAGCAGGCGCGTATAAAGCAGCGCATCTGGCTGAGCGTTACCCCACTCGCGCGATAGATTCACCTCATTGCCGATTGCATAAGCCTGGATCAGACCGCGCTTTTCGCGCGCCGTATTTTCCAGCGCATCCGCCCACGCATTGATGTCTTCGCTGCGTCCGCTGACGGCATTGCCCAATGGGATGCGATATAGAATCTTGAACGGCGGCACGGGATAATCCGGCGGGAGGAATACCTCGATCCACTGGAACTTCAACTCTTTGAGCAACCCAACATCAGTGGTGTCTGCCACATTGATCCCGCGTTCGGATTGCAACTGAGGAGGGGCGGTCTGGTTCAGCGGCGCATGAGCTGTTGTGTCAGCCTTTGCTGACTTATTCCCATGAACCCATGCTAAGCCGATCAAAAAAGCGCCAACGATGACGAGAGAGACGGTCGTTGCGACAGACGCGAGATGTTCATTTCTACTGTGCATCAATCAGTCTTCTTATTTCCCGTCAGCAATTGCTGGCGTTTGCGCTCCTGGCGCTCCAGGAACGCCAGTATCGTAAACGCCTCTCTGATGTCTTCAACGCCGATCAAGCCCAGATACGTTCCGTTGTTATACACAGCGGCAACATGCTTGCCATTTTGCGACAGGCCCTCGCTGACATCCTGCAGAGTCTTCGTGGCATCGACTTTCAGCACATCGCGTTCCATGATCTCAGTAGCGAACAGGTCAGTGGTGCTCGTCGCAAGCGCGCCCAACACATCGTCGCGCGTCACGATTCCCAGCAGGTTGCTGCCCTGCATGACGGCGAAATCGGGTTGGTGGCTGGTTAGTAGATAATCGACCGCTTTACTCACGCGGTCGCCGACTGTCAGCGTCAGGGCATTCTTGTTATAAGCATCCCCCACCCGCCGGGTTGTCAGTACGGTCTTGGAATCCGCCGTGGCCGTTTCCTGACCTGCGCCAAAAAAGACGAACACGGCGATGAGTATCAGGATGAAGTTGCCGTCAACCAAACCGAAAATACCGATTCCCAGCGCAATCACCTGGCCCACTACCGAGGCAATCCGCGTCGCACGACGATAACCGAGTGGAATCGCCAGCAGGGCGCGCATGAATCGCCCGCCGTCGAGTGGAAACGCCGGGATCAGGTTAAACGCCACCAGCGTAACATTCGCCGCTAACAGCCACAGCAACATGCTCGTCAGACTCGGTTTACCCATGTCGCCCAGCAGTCCGCGACCATTGAGTAAATCCACACCGCCAAGCCCACCCAGGGCGACAAAAAGAATGACGGCAATCACGACATTGACAAATGGGCCGGCAATCGCGATCAGCATCTCCTGTCGCGGTTTGTCCGGATTCCTGGTGATCAAGGACACACCGCCCAGGGGGAGCAAAGTGATTTCACGCACGGGTATGCCAAAGTGAACGGCGACGAGGCTGTGCCCCAGTTCGTGCAGCGTGACGCAGGTGAACAACAGGATCATCAGCACGACGCCGTATAAAGCGCCTTCTGTTGTCCCTGTGATGCTGCCCCACTGGACTGCGCCAAGGATCAGGATCAGGAAAAAGGTGATGTGTACCTTGATCGAAATTCCATTGATGCGCGCGATCTGGAATGACCAACCCATGCTTATTACTCGCTATTGTTGCATGATTAACGCGGGTGTACTGGTTGCCTCGAATGGCAGGAAGGTGTCGAGCAGGCGTCCCGGTATTCGCCCTGCCATGAAAATCGCCCGTTCTTCCGGCATTTCTGCATCTACCACACCTTCGCGACGGAATAAAGCCATCAGGTCGCCGGCCCTGTAAGGTAAGCGCACTTTGATCGAGACCATGCGCTCGTACAGCACAGCCTCAACCTCCTGCAGCATCGCTTCCATCCCGGTTTTACGCAAGGCCGAAATCGGTATCCCTTCACTCAGCAAACCTTCCTGCTGCGCAAAGCGCGGTCTATGGGCGTCATCGACCTGTGCAGAGGCAGCAGCCAACCGATCCGCCTTATTTAGCGCAAAGACCATCGGCTTATTGCCTGCGCCCAACTCAGCCAGAGTATCCATAACCGTTGCGGCTTGAGCCGCGCTATCGTGGTGGGTGATATCGACAACGTGCAGCAGGGCGTCAGCTTCGGTAATTTCCTCCAGAGTGGCGCGAAACGCAGCCACCAGTTGCGTGGGCAGTTTCTGGATGAAACCGACCGTGTCGGTGAACAGAACCACATGCCCGCCCGGCAGGCGCACGCGGCGTGTCGTCGGGTCCAGTGTCGCGAACAACTTGTTCTCCACCAGCACATTTGCGTTGGTCAGCGCGTTGAGCAATGTGGATTTGCCGGCATTGGTGTAACCTACGATGGCGACGACCGGAATCTCATTGCGGCGCCGATGGGCGCGATGCTGCGCCCGCTGTGCCCGCACGTCGTCCAGTTCGGCGCGCAAATGCGCCAAGCGCTCGCGGATGCGCCGCCGGTCGATTTCCAACTGCTTCTCGCCGGGTCCGCGCAACCCTACACCGCCATTGCCGCTGCGTCCGGTGCCTCCGCCGGCCTGTCGCGCAAGATGCGTCCACTGGCGGGTCAGGCGCGGTAAACGGTATTGATACTGCGCCAGCTCAACCTGCAGCGAACCTTCCCTGGTCTGCGCATGCTGGGCGAATATATCGAGAATCAGCGCCGTCCGGTCGAGCACCAGGATATTCTCACCCAGCGCTTCCTCAAGCTCGCGCTGATGACGGGGAGAGAGTTCATCATCAAAAACGACGACGCTAAAATCCAGAGCGGCGCGCCATGCCTGGAGTTCCTCGACTTTACCCGAACCGATGTAGGTGTTGGGATTGGGGGCTTCCAGCGTCTGCGTGGTCTCACCGACAACTTCGAGGCCGGCCGTCTCGCATAATTGCGCCAGTTCCTGCATGGATGCATCCAGTGCAAGCCGCGCATGCTGCTGTCGGAACGTCTCGCCGGTCAGGTTAACCCCGACCAGGAATGTGCGCGGCGCCGCGCTTTGTGTTTCAATCTTCAGTTTGCTTTTAGGCATATGTTCTCTGATAAGCTGATAGCTTTCCCCTGGTCTCGCGGCTAAGCCCTCAACCTCCGTTATCGACAGATTTCAACATAATCTTACAACACTTCGACATCAATCAACGCGGATGCAGGTCTATCAGCATGTGGTTCTTCGTCACCAGGATGCGCTCAAACCAGTAATTCGCAGCGGCGGTATCCAACTCGTGCTGTAACCAGTCAGTAAAGAAACTCATCAGGTCAACCGGTATCAACACCCAGCCGAAGTATGTATTCGGCAACCCCAGCAAATCCAGGGCTACGGCCTTGGGTTTCAAAATCAGCCGTCCACCATCCGCGACGATAGCCATTGCCGTCACTACTCTCCGATTGCCAAAGGCCGTCATGCGGGTGTTCATGACGACGTCCCCGCCATCCAGGAACTGGATGTGAACCTCACTAACTGGAGAATCGGGGAAAACCAGAAGCTGGTCTGCCAGTGAGGTGGCCTTGATATTGTCGTAGTTGAGTTCAACCGTCGCGCCCGACGGGACGAACTGCAATTCACGCAACTCCTGTACAGCAACGCCGCCGGCTTCCTGGCTAACAGGCACCGGGGCGAATGTCACCGAGATAAACCGGCTGGCGAACAAACCTCCGCTGAAGGCGCACACCACCAGCAGCATCGCCAGCACACCCACAAAGATGCCGATCTTGAGCGCGCGGTCAGCCGGCAGGTTGAGTATCTGCCGGCCGCTATCGGCGTCCACAAGTGGCGTGGCGGCGCGGAACGATTCCGGACTCTTTAACGCTGCCAGACGCAACCCGGACCAGTCGACAGTGGGTCGTAGATGGGCGCACCGGTCAATCAGATCAACGATACGCCCATTTCTACTGAAGTACTCGATTACCTTGACGACTTTCGCTGCCTTGCCGTCACCGGACAAACCATCGTAATCCAGTCCAAGATCAAAACACAGCGACTCAAGGTCGCCCACCTCGAAATAACTCACGAGGTTTTCTCGCAGCAGCGCTGCAGAAGAGGGCTGATCGTGGACTGACGCAGCGGTATTGCCCATAGATGGGATTTACAAAGCGATGCGCTCCATCGCCTCCTTAATGCGCGCAGTAGGCGTGCCCAGTGAAATACGCACATAGCCGGCCCCGTGCGCGCCGAAAGCGGTTCCGGGTGTCAATGAGATTCCCTTCTTCTCCAGCAGATATTCAGCCCATTCCGTAGCGGACTGATACGAGGCTGGGATTTTAGCCCAGACATAGATGGTCGCCCTGGGTACATCGACCTCACAGCCGGCGGCGCGTAATCCTGCGACGACGATATCACGGCGCTCCTTATAAGTCTCCTGGCGCTCGTAGAGCCACTCCTGGTCGCCAGTCAGCGCAGCAATCGTCGCATCCTGGATGCCGATATAAGGCCCCGAGTCCACGTTCGTTTTCAACATGCCGATCAACCCGATCGCCTCTGAGTTTCCCAGAATGACGCCGACACGCATACCGGCCATGTTATGGCTCTTCGATAACGAGAAAAACTCGATAGAGATGTCTTTGGCGCCCGGCACCTGTAGAACGCTGGGGGCGACATAGCCGTCATAGCCATTTTCGCAGTAAGGATTGTCGTGGCACAACAGAATATTGTGCTGCTTGCAGAAGGCCACCGCTTTCTCGAAGAAGGACATGGGCGCAATCCCGGTCGTCGGATTGTTCGGATAATTCAGCCACATCAGCTTGGCCTTTGCCAGCACGTCGGCAGGGATCGCATCGAGATCAGGCAGCCAGTCGTTCTCCTTTAACAACGGCATGAAATATGGCGTTCCGCCGGCGATCTCGGTTCCCGCGGTATAGGTCGGATATCCGGGGTCCGGCACCAGGGCAACATCGCCGGGATTCAGGTAGGCAAATGCGGTGTGGTAAATCCCTTCCTTTGAACCAAGCAACGGCAGCGCTTCCTTTACCGGGTTCAGTTCGACGTTAAACCGGCGCGCGTAATACTGGGTGAATGACTTGCGAAATGCCGCGGAACCGGTAAATCCGCCATAACCATGTTTGTTCGGATTGCGCGTCGACGTCACCAGTGTTTCGACGATCTCCGCATTAGGCGGCAGGTCCGGTGAACCCATATCGAGCGCGATAATATCCATGCCGCCAGCCTTTAACTCGTCCTTACGCTTGTTGAGCTTGGCAAACACGTAAGGTTTTACGACTGACATGCGTTGTGAAGGTGCGATCATGCTGTGAACTCCTTATTTGCTCTTTGCACGAAGTATAACCATTATCTGGCTACTATTGGCTTTCCAACCAGACCTGCAGGGTCCGGCCAACCCTTGCCAGGCTGTCCGGGCTGATTTTATCAGGCGTGTCCTGCACGGTATGCCAGTATGGATAATCGAAGTCGATGACATCTACCGCTGGCAGGCCTTTCTCAAGGAACGGCGTGTGGTCATCGAGCATGGACCACTTCAACTGCCGGATAAACTGACTGCTATAGCCCAGCCCCTGCGCCACATCCCAGATGCGCCCTGCCAAAGCTTGATTCGAGTTGCGCTCCAGGTAAATGTCCTGTTGCATGTCTCCCACCATATCGACAACGACAACCGCTGTCGGTGTGATCGAGAGACTATTTGCAAAATAGCGCGAGCCGACCAGCCAGGGCCACCCATCCAGGTCGCCATTATCTTCGGCGTCGAAGAAAACCAGCCACACCTGTTTCCCGGTTCCATTCAACCGCAGCACACGCGATAGTTCGAGCAGGACGGCGACACCGCTGCCGCCATCGTCGGCGCCGGGAACCGGCTGGTCGGGGTGTTGTTGGTCTCGATCGGCGCGGCGACGCGTATCGTAGTGCGCGCCGAGGATGATGATGTCCTTTCCGGTTCCCTTGACGCCCACAAGGTTGCGCACCGGCGTGTTCATATAGCTGAATACCTGCGTCTGCGTGACCCAGCCATTCGCGGCAAGCTGGTTCAGAATCTGGTTGCCCAGGTTCCGGTTAGGCCAACTGCCGGTAATGCGGGGGCCTAGCGCCACCTGCTGCTCGACCGAACTGTATGCGCGCGCGCCGGAGAAGACCAGCGGCGTTGCGCTTGGTGGGACTACCGTTGCCGCGAGAGTCGGAGTAGAACCGATGACGGGAGCCGGCTGTTCCACAACGCATCCGGCGCTCGTGATGAGACTGAGTGCAATGACTCCACGCCATAGAGTTGACCAGTTCATGATATCCGCCAATTGCGGGTTAGACCGGGGCTTGCAGGTCTACTGCGGCCGCTGCTTGAATACTCAAACTTGGCGAACTGGCGCGGTAGGCTTCCAGATCGCGTTGCGCGCGTTGCGCATACAGCGTGGAACGCGCGCGTTTATCGCGTGGGGGATTGTCCAATGCAGGCAGGATTCCGAAATTCGCTTTCATGGGCTGAAACAGCCTGGGTTCCGCATGCGATATGTAGTGACACAACGCGCCCAGCATGGTTGTTCCAGGAAGTTCAACCAGCGGCTGGCCGGATACCAGCGCCGCTGCATTGATTCCTGCAACCAGGCCGGTTGCTGCGTTGCCCACGTACCCTTCCACGCCAACGATTTGGCCGGCGAAAAACAGCGAATCATGCGTCACCGTATTGACCGCGCCGGCACGAGCCTTGGGCGCATATCGAAGCGACGCATCCAGAAGCAACGGCGAGTTGATGAAGGTGTTGCGGTGCATGTGACCGTGGCGCACAAACTCCGCATGGCCGAGGCCAGGGATCATGCGCAGGACGCGATCCTGCTCCGGGTACTTCAGGTTAGTCTGGAATCCTACGATGTTGTAAAGCGAGCCGGCGACATTATCCTGGCGCAACTGCACAACCGCGTAAGGACGGCGTCCCGTGCGCGGGTCTTTGATGCCGACCGGGCGCATAGGCCCGAATGCCAGCGAGTCTCTGCCGCGCCGCGCCATCACCTCTACCGGCAGGCATCCTTCAAAAAACTGGCCGGTGTTGATCTCAAAATCGCGCAAGGTCGCCATCTCGGCGCTAACCAGCGCGTCAATAAAGGCGTAATATTCATCGCGCGACATCGGGCAGTTGATATAGTCCCCCTCACCCGGGTTTTCCCCAGGCGCGGTGACAGTTCCGTCACCATGCTTGCCATAGCGTGAGGCGCGAAAAGCAATGTTGAAATCGATCGATTCCAGCGAAACAATCGGCGCGATGGCGTCCCAGAAATAGAGATGACCAGCTCCCGTTAAAGCCGCAATCTCTGCTGCCAGCGCATCCGATGTCAGCGGCCCGGATGCAATGACGGTCACACCTGCGGGTATGTGAGTGACTTCCTCATGCACCACCTCGATATTGGGGTGTCCCTCGATCTTCGCGCTGACCAGGCTGGCGAAAATATCGCGGTCCACAGCCAGCGCGCCGCCGGCAGGAACACTGGCCGCTGCCGCGCATTCCATGATCATGGAACCCAGCGTGCGCAACTCATGTTTCAGCAAACCGGGCGCGCGATCCACCTGGTCAGAGCCCAGGGAATTACTGCACACCAGTTCCGCCAGTTTCCCCGTTGTATGCGCGGGGGTCATCTTGCGGGGCCGCATCTCGTATAACCGCACAGGCACGCCGCGCTGAGCCGCCTGCCAGGCCGCCTCTGTTCCCGCCAATCCTCCGCCAACCACCGTGATTTCATTCATAACAGCGATCTCTATTCCTTGCCGGTATGTGTGGTTATCTCTCACAGTTTACCGATAGATACCCAACTCTCAATCGTTATGACACTGCTTTTTACACCGTTTTGACAGTTTTCTCATAACGCAGTCACAACATGCGCCTATTGTATGCGCATGAGCAGCAGAAATCAGCGTCAATCCGTAGCGATAACGCGGCGGAACTTTCTGAAAATCAGCATCGCTGCCGCTGCGCTGGCGGCATGCAGCCGTATCCCCGGCGCCAGCGCCATTACCAGCGATTCAACAACGATCGGTCAGTTGCCAGCGACACTTACGCCTGCAACATTACCGGCTGCCACTGCGCAATCGCCTACCGCCGTTCCGCAGACGGTTGAACCCCTGAAGCGACCTGCGCTTGCCTGGCTCGCCGCCAACCGGCTCATGTACGGCCCGCGCCGGGGCGACCTGCAGCATATCGACGACATCGGAATCGACGGGTTCATTGAGGAGCAACTGTCATCAAACGCAACCGATGATGCCGGCCTGCAGGCTAAGCTGGCGCCTCTCACAACACTGAATATGAACGCCGCGCAACTGGTGCAGTTCTCGCAGGGCGCCAGGGCGAACATCCTGATGGAATTAGAGCAGGCCACCTTACTTCGAGCGGTCTATGGGGCGCGCCAGTTGCATGAGGTGATGGTGGATTTCTGGACTAATCACTTCAACATCTACTTTGGTAAGAACCAGGATCGCTTCCTGAAGACTGTCGACGATCGCGAGGTGATCCGCCCGCATACACTGGGCAAGTTCATCGATCTGCTCGACGCGAGCGCGCACAGCCCGGCCATGCTGGTGTTTCTGGATAACCAGACCAACCGCAAGGGCAATCCAAACGAGAATTACGGACGCGAATTGATGGAACTGCACACCATCAGCGTCGATGGCGGTTATACCCAGGACGACGTGGTCGCAGTGGCGCGCGCATTCACAGGCTGGACGGTGCGCGGCTATAACAAGAATAATCCCAATCCAGACGCAGGGCAGTTCTACTTCAACGCCAAAGAGCATGACAGCGACGCCAAGATCATCCTGGGACAGACATTTCCCGCTGGCGGCGGCGAACAGGACGGCCAGAAAGTGCTCGATCTGCTGGCGCACCATCCGCACTGCGCCACCTTCATCAGCGCCAAACTGGCGCGGCGCTTCATTGCGGACCAGCCGCCCAGCGCCGCCGTTCTGGCAGGAGCTGCCGCATTCAGCAAGAGTGATGGGGACATCAAGGCCACACTGGGCGCCATTCTGCACGGCGAAGACTTCAAAAACTCCTTTGGTCAGAAGGTCAAGCGCCCGCTGGATCTGCTGGCATCAGCCCTGCGCGCCCTGGATGCCGACACCGATGCCGGCGCTCCGCTGATTGGCGCGCTGGCGTTGATGGGACAGCCGCTGTTCCAATGGCAGTTCCCCAATGGCTTCCCGGATAGCAACGGGGCGTGGTCGGGGGCCGGCGCGATGTTGATGCGCTGGAATCTGGGACTGGCGCTGGGGGCGAATGCCATCAAAGGCACGCATATCGATTATCCGGCGCTCACGCAGGGCGCGTCCGGCGAGGCTATCGACAACCTGAGCACGCGTCTACTCGGCGCGCCGCTGCCCGCAGACGTGCGCGAGATACTCAAACCGTTTACCGGCGATACATCCACTCTAGCCGCACTATTGCTCGCGTCGCCCCTGTTCCAGATGAAAGGCTGAATCAGCATGTACAAGTCTCAAACACTCAACGCACTCAACGTCAATCTGCCGGCATGGATGCCTCGCATGGCCTTTGCGCCACAGGGTCAGGCGCCGCGCGGCGATGTTATTGTGTGCATATTCCAGCGCGGGGGCATGGACGGGCTGAACGTCGTTGTGCCTGTGGCGGATTCAAATTACTACCAACTGCGCCCCACCATCGCCATCCCGCAGCCCAAGTCAAGCGACCCGAAGGCCGCAATCGACCTGGATGGCCGCTTTGGTCTGCATCCGGCGCTGGCAGCGCTCAAGCCTCTCTATGATGACGGCGCGCTGGCGCTTGTGCACGCCTGTGGTTCGCCCGACCCTACTCACTCTCACTTCGACGCGATGGATTACATGGAACGCGGCACGCCCGGCGCGCGCACCTTGACCACCGGTTGGCTGGCCCGCCATCTTACGGCCGTGAACGACGGCAACACCTCGCCGCTACGAGCAGTTGGCATCAGCGCCATGTTGCAGGCATCGCTGCGCGGCGAGGTGCCGGCTGTGGCGTTGCGGTCGATTGCAGATTTCCACCTGCGCGGCCGGCCAAAAGACATCGTGACGCTGCAAAAGACACTGGCGACGCTGTATGCCGCACCGATCACCACCGATCGCTATCTGCAGAATCCGGCGCGTGAAGTGGAGGACATCAGCCAGTTGCTCGCCAAGGTCAATATGGCAACTTATAGTCCGGCGAATGGGGCGGCATATCCCAAGGGCAGCTTCGGCAATGGCATGCTGCAGGTCGCGCAACTGATCAAAGCCGAAGTGGGTCTGGAAGTCGCCTGTATCGATGTGGGCGGCTGGGATACGCATTCGAACGAGGGCGGCTCCGATGGTCAGATCGCTCGATTGCTGCGAGAGCTGGGCGATACGCTGGCCGCCTTCTATAGCGATCTCGGTGATCACTCAAAGCATGTCATTGTCGTCACCATGAGCGAATTCGGACGGCGCGCCAAAGAGAACGGCAGCGGCGGCACCGACCACGGTCATGGCAACGTGATGTTTGTCATGGGGGGCAGCGTGGTCGGCGGAAAAGTGTACGGGGACTGGCCCACCCTGACGCCCGACAAGCTGGCAGCGCCCGGCGATCTGGCTGTCACCACCGATTACCGCGATGTGCTGGCGGAGATCGTCAGCAAGCGC
This sequence comes from Chloroflexota bacterium, assembly GCA_023382055.1. GTDB lineage: Bacteria > Chloroflexota > Anaerolineae > J036 > Brachytrichaceae > CAIXPS01. The sequence continues at coordinate 56,673 of JAMCQN010000147.1, forward strand.
CTCGGCAACCCCAAGATCGATCAGGTATTTCCGAACTACACGCCCACGATGCGCGGCGTCATCACTTCCGCTGCGTGAGCACTGCGCTCAGTGTTGTCACTCTAAAACTCCTGCCGCACAAACATCCATCCATCAGATAAAGCCGGCGGCCGGCACACACGAAACCGGCCAAGGCGCATTACGTTTCGATAATCCCGGAATCTCCAAGATTCCGGGATTATGCCAGCCACCGAATGAGTCTGGCGGCTGGCACAGGCGAAACCGCCAAAGCTGGTTGCCGCTTTCCCCATCCGTATTATGATCGGGGAACGCGGCTGGCGGCGCGATCAGAAACGTCCGAGCGATCCATCCCCGCGCAGTTTGCCTAGCACGATCCGGTAAAGGAGTCTCTATGCGTTTTGGGATTATGGAGATGCAACTCGGTATGCTGATACCAGCCGATGCGCCGCCCCATGAGATCATGGCACGGGTAGCGGGCTTCGAGCATGTTGAACTGACACGCAGGCTGGCAAGCAGCGGCTTCAAGGTGGTGGAGCTGGGAGGAGACCTGACGCTGTTCTTTCCCAGCGCCTATTCGCCCGCGGCGATGGAAAAGCTCGCTGCGCTGAAACAGGAGCTTGGCCTGTCCTATACCGTGCATCTGCCGTTGTGGTCTATCGAGCCATCCACGCCGCTGACGCCCGTAAGGCGCGGCTCGGCCAGCGTGATGATCGATATCATCCGCGCGACCCTGCCCCTGCAGCCGGAAGACTATGTCATCCATGCGACGGGTCCGCTCGCGGCGGAGTTCTACCGCATGTCCATGCCCGCGCCGGCTCATACGCTGTTGCTGCGTCAGTTCCAGAACTACGCGCGCGACAGCCTGGATATGATCCTGCGGGAAACGGGCATTCCCAGCCGGAAACTGGCCATCGAGACAATTGAGTTTCCTTTCGATCTCACCGTTGAACTGGCGGATGAGCTCGATACGTCCATCTGCCTGGATACCGGTCACATCCTGTCCGGCTTTTCGGGAGCGGTTGAACTTTTTGCGGCGGTGGAGCGCTGCCTGCCGCGGCTGTCACAGGTTCACCTGCACGATGCGCCGCAGTGGCACAGCGGCGAGCCAATCGTTTACGGCAAAGATCACCAGCCTCTCGGCGCTGGAAATCTGGATGTGGGCCGGCTGCTGGATCGTCTGGCTGCCGCGAACTTCACAGGTCCACTCGTGCTTGAACTGACCGTCCAGCAAGCACTCGACTCGCTCGATGTCATCAGGAAAATCCGCCCCGGCATGGTTGACTGAACAGGAATGACGAAGCCCCTGCCCTTGTTAAGACTGTTGGCAATCAGTGCATTTGGTTTCGCGCTGACGATGTTGTCGAATACACTCGAACCCGCCGTGCTGGGTCACAAGGTTCTGGAACTGGCGCCAAATCAGCCGAATACCGCGCTGGGTTTCACGACTTTCGCCGGATTGATCGTTGCCATCCTGGTTCAACCGATCGTCGGCGTGCTATCGGATCGCGCCCGCACGCGCTGGGGCCGCAGAATGCCATTCTTCGTGGTGGGCACGCTGCTCGTCATGGCGTGTCTGTTGCTCATTGCGCTGGCGCCTGACTTTGCCTTACTGGTTGCCGGCGTGTTGATGATTCAGTTTGCATCCAATACCGTACAAGGTCCGTGGCAAGCCTTGATCCCCGATCATGTTGCGGAGAAACAGCGCGGTCAGGCATCCAGCATCAAAGCCATATATGACATACTGGCATTGATAGCAGGCCGCGCCATCGCCGGGCAGTTGGTAGGTCGCTTCAGCCAGTGGGGCCAGATCGCCATTCTGGCGGCAGTCGGCGTCCCATCGCTGGTGTTTGTAGCCGCCCTGATCATCACAGGTTTCAGCGCCCGCGAAGGCGAAGATACCGCCAATGCCGCGCCGCAGATGACGATCAGGCAGGCGTTATCCAGTTCGTTCAGAATCGACCTGCGGGCGCATCCGGCGTTTGGCTGGTGGTTCGCCAACCGCCTGTTGTTCTGGGCAGCCTTTATCGCGTTGAACACCTTTCTGCTTTTCTATGCCATCGATGTCATCAAACTCCAGCAGGATGAGGCGCAGCGCTATATCGGGACATTGTCAACCGTCCTGGGCGCCGCGCTGGTGATCATCTCGATTCCATCAGGTTGGATCACAGATCGCATCGGGCGCAAGCCGCTGATCGTGGCGGCGGGACTCATCGCCATGCTCGGAACGCTCATCATCCTGATCGCGCGTGACCTGGGGCTGGTTACCGTTGCAGCGGGTGTCATCGGCATCGGTATTGGGATGTTCCTGAGCGCCAACTGGGCGCTCATTACCGACATCGTCCCGCGCAATGAGGCGGCGCGTTATCTGGGCGTCGCCAATATCGCGACGGCCGGCGGCAGCGCCATTGCCCGGTTCATCGGCGGCGCCATCATCGATCCCTTGAACCATCTGCTTGGCTCATCTACAGCCGGATACATGGCGCTCTACGCCATAGCGGCGCTATTCTTCCTGCTGAGCGCGCTGGTAATCTTGCCGCTGCCGACTAAACCTGCAGGTGTGGCAGCAGATGCCGGTAACCGTTAAGCAAATGCGCAACGTGTCCCCGTCCTCGCGGACGCACACGAATGCCGCCCCGCGGACGGATTCTGTTGGCGAAATTGGTTACGAGAACCCAGACTCCCGGAATCTCAAGCTGAGCTTTGCTCAGCCAGATTCCGGGAGTCTATGCGCGGTGGACGCGGATAACGATATCGTCATTCCCCGCTTGCGCGGGGAATCCAGTGCTTACCGCGGCCTCTGGATGCGCTACGCGCATTCGCGGGCGTGACGTGCCCAGTGGCGAATTCTCCAACAGAATCCGAGACAGGGATGCGAGCAGCGCCATTCGCCTGTTGTCAGTATCAAAACTTCAGCATGTCAGCCTGATCCGGACAAACCCCGGCGACACAAATTAGAACATTTGTTCTATAATAGGGTGATGGACGCAACTGACAAGTTCGAGTTGTTCGCCGGTTACATGAGCCTGGAACCGGCGGAAGAGCATACGCCTGCGCAACCCGCGGCTGTGCGCTACCAGTCGAGTAAACGCCATACTTCAGAAATACCTGTGCGCGAGCAGCGCCCCATGCCCGCATCGGCATATCAACGCGCGCCCTGCGGCAGTTCACCCGCGGAACTGCGCAGCCTGGTGGCCGAGCCACACACATCTGGTCAACTATCCGCGAGTGAGGTGAAGAAGAATGCCCTGGGTGTTTCATATGCTGCAATGCCCGGCGGCAAAAGAATCGCGCTGCTAAAAACGCTGCTGACCTCGGCATGCGAGCGCAACTGTTACTACTGCCCGTTTAGAGCAGGGCGTGACTTCCGGCGGGCGACATTCCGCCCCGAGGAAATGGCGCGCGCATTCATGCAGCTCTACCAGTCCAGAACGGCGGAAGGCTTTTTCCTGAGCTCGGGGATTGCTGGCGGCGGAATGCGCACTCAGGATAATCTGATTGACACTGCGGAAATCCTGCGCCGCAAGCTGGACTATACCGGCTACCTGCACCTGAAGATCATGCCCGGCGCCGAGCGCGCGCAGGTGGAACGCATGATGGCGCTGGCGGACCGCGTCTCAGTCAACCTGGAAGCGCCGAACGCCGCCCGCCTCGCGCGGCTGGCGCCGAGCAAGGTATTCATCGAGGAGTTGCTGCGGCCTTTGCAATGGGTTGAGGAAATCCGCCGCACCCAACCTTCACATTTGGGCTGGCGGGGCAAGTGGCCGTCATCGGTGACGCAGTTCGTGGTTGGCGGCGCTGATGAAAGCGACCTGGAAATCATGAGCGTCAGCGCCGAACTGTATAAGCGCCTGCGACTCTCGCGCGTCTACTATTCTGCATTCCACCCGGTCATGGATACGCCGCTGGAAAACCATCCCGCCGAAAACCCCTGGCGCGAGTTCCGCCTGTACCAATCCTCATTTCTGCTGCGCGATTATGGGTTTGACCTGGAGGACCTGCCATTCATGGACTCCGGCAACCTGCCGCTCGAAATCGATCCGAAAATCGCCTGGGCACAGCACAACCTGACTGAAACGCCGGTTGAGGTCAATAAGGCTGACCGGCAGACCCTCCTGCGCGTGCCGGGTATTGGGCCCAAAGGGGTCAATGAGATCCTGGCCGCGCGGCGGAGGATGACATTCCGCAACCTGCGCGACCTTCAGAAGACAGGCGTGCTGGCCAACCGCGCGGCGCCATTCGTCCTGCTGGATGGCCGCCGGCCTGCACAGCAACTCAGTCTGTGGTGATGAACTTCCTCAAACTCGATTAAGATTAGTAGTCTGGATGTCGGCGCATCATAGTGCGTCGCCCCATACGAAGAATCATATTCGATGCCACAAGATGAGCAAATTACGCATTCCTGTGCCCATACTGGCCTTTGCGCCGTTCAGACGCCTGTCGCTGGCATCGCAGTTCATGTTGCTCGGCGCACTGATATTGCTGTTTGGAGCATTAATCGTCGGCTGGTGGATCAACCACGAAATAGAACAGCAGGTATTGAGTTACTCCGCGCGCGTGACAGCGGTATTCGTCGATAGCAGCGTCGCCCCACTCCTGTGGGGTATTTCTGATCTCAACTCGGTAACCCCCGAAGAGCATGCACAGCTCGATCAGGCATTGCACACCAATATGCGCACGGGCGATTTCGTTGCGTTTCATATCGCCAGACCTGACGGCAAACTCATTTACAGCAGCGTGCCGATATCAGCCAGTACCAACATGCGCACGCCTGGCATGGAATATGCACTGGCTGGGCAGATACACAGCCAGTTGGCAGATGGGATCGATTTCGCCCCGCCAGACTGGCGTCATTACACCAATCTGGTTGAGACGTACTTCCCGGCACACGACAAGTCGGGCAAAAAGATCATCGCAGTGGCGAGTTTCTACCAGTCGCTGGACAACCTGCAGCAGTCGATCCTTGAAGCACAACTGAGAGGATGGGTGGTAGTAGGTATTGCAACCTTCCTCATGTATGTCATGTTGTTCGGGCTGGTAAAGCGCGGCAGCGATACCATCATACGGCAGCAGCAAGACCTTTCCGAGTCGCGCCAGCAAATCCAACACGCCGCGGTGCGCGCCGCCGAGGTCAATGAAGATGCCATGCGGCGCCTGGGGGCCGACCTGCACGATGGCCCGGCGCAGGACCTGGGAATCGCCTTGATGCGCATGGAACCATTGCGCGAGGCGCTGGTGCAGAAAGATAACGCTGATAAGACACCGCCGGATGCCGAGGTGATCGCCTTTGACCTGAACCTGATTCACACTGCGCTGCAGAGTTCGCTGCAGGAGATACGCAACATGGCGAGTGGTCTGCGCCTGCCCGCCATGGAAGACCTCGATCTGGCTGGAGCGATTCATAAAGCGGTCAGCGATTACAGCCGCAAGACAGGCCGGCATGTCATCGTGGAAGGGCCGGAATTGCTGGAAGGCAATGCCGCCCTGAAGTCTGCTTCCTACCGCATCGTACAGGAGGCGCTCAACAACGGTCACCTGCACGGCAACCCGACGCAACAAACCGTGCAATATGCCGTCAGCGACGATATTCTCAGTATCCTCATCAACGATAACGGCAGCGGCTTTGACGTTGACAAACTGGCGGATCGAGCCGGCCGACGGCAACTGGGCTTGGCGGGACTGCAGGAACGCGCCGAAATCCTGGGCGGCCGTTTCGTCATCGAGTCGGCGCCTGGTCAGGGCACTACCATTGAGGCGATATTTCCCTACAACACCTTCAGTTCTGACGGCGATACCGATGTAGGATAGGCATATGTCACCAATACGAGTGCTGGTCGTGGATGACCACCCATTATTCCGGCAAGGCGTCCTTTTCACGCTTGGACGCAACCCGGACATAGCCGTTGTGGGAGAGGGCGAGAATGGGCGCCAGGCAGTGGAAATGTCCCAATTCCTGCATCCCGATGTGCTGCTGCTTGATATCACGATGCCGGAAAGCGATGGACTGCAGGCCGCCGCGGCAGTCAGGCGCGTATCGCCCGACACGCACATTGTCATCCTCACAGCATCCGAAGAGGGCGACGACCTGATGGCTGCCATGAAGGTCGGCGCGCAGGGCTATGTGGTGAAAGGCGCAGGCGCCGGTGAGATCGTCACGGCAGTGCTGGCGGCATCGCGGGGAGAGGCCTACATCACCCCTAAAATGGCCGGGAATCTCCTGCGTGAGATGACACAGAAACCCGGTAACGATCCCCTGGCTGAACTCACGGAGCGCGAGCGGCAGGTATTAGGGCTCGTCGCGCGCGGATTGAGCAACAAGGAAGTGGGTGCCGAGTTGGGTCTGGCTGAGAAAACGGTCAAACACTATCTCACATCGGTGCTGCAGAAACTGCACGTGCGCAGCCGTGTCGAAGCCGCCCTGCTGGCTCAGCGACATGGTATAGGCCAGGATCCTCAGAATTCCAGCGATCCGCGTTGAGATTGGAACGCTTCCCCTGATTCGTTCATCAGACCAAGGTCTGATGAAGTCATATACCTACTACCCATATTCATATAGCAGGCTGCACCTGCCCGAATGCACCGGCGCTGGGTATAGTCACACCATCTTTACAGTTTTTGAACCAAACAAAAAAGGGATATGAGGTAAGCAGAATGACTAACATAAAGAATCCAAAGACCGTAGGTGGTCGTGTAATTGAAGACCCGAAGATCGCCAGATTCTTGTTTTCCGACGTTCGTATGAGCTGGGTGTGGCTTGTCCTGCGCGTCTGGTTGGGTTATCAGTGGATTGATGCCTCGCTGCACAAAGTCACGAATCCGGACTGGGTGAGTACCGGTAATGCCCTGAAAGGATTCTGGTCGGGTGCAGTGACTGTCAAGAACGGCAGCGGACCCATCGCTTTCGGTTGGTATCGCAACTTCCTGAACTACCTGCTGAACACGCAGGCCTACACCTGGTTCGGTAAGCTGGTGGCCTATGGCGAGTTGCTGATCGGAATCGGCCTGGTCGTCGGAGCGTTTGTAGGCATCGCAGCATTCTTTGGCGCGCTGATGAACTTCAACTTCATTATGGCCGGGTCAGCCAGCACCAACGGTTTGCTGCTACTCGCCGCACTGCTGCTCGTAATGGCCTGGAAGATCGCCGGTTATATCGGCGCCGACTACTTCCTGCTGCGTTTTGTCGGCGTGCCCTGGAAGATTCGGGAATCGGAAGAAGCACAGCCCGTACCGGCGCACGCCGCCAGATAAGCAGAACAAGCACGACTGCATGAGGATAAACCCCACACTGGGTGGGGTTTATCGTTTTTCCAGTAAGATAATCAGTATGTCATCACAAAACTCGACATCCACTAATCCGCCTGTTGCGGGCGCCTACACGCGAGCGGAGATTCTCAGCCAACCTGGAAGCTGGCAGTCAGCTATAGATGCAGTGATCTCACGGCAGACGGATCTTAAAACGTTATTTGCACAGCATCGCGATCGCCCCGTCGTATTCGTCGGCTGCGGATCGCCCTATTACCTGGATATGAGCGCGGCAGCGACCTATCGGACGCTGACCGGCAAATGGGCGATAGCCGTACCAGCCTCGGAGATACTGTTCAACCTGTCGAATGTGATTCCAGGCGCACTTGCTCCACTCGTGGTTGCCGTCAGCCGCAGCGGTGAGACGAGTGAGTTGATGGCTGCCTGCCGCATGCTCAAAGCAGAGCGCAGTTGCCCCGTCGTCGCTATCACGGTATCAGAAAACACCACGCTCAGTCAAATCGCCGATGTGACGGTATATATTCCTCATGCCGCAGAACGGAGCGTCGCGCAAACACGTTCGTTCGCGGCTATGCTGGTTGCGACGCTGGCGACTGTTGCACTGGCAGCCGGTAGAACCGACCTCCTGGGCGAATTGCAGGCGGCCGCCGGCCAGGGCGATGCTTACCTGCAACGCATCGAACCGCCCATCGCACAAATCATCGGGCGCGGGTTTGATCGCATGTTCTTCCTGGGATCGGGTCTGCGCAACGGCCTGGCGCATGAAGGCTCGCTGAAGATGAAGGAGATGTCGCTCAGCAATTCGGAGCCATTCCACTTCATGGAATTCCGGCACGGACCGCAATCGATGATCGATGAGCACACGCTGGTGGTCGGGCTGGTATCGCAACACGCCAGGACTGCGGAGATCCAGGTGCTGCATGAGATGGTCTCTCTCGGTGGCACAGTGGTCGCCATTCAACCGCCCTCAGATGATCCAGCAACAGCGCCTTTTACGAAGATTACGCTGCCCGCTGGTTTTTCCGAAGTAGCAGGGCTTGTCTTTTACATGCCCGTGCTGCATCTGCTGGCCTATCACCAGGCGATGCGCAAGGGTCTGAACTGCGACAGCCCGCGCAATCTGCATGCCTGGATCAAGCTGCCCGATGTCAGCCCGTTATCCGGACAATAACGCTCACGGCCGGTTGTACACGATCCTGCCGCCGACGATGGTCGTTTGTACCTGTAGTTGGTTATCCAGGATCGTGATATCGGCATCGTAACCGGGCGCCAGGTTGCCCTTGCGGTCACCCAGCTTGATCGACGCCGCCGGCGTCAGCCCACACATCATAACCGCTTCATTCAGAGTGCAGCCGGTCGCTGTCATGATGTTGCGCATCGCCGTATCAAGCGTGAGCGTCGAGCCCGCCAGGCTGCCGCTGGCCGTGCGCGCCTGGCCATCGCGCACGGTGATCGTCTGTGGACCCAGTTTATAAGCGCCGTCGCCCAAGCCTACAGCTTCCATGGCATCGGTGATCAACGCAAGTTTCGCCGGCGTCTTGCACTTGTAGATGATATTCATCACCGCCGGATGCACGTGCACGTTGTCTGCGATCAGTTGCGCCACAACGTTGTCATTTGCCAGCACGGCGCCGGCAACGCCCGGTTCGCGATGATGCAGTCCGCGCATGCCGTTGAACGTATGGGTCGCCTGCGAGACGCCGCGCATGAAACAGCGCTGCGCCGTTGCATAATCGGCGTCGCTGTGGCCGATCGCCACAGTCACATTCGACAGGAGCGCCTCGTCAATCAAGTCGGCATTGGCCGCGATCTCCGGCGCAATTGTAATCAGGCGCGCGATGCCGCGCTCAAACCAACTGCAGTACTCTTCGCGGTTGGCCGGTCGGATCAAGTCCGGAAACTGCGCGCCGCACTGTTTGACATTCAGGTAAGGTCCTTCGATATGCGCACCCAGAATCTGGGCTCCGGACGTGCCGCGCGACATCATGACCTTGATATTGTCCAGAGCAGCGTCGATCTCGGCGCGCGCAGCGGTCATCGTGGTGGGAACGAAGCTGGTAACGCCATGGCTGGCAAAGAAACGGGACATGGCTTCCAGTGCTTCAGGCGTAGCGTCCATGGTGTCATGATCCAGCGCGCCATGAACGTGGATATCGACAAAACCTGGAACTACCGTGCGGTCGCCGGCGTCGACATAGGTTGCATCCGACGGTATATCCGCCGCTGCGGTAATCCGTTTGATGACGCCGTCTTGCGCCAGTATATACACGTTGTGTTGTGTCTCAGTGGGCATGACCAGCGTGCCGCATCGCACCACCAGTGTTGACATGGCTTGACTCCTTATCGATCCAGCAGGATCTCAGGTGACATTGTAATATGAGGGGATTGCCATGAACACCAAACTGATTTTATCGGCGCTAGTGTGTCTATCCGTTACAGCCTGCAGCCAGGCGGCGCCGCTCGCAACACCCACACTGTCATTGAAAGCTACGCCGCAAGCCACTCGCACCTTAACGAGCATCCCAACCATAACATCAACCCCGACTCCCGCTCCTGCGACGCCGACACCGCGCCCCACGGCCACTGCAACAACAGTGCCGACCAGCACACCCACCCCACCGATCAGCGATGCCGTGCTGATCGCCGGCGGGGATATTGCCAGTTGCGATAACACGGGCGGCGCACAGACAGCAGCGCTATTGAAGAACATCACCGGCACTATCGCTACACTCGGCGACACGGCCTACCAGACCGGCAGCCCACAGGAGTTCGCTAAATGCTACGCGCCAACCTGGGGGCAATTTAAGGATCGCACGCGGCCCGCGCCCGGCAATCATGATTACGTCACCAAAGGCGCCGCCGGGTACTATGGCTTCTTCGGCGCCGCTGCGGGTGATCCCGCTAAAGGTTACTACAGCTACACCCTGGGGCAGTGGCACATTATCGCCTTGAACAGCAACTGCGAATCCGTCAAAGGCGGCTGCGGCGGCCAGTCACCACAAGTTCGGTGGCTTATTGCAGACCTGACCGCACATCCTGCCGCCTGCGTGCTGGCGTACTGGCATCATCCACAGTTCAGTTCCGGCCCGCACGGCGCCGCGCCCGATGAGGATGTCAGCGCGTTCTGGAAGGCCTTGTATAGCGCCGGCGCCGATATCGTGTTGAATGGGCACGACCATATCTATGAGCGTTTTGCGCCGCAGGACCCTGATGGCGCGCCTGATCCAGCGCGCGGCATCCGCGAGTTCGTCGTCGGCACGGCCGGCGTCGGGCATTATGGCATCGCCAGCATCAAGCCCAACAGTCAAGTGCGCAACACCGACACCTTCGGTGTGCTGAAACTGACATTACATGCAACCAGCTACGATTGGCAGTTCATCCCGGTCGCCGGCAAGACTTTCACCGACCACGGCTCAGGGCAGTGTCGCCCCAAGCCATAACGGCCTGGGGCTTTTGCGTTCCCCGGCAGCACCCGCACTCACGATATAACCGGGAAATAGACGGTGTAACGCTCATCGCGTATCTCGTGCAGCAGGTTCTCGCTGCTCAGGCTCATCATGTACCTGCGGTTCAGCGCATAACGCTGTTTGAACATGCTGGGGAGGAGCTGCACGCGATCCGTTGCCATCGGTTGGAACGTGTATTGCATGGCGTTCATTTTCGCCCATTTTGCTACATTGATAAAATGGGTTGAGGAGGAATCTCATGTCCCAGATAAAAGCCCCTCTCCGCGTCGCGATCATCGGCACAGCCCGCCGTTCGGATTACCTGTATGGACCTATTCTGGCCGCATTACCCGATAAGGTCCAACTCGTCTCGGTGTGGGGTCGCAGCCCCGACTCTGCCCGCAGACTGGGTGAAAGCCTCGGCGCTCCCTGGTTCACCGATCTCGACAAGCTGGTGCGCGAAACCGCGCCGCAGGTTGGCATCGTATCGGTCAACTACAACGCGAATGGACAGGTCGGCCTGATGGCTGTCCAGGCCGGTCTGCACGTGTTGCTGGAGACGCCCATCGCGCATAAGCTGAGCGAAGCCGATGCCATCATTGCGGAAGCGGCGCGGCGCGGTTTGAAGGTCGAGGTGGCGGAGCAGTTCCATCGCCGTCCGCTGGAGCAGATCAAATTGAAGCTGATCGACGCCGGTATTTTCGGACGTGTCTACTCCTCTTTCAACGATTTTGCCGGTCACGGCTACCACGGGGTAAGCGTCATGCGCAGCTACCTGGGCTTTGGCGCGCGACCCATCCAGGTAACCGGCGCCGTACGCAAGTATGACCTGGCCGAACACTGGTCGCGCCTGAGCAACACGACGACCGCGCGTTCAGAAACGCAGGAGCATGCCATCGTTGAGTTTGAGGGCGGGCAGGTCGGCATTTTCCACTGGACTGATGTTGGATATGACTCACCCTTGCGATGGTGGCGCAGCAGCCGTTTCCTGGCCGAGCGCGGGATGGGGATTACTGTCGGCGTCGGGCTGGACGTGGAGGAGCGCCTCAGCACGCTCAGCAGCGATGGCGAAGCCGCGCAATTCATCGCGCTGGAACGGCGCTGGGAGCGCGTCGATGGCGGCGCGCTGGAAGCGATGGTCGCCCACACCTCGAATCCCGAACGTCCGACGGTGACATGGCAGAATCCTTTCCGCCCGGTTCGCCAGGGCCATGGCCCGCAATGGCACGATGATGAAATCGGGGTAGCCGGCTGTCTGCTCAGCCTGGTGGACGCCGTGCAATCAGACACACAGCCGACCTATGGCGCGCAGCAGGCCAGGCTGGATCAGGAAATTATCCTGGCAATCAGACAGTCCTCTCAACAGGGCGGACAGCCGGTCAAATTGCCATTGGATCCAGCCAATTTGTTCGTTGGTGGCGCCTTCTCTGGCCGCGTAGACATTGATAAATACAGCTGACTGAGGCGTTCGATATTGGCGCGCCACAGCCTGCAAGCGTCGCAGTGCGCGGCCAGTCCACTGGGCGTCCTACGCGTCGTGACGACTCGCAGGAGTTATGGCGTCAAACGCTACGCGCAAGCTCCGCGCCGGCAGGACCTCGAGATCGAGTCCTGTGCCGCATCTGCAGGTATCCCGATGGCGCTTCCAGTCAGAACCTTCTGTGCCACAATGGCCGACTGCATGATGCAACGCCCAATTGTCAAGCAACCTGCCATCCAGACATCCAAATTATTGTGCCGGCGTCGACGTTGGGGTTGGCACAGCCGTCGGCGGGAGCTTCAGGAAACTCTGCCGGCTGGACGTGACGAACGCGTCCAGTTCATAACTTCCTACGCGCACGTAATACGGCGACTCGTTCGACGCGACCGTATAACTGTTCTCGGCGCTATCTTTCATTCCAATCTGGATTACAACCGGCTTGATACTCACCGTAGCCGTCGGTTGCAGCGTCAGCGTAATAGTGGCAGCGGGCGACGTCAACCCGAATTCAGGTTTCAAGCTCTGTCCAAGCGGTCGGATGAGCGACAGCGGCGTAATCTGCCCCACCATACTCGTGATTTTTGCAGCGTCGAACGTTTCACCGCTATTCAGCCCTTTCATCTGCCAGGCGTTCGCTGCGTCTTTCGCAAATGAGAACGAGCCATTCGCATTCGTGATGTCCACTGCAGTCACCTGATCGGGCAGCATGGCGATATAGGTCGGGTTAATCCAATTGACCGCATCGGGCGCCGCATCACTGCTGCTGAGACCGTCGACCAGATAAACCTCTTTGGCGCCGTCGGCGCGCACGTGCACCGACCCCGCAGACGGCGACGTGCCGATCAGCAGGACGTGAGAGTCGCCATTAGCCAGTTTGAACACTACCTTCTGTGCAAATTGGTTATCAGCGACCTGCAATCTCGCATAACTGGCCGGTGTTTGCGCGATCAATCGTCCGGTCTCGATTTTCAACACTTTATCCAGAAACGCTGTGATTTTTGTCGCATCGGCAGGATAGTTGCCGGCCTGCGGCATAACCCAGTTTGTCTCATTCCTGGTCAGATCGATAGTCTTTCCGGTCGGGTCCTGCAATGTAACCTGTGTGATATCAGTCGCCTTGACGGCGCCGAAGATCGGTTTGCCCGGCACAGTCGTCGCCGTAGCGCGCAACGAAGCCAGTAGAACAATCAGGATTACCTGCGCCAGCAATGCGACCGTCAAAAAACCATTGCGTCGATTCATTCTTTCGATTCTCCGTGTCAGGGCTTGAAGTTGCCCAGGTACGACTCTGTGGGCATCGAGTGATTGTTCAATCTATCAAGCTTCCGCTGAACTGGCTTCAGCACCCACGCTGGAAAGGTTCATGGGTAGTTCTGCGCGCTGGCGCAAACGCCATACGACAGCGATACCAATAAGCGCCGAAAGCGCCACCACATAATTCAATACTTCCCAAAAAGTGCGTTGATTGCCCGTCAGCGGTTGAAGCACATGCGTTGTCGTCCCGCGCGCCCGTATGCTGAGCAGATCGAGATCCTCCACCGACCAGTCAACTGCGTTTTGTACTAATTGCAGACTGTTGAGATAGCGATCCTGGCTTAATTGCGACGACAACTGCAGGATCAAGTCGTTCAGGAACTCGGTGCTGCCAATCACCACCAGGCGCGCCGTGTCCGGCGACTGGTTAATGGCACTCGATGGCAGGATAGGTTCGGGCGTAGCTGTAGCTGATGCTGGCGAAGCGGCAGGCGCCGCAGTGGGTTTTACTTCCAATGGCGAAGGTTTACCTTTGAAGTAACTGTCAAAAACGCCTTGGACGGCAACCGCCAGTGGGTAGGATTGAGGTTGACCCTCAACCGCAAAACCTATGTTGGGATAAGCCTGGTAGTTCGGTTGTATATCGATATTGGTGCGCAGCCACGATTGCGCGCTTGAGTGAAGCAGGACTTCCGACTTGCGGCTTGCATTCCTGACCGCATCGAGTTCAACAGGAGATACCCAGTTCAGCGTCACTGCCGGAAGTCTGGACACGATAGGGCTTGCGGTGTCCATGGCATCCGGCCTGACATCCACAAAGAATGGATAATTGAGCGCCTGGATCTCCCGGACGGTTGCGCCATTGACATCTCTGCTCACTTGTGAAGGAAACGGCTCATTCTGGGTATCCAGTACCAGTGCATTGCTGACTGTGATTCCATAAGATGCGAGCATATCATCCAAACCGTTCTGCACCGGCTGCAAACTGATTCCAGTCTGGCTTGGCGCAATCGTATAGTTGCCTGCCGCAACGATGACCGATCCGCCGCTCATCAGGTATTGATCGATGGCATAGCGTTCTTTGTCGGTCATATCACTCGGTCCGATGACCAGAAGGCTATCGATGTTGGGAGGAACCTGACCGGTGGATAGATCGACCGTTTGAACACTATAGTTCTGCTTCAATTGATCCATGATGGATTGGAAACTCTCAGTACCGCCCCCACCCTGGCTATATGGATTCTGCGCGACTTGCGGCGGCGTCCACACGCCCACCACTTTGAGAAAACCTGACGTCGTGCGCTTTAGCGCAGACTCAATGGCTGTGCGAACCGACGCTTCACTGAAGTCTCCCGAAGGATAAATCAACTGTCCCTTGCCGCCGATGACCATCAACATATTGAGGTAATACGTTTGATCGGAGAAGAGCGAAACGGGAGTGGGCTGCAAACTGAATTGCTGTTGCAGTGTGCTTCGTGTAAAAGCGCTGTTGGGATCATCCGGGTTCACCACCTGGACGGTGAATTTGCCACTGGAGTGCGCCTTGATGTCGTTTGCCACTTTCTCAATGATGGCCGGAGTATCTTTCAAGGACTGAGGCAGGGAATTCGGCGTATCGATAATGTAGAACTGGATAGGGTCCTTGATGGAGGCGAATACCGAATCTATACTCTGGAATCCATAAGCCACTTTCTTGACTGCACTGGTCAGGTCATATTCAAGGTTGCGGAACTGCACGTCAGCGCTGCCGTCACGCTGGGGGGTGACCTGTATCAGGTCACGGAAATTCAGGACGGTATTCTGGTCGCCATAGCGCACCAGAATATCGAAATAAGTGTTGATAACGGAGGTTTCATACCTGCCAGCCACCTGCAATGGGGTCGGCTGGATACCGTAAGTCTGGCTGGCTTCCGCCGCGGCCGCAGTATCCTGGCTGGGGTCAACCACCTCCGCAGTGACCTTACCGCCACTGGCGATCTGGTATTCACTGAGCATATCCCTGACCTGTGGAACCAGCGGTGCGAGGAGAGGGTGAGTATTCTGGCTGATGTACGCCCTGATCAACAACGGTTCCTGCAGGCTTGTGAGCAGGTTGATTGTTGCGGGTGAGAGGCTGAATTGATGCTGCTCCGTCAGATCGGCGCGCAACCCGGTCAGCGGCGCCACCCAGATATTCAACGCCACCAGATTCAGAGCCACCAGTCCACCGGTCAGGTTCATGTTTCGGCGGTACGTCAGAGTGCGGTCGCCGGTGCTCCAGCGTTTACGATCCAGCGAGAGCGTATTCAACACAAGAAAAAGCGCCGTCAGCGTCGCGTAATAAATCAGGTCGCGAATGTCGATGACACCGCGTTCGATGCTCTCGAAACGGCTGCCTGTGCCGATCGCGCGCAGAATGTCGCCGACCTGCCCGCCGACGAAATCAGTTAATGCGGCGCTGCCGACCAGGTAAAAAAGACCGCCGATGATCAGTGTTACGATGAGAGCGACGATCTGGTTATCCGTTCGTGATGACACGAACAGCCCGATGGCGGCATAAGAGGATGCCAGCAACAGTGCGGCGATATAGCCTCCAATGACCGGTCCGAAATCGAGGTTGCCTAGAATAGCAACCGTGATCACCAGCGGTAAAGTCAGAGCCAGCGCAATCGCCGCAAGAATGATGACCGACAGAAACTTTCCTATAACTAATCTCGCGTGCTGGACTGGCAGCGTGAGAAGCATCTCCAGTGTGCCTGACCGCTGTTCTTCGCTCCACTGGCGCATGGTGAGTGCCGCGACCAAAAAGATCAAGAGTATCGGCATTCTCAGGAACAGCGGACGCACGTCCGCGATACCGCGTGCAAAAAACGCATCAACCCAGAAGAAGGTAAAGAGGCTGGCTGCAAGGAACGTGCCGATGAATATGAGCGCCATCGGCGAGCCAAAGTATCCCTTGAGCTCCTTACGCATTATGGCAAGTATTGGTTTCATGGCATTCTGCTAATTAGTCGTATCCTCTTCAGACTCGGCGACCAGCTCCGAGGTTGCCAACTCGTTGAATACGGTCTCCAGCGTGCGGGCATCGCGCCGCAACTCGCGTAAAGGCCAATTATTGTTTCTCGCGGCGTCATACAGAGCCGGACAGATATCTGCGCCAGTCCGGCCATAAACGCGATAACTCTGGCTTCCGTTTTTGAGATCGACGGCTTCCACACGCTGGATGATCGGCAGTTGCAATAACACGGATTCAAGGTTGCTGATCTTTTTCTGCAGCACCAGGACGGCGTTGTCTGTGGCCTCCAGTTCCGCCAGGCGTGCGTCCGCCCGTATCAGACCATTCATGATGATGATGACACGATCGCACAAGGCCTCAACTTCAGGCAGGATGTGGCTTGAGAATAGAATCGTACTGTGCCGGGACATCCGCCGAATCAGGCTGCGTATTTCGACGATCTGTGTAGGGTCAAGACCGACAGTCGGTTCATCGAGGATCAACAGCCTCGGTTTGTGCAGGATAGCCTGCGCCAGCCCAACCCGCTGCCGCAGGCCTTTGCTGAGCTTTCCGATGGGGCGAGTCAGGTATTCAGTAAGCGAAGTCGCACGAACTGCCTCAGAGATGTCGGTAAGTTGCCTTTCTGCCGGTATCTCCCTGAGTTCGGCGATCATTTTGAGGTAGTCCTGTACGCTCAGCTCCGGGTAAAGCGGGGCGTTTTCGGGCAGATAGCCGATGCGCGTCTGCACATCACGCGGTCGAGTAAGTACATCAATGCCATCCACCTCAACTTCACCTTCGTCAGGCTGCAGGTATCCGGTCAGTATCTTGATCATCGTCGTTTTACCGGCGCCGTTAGGGCCCAGCAGCCCGACGATCTCACCCTCTTCAACATTGAAAGTGGCGTCGCGCAAAGCGCGCACTTCGCCATATGACTTGCTCAAGCCCTCAGCTTTTATCATGCAGCATCCCCTCCGCTGTCGGTACTCGTCGATATCGCTAAGTTGGGCATTATATTCACCAAACAAAAGCTGTGATTTAGTACAACCTTAGCGTTCTCTTAGCTTTCGCATGCAAAGTGTCAGTAATACGTGTGACAAAAGTCACTTGTATTGCATAAATATCATGCTATATATGCTTCCTTAAGCGGAGCCCCCTTCGCCCGAGCCAAGATGCTCCAGGCAATTGCATTCTCCAGGATGAGAGAGCGGTGACCGTATCCAGGTTACCAACTGATCGTTTAATCGTTCTTATGGAAGATACACAATACCGATCTCAGTTTCCGCAGGCAGAAGGGCTCTACGACCCTAAATTTGAGCACGATGCGTGCGGCGTAGGCTTGATCTCCAATATCAAAGGGCGGCAGTCGCACGATATCGTTCGCATGGGCCTTGAGATGCTGGTGAACCTCAGTCACCGCGGCGCGGTTGGCAGCGACCCCGAAACTGGCGACGGCGCCGGCATACTCATGCAAATCCCGCACCAGTACCTGAAGGAACAATGCGCGGACGTGGGTATTCATCTCCCACAACCGGGGCAGTATGCGGTTGGCATGCTGTACACGCCACGTGATAATCCTGGGCGCTCCATGGAAATCTTCGAGAAATCACTCCGCGACGAGGACTTTAGGGTATTGGGCTGGCGCCGGGTTCCCACTGAACCTCTTGCAGTGGGGGTGACTGCGCGCAGCACAGTCCCGGAGGTAATGCAGGTATTCGTATCAAATCCTGGCGTCGACTACCTGACTTTTGAACGACAGATGTTTATAGCCAGGCGCGTCGCCGAAAACGCGGCCCTGAGAGAAGGCGGTATCGTAGCTGATCGTTTCTATATACCGAGTCTGGGCAGCCACACGATTGTTTATAAAGGGATGATGATGGCCCATCAGTTGGGTCAGTTTTATCCTGAGCTGAACGATGAACAAGTTTCATCGGCTGTAGCCATCGTGCATGCGCGCTACAGCACGAATACTTTCCCCAGTTGGCCGCTCGCCCAGCCATTCAGGGCTATGTGTCATAACGGCGAGATCAACACGCTTCGCGGGAATATCAATAAACTGCTGGCTCGACGGTCGATGCTGGCGACAAAAGCATTCGGCGACGACATAAAGAAGTTGATGCCCATCATAATCGAGGGCATGAGCGACTCGGCATGCTTCGACAACATGCTCGAGATGCTCTACCTGGGTGGACGCAGCCTGCCTCACTCCATTTTGATGATGATCCCGGAAGCCTGGGGCGACAAATACTATATGGGCCATGACCGGCGCGGTTTCTATGAGTATCACGCCAATATCATGGAACCCTGGGATGGGCCAGCGGCGATCCTGTTCACGGACGGGATCCAATCCGGTGGCATTCTGGACCGCAATGGTCTGCGGCCGTTGCGCTATACCATTACAAAGAATGACCTGCTCGTGCTGGGTTCCGAAACCGGTGCGCTGGAAATTGAGACCGAGGACATTATCCAGCGCGGCCGTCTCCGTCCCGGCAAGATGATGATCGTGGATGTCGCCAAACAACGCGTTTTCAACAACGACGAGGTGAAGGCGGATATATGCCGTCAGCAGCACTACCGGCGTTGGGTGACGGCCAACCATATCGAGTTCCAGGGATTCGGTATTGGAGCAGGCGCAACGGACTATGACGCAGAGACATTGCTGACCCGCCAGATTGCATTTGGCTATACCCGCGAGGACCTGAACATCCTGATCAGGCCCATGACATCGACCGCGACCGAACCGATCGGCTCAATGGGCAACGACACGCCGTTGGCAGTGCTATCGGATCAACCTCAACTGGTCTTCAGCTACTTCAAACAGATCTTTGCGCAAGTCACCAATCCACCGATAGACCCGATTCGCGAGCGACTGGTCATGTCATTGACGACCTTCCTGGGCGGCGAAGGCAATATTCTCGAAGAAAAACCGGATCATGCCCGGCGACTCAAACTCCGTGCGCCCATCCTGACAACAGCCGACCTGGAGCGCATAAGAGGCTCGAAGCTGCACGAGTTTCGCGCGGTTACACTGGAATGTCTCTTTGACGTCAACCAGGGAGAGAGTGGGCTTGAGTTAGCCATGCAGGAGCTATGCAAACAAGCTGCCGATTATGTCGATCAAGGCTATGCGATCATCATTCTCAGCGACCGTAATGTATCGCCTGAACGCGCGCCCATCCCCAGCCTGCTGGCAGTGTCAGGTGTGGCGCACCATCTGATCAATGCCGGCGTTCGCAATCGTGTGGGATTAATCGTTGAAAGCGGCGAGCCGCGCGAGGTCAATCACTTTGCGCTGCTGCTGAGTTTCGGCTGCGACGGTATATGTCCTTACCTCGCCTTCGAGACGGTAGCCAGCCTGCACGCCGACGGCGAGTTGCCAAAAACGCTTACACTGCAGGATGCCATCGAGAACTATATCAAAGCAGTCAGTGATGGGATTCTCAAGATACTATCGAAGATGGGCATCTCGACGCTGCGCAGCTATAACGGCGCGCAGATATATGAGTGCATCGGTTTCAACAGGGAATTCATCGACAGGTACTTTACCAAGACTACCTCGCGGATTGGGGGGATCGGCATCGAACACGTTGCGCGCGAGACGCTTATGAGGCACAACCAGGCCTATGAGGTGCGCCGCGGCGCTGATCCAGCGTTGCGCAGCGGCGGTTATTACTCATACCGGATGGACGGTGAGAGGCATTTGTGGTCTCCCGAAGCCATTTTCTATCTACAGCAAGCCACACGCCAGGCTAGCGCGCCACTCTATCGCAAGTTTGCGGATGAGATCAACTGCCAGGATAATCGCTGGGTGACGCTGCGCAGCCTGCTGGATTTCAAGACCGATCCCGCCGGCGCCGTTCCTCTCGACGAAGTCGAGCCTGCCGACGAGATCGTCAAGCGATTCGCGACGGCCGCCATGTCTTTCGGCTCGCTCAGCCGTGAAGCCCATGAAACCATGGCTATCGCCATGAATCGCATGGGCGCGCGATCGAACAGCGGTGAAGGCGGCGAAGATTCCGCGCGCTATGTACCGCTGGCAAACGGCGACTCACGCTCCAGCGCAGTGAAGCAGGTTGCTTCAGCTCGTTTTGGCGTTACGGCAGAATATCTGGCTAACGCTAAAGAGATACAAATCAAGATAGCGCAGGGCGCCAAACCCGGTGAAGGCGGCCACTTGCCGGGACACAAAGTGAATGTGGAGATCGCCCAGACGCGCAACTCTACTCCCGGCGTCAGCCTTATATCGCCGCCGCCGCATCACGACATTTACTCCATCGAGGACCTGGCGCAACTGATTTTCGATCTGAAGAACGCAAATCCAACCGCCCGCATCAGCGTGAAACTGGTGTCTGAGGCCGGGGTGGGAACTATCGCCGCGGGCGTGTGCAAAGGCCACGCCGACATGGTGCTGATCAGCGGCGGCGACGGCGGCACAGGCGCAAGCCCGCTATCGAGCATCAAGCACGCCGGTTTGCCGTGGGAACTTGGGATTTCAGAGACGCATCAGACGTTGGTGAAGAACGACCTGCGCGGCCGCATACGGTTACAGGTCGACGGGCAGATGCGTACGGGGCGCGATGTCGCAATGGCTGCCATGCTGGGAGCCGAAGAGTTTGGATTCGGCACCAGCCCGTTGATCGTGCTTGGCTGTGTGATGCAGCGCAAGTGCCACTTGAATACGTGCGCGATGGGAGTGACCACCCAGAATCCGCTTTTGCGCGCGCGCTTTCAAGGTAAACCCGAATTCCTCATCCGGTATTTCCACTTTGTGGCAGAGGAATTGCGCGAGATCATGGCCGCCCTTGGCGTGCGCACAGTGAATGAATTAGTCGGGCGCACCGACTTGCTCAAGGTTCGGCCGAACATCACCCACTGGAAAGCCAAAGAACTGGACTTCAGCGTAATCCTGCACCAGGTGGACGCGCCGGCGAACATTGCACGGTTTCGCGTCCAGGAGCAGAACCACAACATCGACAACGTACTCGATCGCATCCTGCTCGATGACGCCATGCCTGTGATTGAGTGCGGTAATGGTAAAGTGGAGAAGAGCTACAACATTCGCAATTCGAACCGCACTACGGGAGCTATGGTGTCCTTTGAAATAGCCAGGCGCTATGGGCACAAGGGACTGCCGGAAGACTCCATCACCTTCAGCTTCACTGGATCGGCCGGGCAAAGCTTCGGCGCTTTTGCGGCCAGGGGACTGTCGCTTCATCTGGAAGGCGATGCGAATGACTATGTAGGCAAAGGATTATCGGGCGGTAAACTGGTCATTCGACCTCCGCAACGCGCACACTTCGATCCGGCAGAAAATGTCATCGTAGGAAATACGGTGCTTTATGGCGCGACTTCGGGCGAAGTCTACTTCAACGGCCTGGCTGGCGAGCGCTTTGCAGTGCGCAACTCCGGCGCGATCGCCGTCGTCGAGGGCGTAGGCGACCATGGCTGCGAATACATGACCGGCGGCACCGTGGCAGTACTCGGTCCTATCGGGGTGAATTTCGCCGCCGGGATGAGCGGCGGCATCGCCTATCTGTATGACCCCACGCAGGATGTCGATGTCATGGTGAACCATGACATGGTTGATCTCGATCCACTCACCGATAGCGAAGACGTAGAGCAACTGAAAGAGATGATCGAGAAACA
Organism: Chloroflexota bacterium; assembly: GCA_023382055.1. GTDB lineage: Bacteria > Chloroflexota > Anaerolineae > J036 > Brachytrichaceae > CAIXPS01. The sequence goes on from JAMCQN010000147.1 coordinate 78,733, forward strand.
CTGGATGTACACGGGCAGCCCCCGCGCGCGTTTCATGCTGGACGACTGGGATATCGTGCGGCGTATGTTTGTCAAAGTCTTCCCGATGGAATATCGACGCGCCCTGGGCCAGATGAAGAAAGTCGAGCGCGATGTGCGCCGCACCGAGGGCGAGAAAGTGGAGCAGGCATAAACAATGGACAAGACTACCGGCTTCATCAACATCACGCGCAAAACCGCAGGCAAGCAGCAGGTCGAGGAACGCATCAGCCATTACTCGGAATTCCGCCAGGGTTTATCGCCTGAGGAATCGCGCGAGCAGGCTGCGCGCTGCATGGATTGCGGTGTCCCGTTTTGTCATAGCGCGGGATGCCCGCTCGACAACGCCGTCCCCGAATTTATCGACCTGGTCTACCGCGACCGCTGGCGCGATGCGGTCAACCTGCTGCACCAGACCAACAACTTTCCCGAAATCACCGGACGAGTTTGCCCCGCCCTGTGCGAGGCCGCCTGCGTGAACTCAATCGACAGCGAACCAACCAGCATTCGTGAACTCGAACTGGAGGTCATAGAGAGGGCATTCGAAGAAGGTTGGGTGGAACCGAAACCGCCCTCGATCATAACGGGCAAGCGCGTGGCAATCATCGGTTCAGGCCCGGCGGGACTGGCAGCGGCGCAGCAATTGCGTCGCGCCGGGCACAAGGTCGTCGTTTTTGAGAAGGCCGACAAGCCAGGCGGCAATTTGCGCTATGGCATTCCAGACTTCAAACTGGATAAGGCGGTTCTCGATCGCAGACTGGATCAGTTGCGCGCGGAGGGCGTGTCGATCAAGTGCCAGGTTGAGATCGGCAGAGATGTGTCAATTGATTACTTGAAACGCGGCTTCAACGCCATCTGCGTCACGGTGGGTGCGATGCAACCCCGGGATCTACTGATTCCAGGTCGCGAATTGAAGGGCGTGCACCACGCGATCGAGTATCTGACTCAGAATAACCGGCGCGTCGCGGGGCAGACCATCCCGGTCGAGCAATCGATCCTGGCGACTGATAAAGATGTCGTCGTGATCGGCGGCGGCGATACGGGCAGCGATTGTGTAGGAACAGCCATCCGTCAAGGCGCGCGCAGCGTCCAGCAGTTGGAGTTGCTGCCGCGACCTCCGGAAACCCGTCCGGACAACAATCCCTGGCCGCAGTGGCCCCTTATTCTGCGCAGCAGCACCTCACACGAGGAAGGCGGCAATCGGGACTGGTCCATCAACACAAACTGCTTCCAGGGTGAGGACGGGCGCGTGGAATCGATGGAATGTGTACGACTCGAATGGGCCAAAAACGCGGAAGGCCGAACTGTGATGACTCCTATTCCGGGGAGCGAATTCGCATTAAAAACCGACCTGGTGTTACTCGCTATGGGTTTCGTCCAGCCAGTTCATGAAGGATTGCTGGATAACCTGGGCGTGGCATACGACCAGCGCGGTAATGTCAAAGTAGACTCCGAAATGATGACGAGCGTTCGCGGCGTTTTTGCAGCCGGCGATGCGAATACCGGCGCATGGCTGGTTGTCGGCGCTATCGCCGCGGGTCGCCGTCTGGCGCATCGTGTTGACCGCTATCTCATGGGCGAGACGGCATTGCCGGACACGATACTGCCGACGAAGCTATAACCGCAGTGCCCGGTTATTGCACGCCGGTTGAGCCAAAACCGCCGTCACCTCGCGGAGTCGCGCTCAGTTCCTCCAGGCTGGCCGTTTGTATAACGCCGGCTGTGTAACACGGAATCACGATCATCTGCGCGATGCGATCATTGATGCGAATCCGGTAAGGCGCCAGGCCGCGATTCTCAAGAACGACCTTGATCTCACCGCGGTATGCCGCATCAATGACGCCGGCCGACAGCCGCAACCCGGCCCGCGCGCACGAGCTGCGATCTTTCAGTATGCCGACCATATCATGAGGTATCTCGACATGCAGCCCGGTTGATAACAGCGCTTGTTCGCCGGGATGCAACTCGAGATTTTCGTTGCTGCGGATATCGTAGCCGGCATCGCCCGCTGCAGGCGGGCGCAACGGTGTAACACCATTGAGCCGGGCTGACTCGTCGAGATAGAATCGCATCACTTGCTCCTCGATAACCATCTATATATGACTGACACTCAATAAAGTCCTACGAACTGGGTTTTGCCTGTTCATCAACTTTGCGCGTACCCCGGCATTTGGGGTAGCGCGAACAACCCAGAAACGTGCCGCGAGGCCCGCTGCGCTGAACCATTGGCGCGGAACACAGGGGACAATGAACATCAGGCAACACAACAGGCTCTTTTCGACGTTGTGCCTTAGCGCCCCTGCGCACCCTACTCTTCCCGGATGTTCGCTTCACACTCCCCGGTTCATCGTTTCCAGCAGCAGTCGCACTATCAATATCATCATGCTGGCCGGTTTCATCAGCGGGCTGCGGTCTGGGTACGCTGCGCATTTTCGCCTCAGCCTGGCTCAGCGCCGCTGCAAATGGCGTATAGAAATCGTGCAGAGTTTTAACCCATGGGGTATCTCCGCGCGAGACGTCATCGAGCCATTCCTCGACCTGCGCCGTAAAACCGTAATCCATCAGATCGGGGAAAGCGGCTACCAGGCTGTCACAGGTGTACTCTCCAAGCGTCGTGGGGCGGAGCAGGCGTTTCTGTGAGACCACGTAATCGCGGCTGTGCAAAGTGCTCATGATGGCGGCATAGGTGCTGGGGCGGCCGATGCCGCGATCCTCAAGCGCCTTTATCAGCCCAGCTTCGGTGTAGCGTTGTGGCGGTTGTGTAAAATGCTGCCGCGCGATGAGCGCCAACAGGTGTAGCAGTTGCCCTGGGCTCAATTCGGGCAGCTTCTGCGCTGTGTCCTCATCTTCGTTTCCATCATCGCTCTCCTGCCACACACGCAGGAAGCCATCAAACTGCAACATACGCCCTGTCGCGCGAAAGATAAACGGCATAGGCGCCGATACGTCAGCGGCGGGCAATCCGGGAAGATCCAATTCTCCGCCCGCCTCCGCCAGCGCAACAACATCTGCAGTGGTGACATCATAAACAGCCGGCGCCATCTGCGATGCCACGAATCGGCGCCAGATCAGATCGTAAAGCTTGAACTGCCGCTCGCTGAGATAAGGCTTGATTGTGTTGGGATAACGAAACACATCCGTCGGGCGGATGGCTTCATGCGCTTCCTGGGCATTCTTGACCTTTGTCTTGTAGGTCGGTGGAGAAGCCGGCAAGTACTTGCTGCCCAGTGTCCTGGAAATCATATCGCGCGCAGCGGCCTGGGCTTCTGGCGCAATGGCCGTCGCGTCCGTGCGCATATACGTAATCAGACCTTCTGCCTTATCAGTGCCGATGTTGATGCCCTCATAAAGCTCCTGCGCCGTCTTCATCGTATCGGCCGGCGACATCCTCAGCCGCGCGGACGCCGCCTGCTGCAAGGTGCTGGTGGTGAACGGAGGCCACGGTTTACGCTGTTGTATAGACTGATCGACGGATTTCACATGGTAGACGGCCCCGTCCAATATCGCCTTAACTTTATCGGCATCGGCCTGGGTATCCAGGTGGATGGGTTGGTTTAGCCCCACCTTGTGGCTGCCAACCTGGATGAGCCGCGCAAGAAAATGTTGCGCATGATCATCCGGCAGCGCCAGATCGGCGTGGATGCTCCAATACTGGCGCGGTACAAAGGCCTTTATTTCGCGTTCTCGATCCACCACCAGCCGTAATGCCACACTCTGGACACGCCCGGCGCTCTTCCCCTTGGTCGTGCGCCATAATAGTGGACTCACCTGATAGCCGACCAGCCGATCCAAAATGCGCCTGGCCTGCTGAGCATCAACCAGGTTCATATCCAGCCCGTTCTGAGGATGGGCAAACGCGTCATGGATTGCCCCAATCGTGATCTGGTGAAAGGCAACACGCTGAACAGGCTTATTCCTGGGTTTCAGCACCTGCAGCAGGTGCCAGGCAATCGCTTCACCTTCCCGATCAGGATCGGTAGCCAGGAAGAGCGTCTGCGACTCCCGCAGTGACTCACGCAGCGCCTTTAGCGTTTTAGACTTCTGCCTGAGCACCATGTAAGCCGGCTTAAAGTTATCCTCGATATCGACGCCCAGCGCATCATCAGGCAGATCGCGCACGTGCCCCATACTCGCCTTGACGATGTAATCCGGCCCGAGTATCGGCGCAAGCGTTCTGGCCTTTGTGGGCGACTCGACGATGACGAGCGATTTCATGTCTCTGCCAAGTCGGGCCGGCGATCAAAAACCGGCTGCACCAAAGGCGTGCAGGATCGCGACAATCAGCGGCCCGATCAGAAGAGCCGGCAGGAAGTTTGCCATGCGTATTTTCTTTATATCCAGCAATGTCAAGCCAATTCCGATGATGAGCAATGCGCCCACGGCTGAAAGCACTGCCAGCATCGGTGAACTGAAGATGCTTTGCGCTGCTCCTGCAGCCAGCGATATGCCGCCCTGGAAAACCAGGATCGTGATAATGCTGAACCCTACCCCGAAGCCAAGCGATGCGGCAAACGCAAGGGCGGCGAATCCATCCAATGTGCTTTTAATAGCCAATAGTGAAAAGTCGCCGCTTATTCCATCCTGTATTGAGCCGAGGATCGTCATCGGCCCGACACAAAACACCAGACTCGCCACGATGTAACCGCGTACAAAGCGCGCGGTGCCTTCCGCATCGGCATTTCGCGCGAATCTGCTTTCCAGCCATCTTCCAAATCGGTTCAGCAGGGGATCGAGTCCAATCAACTCGCCGGTTACACTTCCAAACAGGACCGACAACAGCACGACGATGAATTTGGCCGGGACATTTTCCTGCCGCGACATGGCGTCCACAAGGCTGAGGATGGCGTAACCGATTGTTGATATGCCCAGCCCGTTCAAAACTGTCTCGCGCACTCGTTCCGGCAGGCGGTTGCCCAGAATCACCCCAAGTGATGTACCCAGGAAAACAGTGACGATATTTATGATGGTACCGGTCACGCTGCTAATCTCCTGACTCGAGTTTTTTTACCTTCAATTCGGCATGATCCAGTTGCGTTGCACACAGCGATGCGAGTTGTTGCCCGCGTGTGTGCAACTCGATGGCCTGTTCGAGCGGCAAGTCGCCCTGTTCAAGTCGCGCCACGATCTGTTCAAGCTCACGATAAGCAGCCTCAAAAGACACTTCCGTTGTCTCAGGCGCAGCGGTTTCACTCGGCGTAACACTGGATTTCTTTGGCATGGCTCTATCTTATCCTGCGTTTCATTTTCTGATAAGGCTGTACGCTGCCTGTGTATCGGAATCAGTGTAATATAGCGTGCGAGGGTGGATACGCTCCGGTGGGCGTCCTGGTCTTCAAAACCTGTGGCAGGTTGCGTTGCAAGCTGCGGTGAGTTCGACACTCATCCGCCCTCGCTGAAGCTGCCGTTTGACGGCGTACACAGAATTCCGCCTGCTATCCTGACCAGGCGGGCGCGGGAATACCACAAGCGCCAGATGTAAACATGGAACCAACTTACAGCGAGAAAATCAAGCGCCTGCCATGGGCAATCGCCAACCAATCGCTTAATGCGGTCTCGGCTCAGATGACGTTCGGTGGGCCCGTTCTCCTGCTCTTTCTGGATATCCTCGGGCTGTCAAGACTGTATATCGGGCTCCTGTTGGCTTTTTTCCCCTTATCAAGCCTGATAACGCTCGTATTGGAACCGTTTGCGGCGCGGCTGGGGTACAGGAAAACATACCTGGTTTTTTATACAGCCAGAACACTGGTTCTGGCCCTGCTCCTGTTTTCGCCATTCGTGATTGCCCATTCCGGCTTGACGGGACTGGCGGCGTTTGTATCGCTGGTAATGCTCTTTTTCGCGGCAATGCGGGCTGTTGCTTCAACTGGTTTCAATCCGTGGTACCAGGAATTTGTGCCTAATGCCTCTCGCGGTCAATACGCCTTGTTATTGAATGTAACCTCCAACATCACGAGTGCGCTGGCATTGGCGGCTGCAGGCGTTGTGATCGGCGCTGCGCACGACATGAACGAGTTCATGATTCTGCTCTCCGGCGGGATCATCGTGAGTCTGGCGGCTGACCTTTGCGCATTCTTCATTCCAGGCGGCGAGCGTACAAAAGACAAACGCCGGACTGTTGGGCTTAGCGCCATGCTGGATACACTGCACACGCGGGAGTTCGGCATTTACCTGATCGGCATTGCGCTGATCACACTGGGTTCAGCGCCGTTGCAATTCGTGCCGCTTCTTATGAAGGATCGCATCGGTTTGCCTGACGGCATTATCCTCCTGTTGAGCGCGGTGACTTTGATCGGCGGGTTGCTGTCCAGTTTTCTCTGGAGCTGGGCGACCGATCGCTGGGGCAACAAATCCATTATCGTTGCGAGCCTCAGCGCAGTGGCGATCATGCCGCTGGTCTGGTTGGCTGTACCCGCAAATAACTCACTGACACTGACTCTTGCAGTCGCAGCATCCATCATGGCGGGACTGGCAAGTTCAGGCTGGAGCGTCGGATCGGTGGGCCTTCTCTTCAATGGTGTTGTGACGCCTGAGCGCAAGTCCGACTTCCTGGCGACCAATTACGCCTGGGCAGGTCTTATTGGCGGCCTGGGTGCAATACTGGCCGGCGGCGGTCTGGATTTCATTCAGACCTTAATCAGAAATAGTCGTCTTCAGGCTCCAGATGCGTATACGCTGCTATTTGCTTTAGCTTTCCTCATCAGCGCAGCGAGCATTCCTGTCTTCAGGCAGGTCAGGGAATACAAAGCAATCGGCCTGCGCAAGTTGCTTGTCATGGTGTTCTGGGGGAATCCTATCCGTGCAATCGGATCATTGCTGAAATATCGCCGTGCGCGCGCCGAATCAGAGCGGATTTCCGTCACCGAGAGCATGGGCAGCGCAAGGAGTCCGTTGAATATCGACGAGTTGCTCGATGCGATGTCGGATCCCAGTTTTCACGTCAGGCATGAAGCCGTTATCGCCATGGCGCGCATGCAGCCCGACGACCGCATCATCAATGCACTCATCGAGGTGCTGCACGGCAATGAACCTGATCTGAGCATCAGCGCAGCCTGGGCGCTCGGGCGTCTGGGCGACAGACGCGCTATAGAACCGCTGCGTGAAGCGATGGACTCTCCTTATCCATTGATTCGGGCGCGCGGCGCGCGCACTCTCGCCATACTCGGCGACTACGATGTTACACCGCTGCTATTGGACAAGTTTGAAACAGAATCGGACGAAGGGCTGCGAATAGCCTACGCGTCAGCCCTGGGTGCATTGCACTCGCGCGATTCCATCCCGGGGTTAATGGCATTCCTCTATACGGTCCGAGGAAAAGATACTCGTCTGGAGCTGGCATTAGCCATCGCACAAACAGCCGGCAATCCAGATTACTTTGCCTTTGTCGCCCGCCAGGCAAGAACCAGAACTGGCGCTGCCTATCGGCGCGCGCTATCGCAGATGAAACGTTCCACGAACCTGCCAGTAAGCTGGATTGAGAACGCTTCACTGATAGATCATTGCGCCCAGACGTTTTTGCAGGCCGATCATGGACGCGCTATGCTGGAATTAGCAGACATCCTGGAAACCTGCAGGCCATCCGAAATGGGTGAAACTCATGCGCTCATCCTGCATGAGTGCGCGATGCGGTTGCGGGAATTTGGAGCTGTGCGCAGCGAGTATGCCGTACTTGGCTTGAACATACTGCGCGCGGCAATCGAAGCCTGAGATACCGTGTCACGGCTGCAGGGCAGGCGGATAAACTGGCCATACTCCTCGGCCGTGAGGGGTCTACTGCAAGATTGTTCTCCAGGAATCGCCTGTATATTCATGCTGCCTGGGTGTTATCGCCGAGCAAGGTGATTGCGTGGCGCTTGAGCGACCCGAAATGCTTGATCACAGCGCTTTACGAGTTGGATGAACCGTCGAGCCTCACGGCCGCACGATTGAACCGTCGGCACGCCGGTCAGGTTCGTCGTGGATGGTGGGGCGCGCGGCCTTCTCCTGGTTGAATAGCGCTTTTGCCTTCACCTCATCGATGTCGATGCCAAGACCAGGCTGCGTATTGGGATACAGGTAACCCCCTTCAAGGACGGCATGGCCGGGGAACGCATCGAGTTCCGGTTTGCTGAAGTGGTTTTCCTCCTGTATGCCGAAACTCCAGCTCAACATGTCAAGATGGCAGGCTGCCATCTGGTTGACCGGGTCGTTATCGCCGCCCTCCTGCCAGGCTGTCTGCACGCCAAACCACTCGCACAACGTGGCGATCTTTCTGCATTGCGTAATGCCGGCGCCTTTGGAAACACGCACGCGCACATAGTCAATCAGGCGTTCGGTGATCAGCGGCAGCCATTCGTGCGGATTGACAAATAGCTCGCCCATAGCCTGGGGCGTCGTGCACTGCTCGCGAATCAGGCGATACCAGTGGATCTGTTCCGGCGACAGCGCATCTTCCAGAAAGAATAGCCGGTACGGTTCCAGCAGCTTGGACAGTTGTACGGCTGACTGAGGACGCAGATGCTCGTGCACGTCGTGGGTCAGCTTGACGCCAAAACCCAGTTTGGAGCGCAGATATTCGAACATCTTTGGAATGTTCTCCAGATACGCTTCGTCGTCAAAGACACGCCCGCGCGTCCAGGCGTTTTTTGGCAGTTTAGCCTGGGCGGGTTCAAGGAAACCGCCGCCGCCGTATGCCCCAAGCTGGCAACGGATGATGTCGTAGCCTTCCGCCATATAGCCGCGAACAGCATCTTCGAGTTCCGCCAGGTCGCGTCCTCCCGCATGGGCATAACAAGGCACCGCCGCGCGCACGGCGCCCCCGAGCAGGGCATAGACGGGCATACCCGCTTCCTTGCCTTTGATATCCCACAACGCCATGTCGATGCCAGCCAGCGCGGTGTTGAGAATGGAGCCGTTGCGCCAATAGCCGCTGGTATACACATTCTGCCAGTTGTCTTCGATCAGACCGGCATCCCGGCCGATCAACAACGGGGTAATGGTTTCCACAGCCTTGATCACGGTCTCGGGGTGCCGCACGTCGCTCGCCGAGCCTATCCCATATAGACCCGGTTGATCTGTGTAGACCTTAACAATCGTCCACATGCCGTCGGCGCGTGTGCGTATGCACTCGATTCCTGTTATTTTTGACATCGATATGTAGTCCTCACCATTCATTTACATGCGCTTATTCGAACACTGCATTCGTCAAAACTGGGGGATGCTTATTCACCCCACCAGGGTTCGCCATCAGCGCTATTTGCTTTCAGATAATCCTGGTCGAGCTCAATCCCCAGCCCGGCCAGGTGTGACACTTTCATCTTGCCATCATGGATATCCGGCAGGTTCCCCGCGGCTTCGGGTGCGATATCCGCGTTGCGCGTACACTCCATCAGCGGGCAATTGAATACTGCCGCTGACCATTGCTGCGATGCCAGGTTCAGCGCGTAGCCGCTGACGTTATGCAGGCAGACCGGCACGCGATAGAGCGCGGCAATATCCGCCATAATCCTGGCGCCGGTAATGCCGCCGCAGTTTATCAGATCGGGCTGCAGGCAGTCTACGGTCTGGCGCAGGATGAATGGCATGGCGTTCTCAGGCAGTTCGATGTTCTCGCCGGTGAGGATCGGGATGCGCGTGGAACGGCGGAGCGCTTCCCATGCTTCGGAATAGGCCGGCGCCAGGGGGTCCTCGAAGTAAAGCGGCTTTATAGGTTCTACCGCGGCGGCTACCTTGATCGCACTGGCGACATCCAGTTCGGCATGGCAGTGAACGATGATGTCGATGTCGTCGCCCAGCGCTTCGCGCGCCAGCGCGTAAGCCTGCTGCACCTGGCGCGCTTCAGCGGGACCGATGCTCGGGATAAATTGCTGCATCGGTGTGCCAAATACACTGTGTATGTCAACCTTGTACGCCTTGAATCCATGCGGGTCGCGTTTCATTGCTTCAGCGCGTTCATTCCAGGCGTGCCGGTCCAGGAAATCGCCTTGCGGGCAGTGCGAATAGAGCTTGATCTCATCGCGGAAGTTGCCGCCCAGCAGTTTACACACCGGCTGTCCGAGTATCCTGCCCGCCAGATCCCACAGCGCGATATCGATGCCGCTCAGTACGCGCACCTGCCTGCCGCGCTGAGGGAATGCGTAGAACATATTGTGGTAATGCACCTGGATAGCCAGCGGGTCTTTGCCGATCAACCCCAGATGCGGGAGTCTGCCATGCTGCAGCTTCGCAATCACATCCCGCGCAAATGGACCGCTTTCACCGCATGGGCCATATCCGCTGATGCCGGCGTCAGTCTCTATTTTGATCAACGTAGCGCCTTGTTTTGGTTGCAGCGCCTTGATTGCCGTTATGCTGATCTGCCCAGATGCCGCATCAGCGATCTTTGCCAACATCGTTTCACCCGCGCCTGTCGCATCCGGCTTGCCTGCGAAGGAGTCAGCTTTCTCGTTCATCTTTTTACCACTCGTTAGTTCTCGCAGTGATTGCCAGACCGCCCGTGGGCAATTCCTGCTGTAACCGGTTTATCTGATCTGCGTTGAGTTTGCCTTCTAACAAGAGGGGTTTCACCTTGAGGATTTGAGTAAATATCGGCAACAGCGTCTCCAACGCCGGCCCTTTCGGTTCGCTTTCAAGAGTCACTTGAATTGCATGGGGGTGTTCCTGCATGAGCAATGCGCCAACCGTGTGCAGCGAACAGGAATGCAGGTGCATGAATGAGTAATCAAATGCGCGGCAGATATACAAGTCGTGCGGCAAAAACCAGTCCACATACTGTGTAGCGGAAAGAAAGGCGGTTGCATCGCACTGTGTCCTGACTACCGTGCCTGGCGCCCATATACCAAACGGACTGATATACCCACCGGCGACAGTCGGGATAATGGACAGCAACTCGGTCAGCACCGCAATGAAGGTGTCCGTAACCTCAACAAGAAAGTGGCGCAGGGCCGCAGGATCGTCGTACATCGAGTAACACATGAGGAGCGGACCGAGCAAGGCTTCTGCCAGGTCGGCGGGGCCGCGCATCGTGGGCTGCACTACAGCCACGCAATTGCTGCTTCGTTGCGCCAGCAGATCGGTCAACCGGAGCAGGAACCTGAACCATTTCTCTTCACAATGAGAGGGTTGGCTGTTCCAGGCATCCCAACTATCGATACACGATCGCGTACGCATACTGCCGCCGCGAATGGTCGCGTGAATCGGGCTGCCGAGTATGGCCTCCACCCAGGGTATCTTGCCGTAAGGATCAACCACTTCGAACAGGTCGCCCTTGATCGCTGGATTACCGGGATTGCGCAGCGGTCCGGCCAACCGATCCAAATCGAGGGCATCTGGGGTGATGTCCATATCGTCGGCAGCCAGCGTTTTGTCTGCAAGAGGCAGCCACAGGTCACCCAGTGGACTCCCGTCCACTATCGTAAGGAGCATTTCTTCACGCCGCCACCAGAACGCATGCCGTTCGATGAGATTCGCGCATGCCGCATCGGGCGCTGCGACAGGATTTACCATGACCATTCCCTGCCCAGGTAATCCACCAGCGCCAGCCGATCTTCGTCGTCGCGATTCGTGAGGAAAAACGGCAGCGCGTTACCCACGCCGCGATCGGCGCCCGTCACAACAGCCATAGATTGCATCGGTATACCACCCCCTCTATAGTTGAGCGCACCACCGCAGGGAACTGAGTATCAGTTGCTGGTAAGTGGGGTGCAACCAAACATCCAGGTTGTGCCCCGGCGTCAACATGCAGACACACCCCTGCCCTTCAGTGCGCAGCCAGCCGGCCGGTTGTTCGCCATGCTGTGACTTCGACACCAGGAAAACCTCAACATCATCTGCGTCGAGTGACATAAAGTAGTGCTCATCCTGCATGGTAAATTCGCCTAGCCCCGTGGTGAGTCCGTGTGTGGTGTGTGGAACCCATGTTATCGGGCACTGCGGTGGATGCTGGATGAAGACGCCGCCCATCAGTCGGCGCAGTTCTGCGCATTGCTGGTAACCGGCCGAGCCCGAATGGATAACGGCTAATCCGTGACCGCTCTGTACGTAGCGCACAAAGGATGACTGAACGCCATCCGTCATCCAGGGTGTCTGATCGGTCGACGTAACATTGTTCGACTTTGACAAAACAACCAGAGGATAATCGGCCATCTTTACGGGAGTCCAGTCTTTGGCGTCGGTAATCCAGTCAAACTCGAAACCTTGCTCGCACAAAGGCTTCAGGCCTGCCTGTGGAACTCCGGCTGGATGCCAGTAATCATCTGCAAGGACAAGAACCCGCATGTTAGTGTTCTCCACTGCCTGTCGGCGCCAACCACTTCGCCGTATTGTGCAGGAGGCGCTGTACCATCGCGTGGCGCAGGATTTCGAGCGTATGGCCGTTAGCCAGATAGGCTACCCTGCCTTTGCCGTACTCGTATGCCCAGCCTGCCGACTCCAGCGCAGGCCCAACCCCTGCAAACGCATCATCGGCCTTGTGATAACGATCACCCGCCAGTAATATCGCATCGTACATGTTTGACTCCTGTTATCGCTGCAACCCGCCAACATGCCGACGAACGCGAGTGTGGTTCTGCGTATATTGACCCGGATGCAGACGCCGGCAGAGCTTCCCACGTTATACTGCCACAATGGACAGAGCACAATCCAGCAGCGAGTTTGGTAATATGCAGCATATTGGGTTTGTCTGATGATATAGCGCTTGTGCAGGGCGGCGCAGCACAACACCAGTCATCAGACGATAGTCACAGGAGACCTGATGCCACACACACCGTTTGACCCGACCAGGAATGGCTATAAGTTCGCTAATGTGTTCGATAACTCGATTAAGATACCGGGTGTCGGCAACGTGGCTTTTGCCGCCGGAAGGTGTGGGGGGATGGCTTTTACCTCGCTGGATTACTACTTTGCAGGCGCTGCTATCCCGGATACTGGAACGAACCCGCCAGGTGACAACACCAGTCTTGGTCAGTTTATCCTGCAACGGCAGATTGCCAGTTTCTTCCTTCCCAGCGCGGTAAAGTTTTTCCAGTGGTCGGCGCTCCCGGATAATCCGCCGCCCTTTATCCGCCCGATTGCCGATATCTCGCGCGATCAGGAGTTCGCGAGAATAACGGCGAGCATCGATGCAAACCAGCCGATATCACTGGGGCTTGTTGCCGCACAGGGTCTATCGATAGATCAGCTCGGTCGCAATCACCAGGTTGTCGCTACCGGATATGACATGCAGCCGGGCGGTGTATCCAGCATATTCATCTACGATGTGAATTTCCCAGGCACAGAAAACGTGATCCAGGTTGACGCCGCATCAAACGCCTTTCCGGAACGATCGGCCAGCGGGTCCGTGGTGAGTACATGGCGTGCGTTTTTTGTTCAGGATTATTACCGGCAGACACCGCCCGTAAACATTACAGGAATCGCAACCGGAGTCGCGGCTGCCGGCGCCGCTGCCGCCGAGAAAACCCTCTTGGCAACGGCAGATCAACCCAGGAAGCTGCGCATCACCTTTGACCATTTCACCATGTCCCCCGGCCCCGAACCGTCGACAACGCAACTGGCGCTACGCCTGTCCGTTAGCGCCAGCATGTTCCGATGGCCGCAGCGCGGTTACATGACAGTGGCACAAGGGCAGACGCGCCCCATTGGGAAATCTGTCGATATCGAAATCGCCGCCAACGAGTCACTGATCATCGCTGCCCAACTCGATGGGCGCGACTACAGACACTTATCAGCATTTGGTATCGCTCCAGCCTCCGCTGCGATGATCCTTGACCCATCCTCAAGCGACACACAGCGCATGCACGAACTAAGCGGCAGTGACAATGGGCGATCTTTTACTGTGGGATTCACCATTGAGCCGTTGGGTGCTGGTTGAATGCGCCGCGCTAACCTGTTCTTTGCCGCTCTCTGCCTGGCCACCCTGGGCGCATTTGCATTACGGCGCGGATCATGTGCTGTTGCCTTTGCCGGTGACGGTTAAGTAGGCGGCTGAGCCAACGGGTCGTGTGTTGGTATCAGGTTCATCGGATACTCCGAAAGGTTCTCAGCGCCGGTCTCGGTGATGAGATACATATTCTCGATCCGCACGCCTGATCGCGCTTCGGCGACATAGGCGCCTGGTTCTACGGAGATGATGTTGCCGGGTTCCAGGATACCTTCTCGATCGCGATTCAGGTCCGGCGCTTCGTGCGCGCGCAGCCCCACCCCATGCCCTGCATGATGCACAAGCCCAAAGTCGGCGAGTGCGGGATGCTCGCGGATCTGCCTATCCAGAATCTTCCACAGCTCAGTGCCGCGCAGACCCGGCTTTAACAGCGTGACCAGATTGCGCTGGATAGCGGCGATATGCGCATAGATGGACTGCTGCAGATCCGTGGGCTGGTTTCCAACGCTATAAGCGCGCGACAGGTCGCTCCAGTAACCGCCGTAGACTGTTTGCGCATCGACGATGTACAACTCGCCCGCCTCGATCCTGCGATCTCGCGCGCTACCGCCCATTTCACCGCTGCAGTAATCACCGCCATGGTAGACGCTTTCACCGGCATCCAGCATGGCTGCCCGCTGCGCGACTGCAAGCACCTCAAGCTCATTGACGCCTGGCGCGATTGCAGCCTGTGCCGCAGTATAGGCTGCCAGATCCGCCCTGATGCTGCGCCGGATCAACTCTATCTCGTCCAGGTCCTTACGGCGTTGCATATCAGCCAGAGTATCGTCAAGCGCAGTCCAGCCTACCGGATCCGTCGTACGCGCAACTGTGATTGCCAGCACATGCGGCATCGCCTCGGCCTGCCAACCGATCCGTCGCGCCTTGAAGGAGCCGCTCAGTTTCCTCTCCACGATCGCGTTCAAGCGACGCATATTATCCGGATTGTTGGTGTAGAGTGTATGCGGCTCGTACGAGATATATTCCTGCACGCATGGCTTGCCCTCGGTCGAAGGCGCTACGAGCCATGAGTTGCCCGCCGCGTCCAGCATGAGACAGGCCGGCCATTGCTGTTGCAGCAGACCCGTGAAATAGTAAATATCTCGGTTATCGGCGATGAAAGCGACATGGACGCGCAGCGATGCCATACGCTCGCGCAGGCGTTGTTGCCGGTTCAGACAGCCCTGTTGTGTGAGAATCATCATGGTACACCTGTGAACGCTAAACGGGTTCGGTCACGACCTCCGGCTTACTCAGCTTCGCCAAGTTTTACCGCCTGGAATATCTTAATACGGCGCAGGAATAGCACCAGCGCGGGCACCGCCACCAGAAAGAGCGCGCCGAACAGAATGTATACATCGTAGATGGCGTCCCAGTTCGTCAGTACGACAAACGGCAGCGCATGCGTCGGATCGCTGGCGCTCTCCTGCAGAAATGGGATATACAGCCGGCTGACAAATAAGCCCAGCCCGGTACCGCACAGCATACCGAGTCCCAGCAACAAAGCAATCTCCCATGCCAGCGATAAGGCCATTTGCGTGGCGCTCAGCCCAATCGCCCTCAGCATGCCCAGTTCGATAAATCGTCTGCGGAAAGAAAACACGGCATACAGGAAAAACCCCAGCACCGTAAAGAGCGCGGCCGCAAGGAACCCAATCGATAACATACCGAACAGACCCTGCCGCTCCGGTTTCGTCTGTTCGCCGGCGATCATGCTGTTCACGTCGGTTCCACTCCAGGCGCTTTTGTCGATCAGGCGCGCTTCGGGAATAACCGCCGCGGGATCGTGGCCGGGCTTAACCTTGATCCAGACATCGTATGGCGACTGGCCGCCGGAATTTTCGAAGAGATAGTCGAGGTTCGCGACGATCAGCGTCCCATCGTCTTTTACGTTCGGAAACCACGCCGGCCACAGTTTGAATGACCCTACGACCCTGAAGGTCATATCGACGTCAACCGAAGGGAATTGCACCTTGGCCTGCAGCGCATCGCCAATGCGCATGACATGGTCCGACAGGGCGTTCTCTGAAACAAGGACGCCATCGGGTGTCATTGCCAGCGCGTTCATCAGTGAACCAAATGGCTGTGCGGCGAAATCGCTGCGCCAGAAAGCGATATTGGCGAAATCGCTGCGGTCAATGCCGATAACATGGCCGCTGGTATCGCCCCCTACGCTGAAGTGCGCGATGGCTGGGTAACGGCCAACCCGCGTCGCGGCCTGCACATCCTTGGCATTCAAGTAGTCGCTGATCGGCACGAAAAGCCAGCGCGGACCGGCGTCCTCAGCCTGGGCCTGCTGTAAGGCGGCAGTCAGATCGCCGCCGGAATCGCTGCTCATCGAGCCAGCCTGACCGAAACTGCCCGGCGCCTGGGCAGGCGGAGGTTGTGAACTCTGGCCGGTGCTGGTTAATTTGACATCGCCCCCAACGGTATAGCGGGCGCGCTGTTCGGTGTATTGATCCAGTGTTGTCGCGATGGTCGTGGTAAAGGTCGCCAGAGACAGCGTGAGCACCAGCAGCAGCATCGGTGTCGTATACAGACCGGGGGATCGCGCCAGTTGCCGCATCGCCAGCACCAGCGAGATGCCCGGCAGCTTGCCAAGCAGCCACGCCAGCGCGCGCAACAGAAACGGGAGGAGCCGGATCAGGAATAGCGTCATCGCAAACATCATGAGCGACGGCACCAGGAAGAGCGCAGGGCTGCTCAGCGGATTCCCGCTGGATGTGCCCAGCAACGGCACGTCGATAACACCCTGTTTCTGGAGCATATAGGTCCAGTAAACCGTGGGGATTAACAGAAGCACGTCAAGCCACATGCGCTGCCAGGATGGGGTCTTCAGTGCCCGTGCACGCTCAAGCCGATAAGTAATGATCGTATGGCGCGCCGCGTCGATTACCGGTATCACGGTTATCACAATGGTTACACCGGCAGCAATAAGACCGAAAGGCAGGCTGGACCGGGAGACCGCAACTGGAAGCAAGTCGCCTGATGCAAAGACCAGAAAACTGCGCGCCTGGCCGATCAGGGCGGCGATTCCCAGCGCCGCCAGCGCGCCGAGTCCCAGCGAGAACAACGCGAGTACGATGGACTGCATCGATGCGATGCCCATCACCTGCCAGGCTGTGGCGCCTCTGCTGCGCAAAACGGCTATCTCATTGCGCTGGCTGTTCACTGTCAGACCGGCAACGAGAATGACAAATGCAAACACCAGCAGAAATAACGGAACGCTGAATGCATACAACTGCAGCATAAGCGCCCGACTATCACGCTGATACCTCAGCAGTCCGTCCTGCGGCGACGCGCTCATATCGACATTGATGTTTTGCGCTTTTTCCGCCGCCAGCAATCCATCAATTCTCGCCAGGAAGTCTGGCACATTCCAGACCCGCAGCGAGTCGCCATTGAAATCCATGAACCAGATCGCCTCGTTCATGTTCTGCCCGAGCGTTGGCGCGATATTATGCGTAAACGCGGTGTCTGTGGTCAATAGCATAATGTCCAGCAGGTCAGGCCGATAAAACCAGTAGGAGTCATTGCGGTCGCGCGGTTCCCAGACGCCGCTGACGACTACAGGAACCCGTATAGCCCCGCGATCCTCGCGCCCGGTAAAGGCCACATACTTGTCGCCAACCTGCACGCCCAGGCGATCAGACACCAGCTTGCTGACGAGCACGCCGGTATAGCCGTCGGCGGTTGGCGTGTCTGCCGGGAGCTTACCCTGGATCAGGTTGATGTGATTGCCCAGATCGCCTATGGCGACAAGCGGTATCAACAACAGTGGCTTGCGCTGCGCGAACGCGCTGGGATCAGTCAGCGAAAACAGGCGTAGATTCGCCGTCTGGTAATACCTGAGCAGTTCCTTGCGCGGAAGTCCCACCAGGCTGGGAACCTGCTGGTCCATAAAGCGGTCAACCGGCGCGATATCGGACCACTGTGCCGATTCCTGGAAAAACGTCCGCAGCTTGAAGATAAAGGAGAAGGGCGGCAGCGCCGATGAGCCGGGATCCGTAATGCCAAGCTCGCGTGTGAGGATGCGATGGTATACCGCATCGGCATACATAGGCACACTGAATGCCAGCGCGATGGCGGCGATGAAGCCGAGCGCGCTGGCAAGGGCCAATCCGCGGGTAGACCACAAGCGCCGTGCAGCAACAATGAATATGGCGAGGAATGTTCTTATGGGACGCATTATGAAGCTGATACGCAATACTTGACCGTAACCAGGAATGACCAGGCTGACCATGCATGCGGATAACGACGAGCGGAATCCGTACCTTGGCGACGGCGGCAATGACGATCTAGATCATCCACGAAAACTTCCAGAAACACATCCGTGAAAAGTGTAGCATGTAATTAGGGTCTGGGATCTCGCAGTCTTCTCAGCCAGGTCAACAGTTCATTCGCATCGAGCGCGAGGTTGTCCGGTGAATCGTCTTTCACAAACTCAATCATGGCATAGGAATCCCGCTCCATGCAATCGACAATACTCAGGTACTGAGGCCATTCACCCGCGCATTGAGCCAGCAAGCGGCGTTCGGTGTTCGGGCGCCAGCAGAATACATGAATATGGGTAAGCCACGGGAGTATGTCATTTAGGCCGCTCAGACAAAGACTGGCTGGCATATCGACCGGGGGCTGCCAGTAAGAACACATGGCTGGATGGTCAACCGCCTGCAACAAAGCAATGGCCGAGGAACTGGTGTCGGTAAGTGTTCCGCCATGATATTCATACGACACCGTCATATGCGCAGCCTGGGCTAATTGCGCGATGCGGCGTGATTCCCGGATAACGTGTTCGCGATGGGGTGCATCTGCATCGACCGACGACCGCTTCCCGGCCCAGACCCGGATGGTCGGCGCGCCGAGATCAGCAGCGGTTTCAATGATGGACTCAAAATCGCCCTGGTCAGGTTCGCCGACGCGATAATATGAACCATAAGCCGCTACCTGCAATCCAGCATCGCGCGTCATATGCGCCGCGTCTCTGGCTGCAGCCCGATCGCCATGCGGGACATGCACATCGCCGCCCCACTCTATTCCCTCAAGACCTGCCTGCTTGACCAGGGCGACGATCTCAAGAGGTGTCAGTTTCCGGAATGTAATCGACACCAGGCCGGAATGTATCATGCTGAAAACCTCTCCAACACAGTGGATTGAGCGCCATGCGCCACAGTCACATCACCCATAATCGCCAATCAATGCCTTGGGGGTACCGTCGGCGCCGGCGTTGGTGTAGCTTCACCACCGGCTACAATGACCACATTGGCTGCAACCCAGCCGTAATGCCCTTTATAGTCTATCTTGATCCATCCGCGATTGTCGCTGTAACTCACCACCGGCACAATTTGTCCCGGTTTGAGTTGACCGATCACGCGATACTTAGCGCCAGGTCCACCGCGCACATTAACCGCAGTATCAGATTGCATGATCGGCTGGCGCGAGTGTTGTGTTGAGTCGCTCTCAAGCACCTGGCCGCTCAAAGTAACGGTGTTGGCAGGAATCCAGCCGGTTGGCGTAATCCCAATCCGCAGCCACAAGCCGTCGTCGGTGATCTCGTTAATCGGCACGAAAACGCCGGGTGGAAGGACACCTACGACCTTGGACTTCTGTTTCGGTTCGCTGAGTAATTGTAGTTTGGCATCAAACCGCACCGAAACTACCAGCGCCATAGGCGTCGGCAACGGCGTCGGCGTCGGCGTGGGAGTCGGAGTCGGTGTTGGCGTTATGGTGGCTGTAGGTGCAGGGGTTGGCGTATTGACCGGGGTCGGAGTTGCCAGCGGAATAGGCTCAAGACTGCAGGCGCCAGCCATAAGTGACAGGATAAGCGTACAGCACAGCCGCACATGGCTGACGGACCGCTGTAAAGTTGTGCTGCGCCTAGTGGGAATCATCATCAATCAGATGGATGTTGTCGCAGATAACCGTGTCCTCACTCCATATAGTCATTATCGTCTTCTCAACTGCCATGTTAGCATCGATACAGTCCGCGACTATTCAGATACATAAAACATAGACCAGATAGGAGTATCACTACATGTTTACACCAGCCCCCACCCCTGGGAACGTGGCATGGTTCGTACAAGATCGCTTCGGCATGTTCATACATTGGGGACTCTACTCCCTGGCTGCGCGACACGAATGGGTTAAGTATAACGAAGCCATCCCAGATGAGGTTTACCAACGCTATTTCGTCCAGTTCAATCCGGATCTGTACGATCCCCGCAGTTGGGCCAGGGCTGCGCGCGAAGCCGGAATGAAGTATGTCGTACTAACCGCCAAGCACCATGAAGGATTTTGCCTGTGGGATTCGAAGCTGACTGATTACAAAATCACCCGCACACCCTATGGGAGAGATGCGTTACAGACCTATGTGGAGGCTTTCCGCGCCGAAGGGTTGAAGGTTGGTTTCTACTATTCCCTTATTGACTGGCATCACCCGGACTTCCCGATCGATGGGCAGCATCCAATGCGCGATGATCCTGATGCAATCAACCGTAACAAAACGAAGTCCATGCAGAGATATGCCGAATACCTGCATGGGCAGGTCAGGGAATTGTTGACGGAGTTTGGACGAATCGATATCCTCTGGTTCGATTTCTCATACCCCGACTTCACCCATCGTGGGCTGCCCGGTAAAGGGCGCGCGGACTGGCAAAGTGACAAGCTGCTGCAGATGGTGCGCCAGCTTCAGCCCGGCATCATCGTAAATAATCGCCTTAACCTGCCGAAGGGAAATGCGGATTTCTATACGCCGGAGCAATATCAACCGCGCTCATGGGTGCAGATCGACGGCGAACCCGTGGTGTGGGAAGCGTGCCAGACTTTCAGTGGATCATGGGGCTACTATCGCGACGAGGATACCTGGAAGAGCCCGGAGCAACTCATCCAGATGCTGGTCAATACGGTAGCCTGCGGCGGGAACCTCATCATGAACGTCGGGCCGACAGCGCGGGGTTCATTCGACCAGCGCGCCCTCAATTCGCTGGGGGTCTACGCTGAGTGGATGCGCGTGCATTCGCGCGCCATTTATGGCTGTACTCAGAGCAGCTTTACACCGCCGCAGGATTGCCGCTTTACTCAGTCCGGCAATCGCCTCTATCTGCATGTTTTTAACTGGCCTTATAAACACATTGGCTCATGTCTAGAAACAGTGCTAACCGGATCATACATGATGGACATACGCGCTAGACTACGGGCATGGAATTCCCGATCATCGACCTGCTGGATGAGGACATTAGTGAAACATGGCTGATGAAA
>JAMCQN010000117.1 GCA_023382055.1 Chloroflexota bacterium
CCAAGAGCGACCGCTGCGCTATCATGAGGGTGCCTCCATACTCTGATGTGTAGCAACCTCAATGATATGGCGGCGGCCGCGTTTAGGCTGTGCCTGGGCGCGGCCTTCGATTTATGACCAACCCTCAGTTAGTAGTGCCAGCAGACTAAACGGCAGGTTGTTAGTGAAACCCAAAGTTGATCGTTATCAACTTGGCGTACCGCCAATGACCTGACTTATTCTCACCAACATAGCAATTATCGTGAGATGCCGATGTGTTGCGACCTATTCCTTCACTCGTATCTCATATTTCTTGCCGTCGCGGCCGATACTGTAATGCCTCCGCCAGGTGAGTCACTTTGATGGCATCGCTCCCAGCAAGGTCGGCAATGGTGCGCGAGAGCTTCAGCACGCGGTGGAACGCCCGTGCACTCATCTGCAACTGGTTCATCGCCGCCTTCATCAGCCCGCGCCCTGCATCATCCAGCGCGCAGTGCACCCGCACGTCGCTCACGCCCATGTCGGCGTTGCAGGTGAGAGATGTGCCCTTGAAACGCTGCGCCTGCCGGTCGTGCGCCACCTGCACCCGCGCGCGGATGGCTGCCGATGACTCGCCCGCCCGCGCGTCTGTCAGCTTCTCGTAGTCAACTCGTGTAACGTCTAGGTGGATGTCGATGCGATCAATCAGCGGTCCGCTGATGCGGTGCTGGTAGCGGCTGATGATGGCCGGCGAGCAGGTGCACGGCTTGATGGGATCGCCGTACCACCCGCACGGACAAGGGTTCATCGCTGCGATGAGCATGAAATTAGCCGGAAAGGTCAGTGTACCGGCTGCCCTGCCGATGGATACGAATTTATCCTCCATTGGTTGCCGCAACACTTCCAGGGCGTTAGTGTTAAATTCTAATATTTCATCGAGAAATAGAACGCCGCGATGAGCGAGGCTGATTTCGCCGGGATGAGGTATCTTGCCTCCTCCGACCAGACCCGCATGGCTGATGGTGTGATGGGGCGCGCGAAAGGGACGGGTCCGGATAAGCGGTATGTCTGGGGGCAACATGTCGGCCACACTGTAGATGCGCGTTACCTCCAGTGCTTCCTCTATCGTCAGGTTGGGCAGGATGCCTGGCAGCGCTCGCGCCAACAGGGTCTTGCCGCCACCCGGTGACCCCGCCATGAGAACGTTGTGCCCGCCGGCCGCTGCCACTTCCAACGCCCGCTTGGCTACTTCTTGCCCTTTGATCTCGCGGAAATCGGTGACTGGCACGGGTGACGCGGCGCCCTGCGCGGTGATGTTCGATACATCTGGCGTAACGGTAGACAGGTTGGTCAGGCCATTCAGCGCCGACACCAGCTCACCTAGCGTGCTGACTGCGACGACTTCCACCCCCGGCACCAGCGCGGCTTCCTGCGCATCGGCTGCCGGGACAAAGATGCGCCGGTATGCTTTCTCCCGCGCCATAGCCGACATTGGCAGCACGCCGCGCACGTGTCGCACGGCGCCGTCCAGCGCCAGTTCGCCCAGCACCAGCGTGTTCTCCAATACTTCGGGTGGCACCTGTTCCGATGCAATCAGCATGCCCAGCGCGATGGGCAGGTCATAGGCCGGGCCGACCTTGCGCAGGTCTGCCGGTGCCAGGTTCACGGTGATGCGATTGATGGGGAAGTGCAGCCCGCTGTTCTTGATGGCGGCGCGCACGCGTTCGGCGCTCTCCTTCACCGCTGCATCAGGCAGCCCGACCAATGTAAAGGAAGAAAGGCCGCGGCTGCTGTCGACTTCGACCTCGACGATAGTGCCTTCAAGACCGACGATGGCGCATGAGTTGACTTTGGCAAGCATGCAGGCTCCGATTCTAGTAAGTGCAGTGATACACAAGATTGTAATGCAGCGATAAAATCAGCCTTAAGATCAATGCATCAGTTATATAGGCATTACAGGTGCTACTGCATTAAGTCTGGTGCAGAAATGCAGCAGAAGCATAAGGAGGATTAATCTCACGCAGAATTACTCCGGAGGCCAAAACCTGCAAGTCTAGCAAGATCGAACTGGTTACGCCTGCGCATATGACTTCTGCAGCTCGTTCCTCGATGAATTATTGGAGTTTGACGGACGGGCCCTGGAGGTGTTGCGCCAGCCCATGGAAGACAAATGCGTTTCGATAGGCCGGGCGGCGGGCACTCTGACCTTCCCGGCGAATTTCATGCTCATCGCAGCGATGAACCCCTGCCCGTGCGGCTGGTACGGCGATCCGATCAAACCGTGCACCTGTTCGCCAGCCATGATCAGCCGCTACCAGCACAAAATATCGGGCCCCTTACTCGACCGCATCGACATCCACCTGGACGTAACACGGGTTGACTACGAGAAGCTGACCGACGCTCGCGCAGGTGAAAAGTCAGAGGTGATCCGCGCCAGAGTGCAAGCCGCACGCAACCGGCAGGCGCGCCGGTTCTCCGGGACGACACAGACGTGTAACGCAGATATGGGCGTGGCCGATGTGCGGGTGCATTGCGCATTGGACGATGCCGGGCGGTCGTTGATGAAGGCGGCCATGGCGCAATTGCAGATGAGCGCGCGGGCGTTCCACCGCGTGCTCAAGCTCTCGCGCACGATCGCCGATCTGGCGGGCAGCGATGCGATCAAAGTGACCCACCTGGCGGAGGCGCTGCAGTACAGGCCGAGAAGACAGGAAATGTGAAGGTTGGCCCAGGCGCGACTTCCATTGCCGATTGCCGGGAACGGGCGCGAGTGGCGTTAGACTTAGAGGAAAACCATGCCTTGCTCAATCAAACTCTCGATGTTCGTTGACCCCGATCCCGCTGACGACGAGCTGTTATTCGCCCGCCAGTTGGGAATGGACTGTGTGTACACGTGGCTCAAGGATGGCCAGTGCTCCTGCGACTACCTCGCCGGGCTGCGCCGGCGGGTCGAGGCCGCCGGGTTGCGCCTGTATAACGCCGGCAACATTCGCCTGGGCAAGTCCGACAAGATCCACCTGGCGTTGCCCGGGCGGGACGAGATGATCGAACAATTCTGCGCCTTTATTCGCGACCTGGGGCGCGCGGGCATTCACACGACCACCTTCACCTGGGAGCCCGACCAGGTTTGGAGTTCGCCGCCGGGCGTAAATCGCCACTCTCCAGCGCGGCACGTGGACCTGGCGGACCTGTACGCTCAACCGCTGACGCACGAGCGGGAGTACGAGCGGGACGAGTTGTGGGAGAACTTCGCGTACTTCTGCCGGCGCGTCATCCCGGTGGCTGAAGCGGCCGGGGTTCGCCTGGCGCTGCACCCCAATGACCCGCCCGTGGACGGGAAACTCGGCGGCATCCCCTGCCTGATTCACAGCTACGCCGATTACCGGCGCGCCTTCGAGATCGCCGCCAGCCCCAACCTGGGCATGGAGTTCTGCGTGGGTTGCTGGCTGGAAGGCGGCGCAGCCTTTGGCGACCTGTTCTCCGCCGTGCGCGAATTCGTCGCCGCAGGGCGCATCTACATCGTCCACTTCCGCAACGTCAACAGCACGCTGCCGGTTTTCACCGAGACCTATCTCGACAACGGTTACATGGATATGTACCGCGTCATGAAGCTGTTCTGCGAAACAGGCTACAGCGGCACGATGATACTCGACCACTCGCCGCAGATGCCTGCTTCCTACAAAGGCGCCTCCACAG
Organism: Chloroflexota bacterium; assembly: GCA_023382055.1. Taxonomy (GTDB): domain Bacteria; phylum Chloroflexota; class Anaerolineae; order J036; family Brachytrichaceae; genus CAIXPS01. Next base: position 3,655 of record JAMCQN010000117.1, read on the forward strand.
CTTACGCCATCGGCTACATGCGAGCGCTGATGCAGCGGGCGGAGGCGGGTTAAATCCGCGCCTATGGCTGGAGCGCCGGCCTGCTGAGGAACGCGGCTATTTTTTCAGAAGGCCCGCACTGCGCCAACCTCAACATGCGTCAGTTCCATCAGATGCTCAGCCATTACTCCCTCACTCTTTATCCGACAGTACTCGCTTATCCTTTTCCTGGCGTGCATGCTCCGGATCGGCGAACAGGATGCGGACGGCCCATGCCACCGCCTCACCCACCTGCCCGCCCGTGAGTCCGAATTCCTGCGTCATCGTGAGCCATGTTTGCGAATGCGCGCTGCACCCCAGCCCGGTGATGAAAAAGGCGCGCGCCAGGTCAGGCTTTCCATCGAACCGTTTGAAGCTCCGCTGGATAACCTCGACGATCTCCACCGGCGTATGCGGCAGCGACATCTCGCCTATATTCTCATTGAAGTACGTGCTGAGTCCGTCGAGAATGTTCTCGCGACTGGGGAAATGGCGATATAGGGTCGCCGGTGAAACACCGGCAGCGGCGGCAATCTGTTCCATCGACAGTGAATCTAATCGGCAGAAAAAACCATTGACAAGCGCGCCTGCCGACCTTACACTGCGGTCAGGCTCATATTATGACCAGCACAACGTCAACGGCAGCGCCGGTCGCTGCTGGGTCGCGCGCAGTCAAGCACACCCTGCTGCGGGTTGCCCGCCTGGGGGTGGTCGCGTTGGCCGTGCTGCTGGTCGGCATGGGGATTCCGCTCTATTACAACAGCGCGCATATCGCGCCGCTGGCCGGCGTTTACGTGGCGGCCAGCAAGGCCGGCGATGCGGTCTTCACCTTCGTCGTCAGCAATACGCCAACATCACAGGCCGGCGTCCGTCCCGGCGATGTGCTGGTCGCCGTCAACGGCCAGCCGGTCGCCGCGGGCCTGTCGGCCTACCAGTTCTATCAACTCACCAGCGGCTGGGTGAACACACCCGTCACCCTGACGGTGCGGACGGCCGCCGCCGCGCCGCGCACTGTGGCCGTCAATCGATCAGCCGATCCCACCAGCGTCGTCGCGCGTGTGCAGCCGCTGGGCGTCACCGTCGATTTCATCATTGGCTTTCCGCTTTTCCTCGATCTCGTCGTGTTGCTGTCGTATTTATCCGTCGCGGCGGTGCTGATCTGGCGCGGGCGCGACCTCGGCTTTATCTATTTCGCCTCGCTGGCATTAGTGGCCTTCGGCGCCGCCGGCACGCGCAGCCTGCAGGTACTGGCGCACGAGCTTTCGCTGTGGGGCTGGCTGGCCAACGCGCTGATGTCTGCCGGTTATGCGGCGATCTTCATCTTCTTTGGTTTTCGCTTCCCGGATGGCAAGTGGGTGCCCCGCCGCGGCCGCATTCTGGCGGGAATTGTGCTGGTCTGGACGCTGCTGCAATGGGTCTGGCTGCCCGCGCGGCCGATGAACTGGGACCCGCTGCTGGCGGCGCTGGCGTATCTGGCCATGATCGTTGCGATGTTTATCGCGCAATTGCGCCGTTATCGGCGCGTGGCGACGCCGGCGCAACGCGGGCAGATCAAATGGTTCGTGCTGGCCGTCTCAACGATCGTCGCGGGCTACGCGATTTCGCAGATCGTGAGCATCGTCATTTACTACCTGGGGAGCTATCTGACGCGCGCCGCCGATATGGTCATCCTGCTGCTCTGGCTGGCCAGCGTCCTGTTCTACCAGGTCCCCTATATCCTGCTGGCGGTCGCCATCGGTCTGGCGCTGCTGCGCTATCGCCTGTGGGATATCGACGTCGTCATCAACCGCTCGCTAGTGTACAGCGCACTGACAGCCGCGCTGGCGGTGCTCAGCGCGATCAGCCTGGCCGCGGTGAACAGCCTGGTCGGCCAGTTATTCAGCGGCGTCTCGCCATTCCTCGTCGTCGCGATATCAGCCGCCTTCCCCGTGGCCGCCTTCAATCCGCTGCGCGGATGGATTCAACGCATGGTTGACCGTTCGCTGAAGCCGGAAGAGATGAGCTTCAGCGAGACGTACGCCTTCCTGGCGCTGGAGGTGCAGGCCATGCTGGGCCCGGCGGAGCTGCTGCACATGCTGGTTATCGACGTGACCCGCCAGCTCGACCTGATCTCGGCGGGAGTCTATCTGTGCGCGCCCGATGACCGCCTGATGCTGACCGAACGCGCGATCCAGGATGTTGGTACGGAACTGCCGCCCGAGCTGGCGCTGGAAGCGCCGATGAAAACAGAACTACACGCCGGCAATGTGATGGCGCCGCCGGACGGTATGGGACTCTCCCTTCTCGTCCCGCTGGTGGTGGGAACCCGCGCGCTGGACCTGTGCGGGGTGCTGGCGCTCGGCCCGCGCCGCAGCGGCAAGGGTTACACCACGCCGGTGCAGCGCGGCCTGAAGGAACTGGGCAAGGAAGCCGGCAAATCCATCTACGTGGCGCAGCGCAGCCAGTCCAGCCTGCAGCATATCGCTGAGCGGTTGTCCGCGCTGGAACAGCGCATCGCCGGGCTGAAGCAGGGTTGAGCGGGACGCCCGCATCCTCACCCCGCCATCAACCGGTTCACCGCGTCCGCCAGGCTGTCCGGTCCGCCCACGTTGCCGGGAAACACCACGTAGGGGATGCCGGGGAAACGCAGGCGCGGGCCGCTCTCCAGCCGCCACACCGGCACGCCCGGCTGGATCTGGCCGATGGCGCGGGCGCCGTCCGCGCCCAGGCCATGCTGCGCCACCACCTGGCTGGTGATGCCGCCCTTGGCAATGATGAAGCGCGGGCAGGTTGCCACCGCCTGCACCGCGCCGACCAGCGCGTCGACCTGCCCGGCTGGGCGATTTTCAACGCCTGCTGGTCGCGCAGGGGTTTGAGCTGGAGTGGCCGAGAACGAGACCGTTGTAAGCGGCGATTCACCCGCTTCCCGGCACTGCACAGCCTATTTCAACGAGCGGATGTAAGCGACGAGAGACCAGACCTGCTGGTCGTCGAGGTCCGGATACGCGGACATCGCGGTGAAACTGAGGCCGTGCCTGACGATCCAGAAGAGTTGCGCGTCGCTCTTTCCCTGCGTGTTGGCTGCGGTCAGGTTGGCCGGGGGCGGGTAGTAGCCGTTGGCGAGTTTGCCGCGACCGTCGCCTTTATCGCCGTGGCAGTTTGAGCAGTTGTTGGCGAACAGGTCCCCGCCATCGCCGAGCGTCTTGTCGTTGGCGGACAGGGGGTTGACTGTGCTGCCCGAGCTGACCGACGAGATGATATTCACCGCCAGCCCGCCGAAGGCGCGCTCCAGCGGCAATTCCGCGCGGTGCGCCAGCGCCAGCGGCGCCGCCACAAACATGCCCAGTAAGGCCATCAGGACAATCCCCGCGACTATGCCAAGGATGAAAATCCGTGTCGGGAAAGGTTGGCGCGTGTCGGGATTGGCGCCGTTCGAACGGGAAACCGCTTTTTTGTTCATACTGCTCACCGCCCTGTGTTTGCGTCAGAAAACGACAGTATTGCCTTTGCATGGTGTGTCGCGCTGTAGA
>JAMCQN010000101.1 GCA_023382055.1 Chloroflexota bacterium
ACCTCGGCGCGTTGGATGCCACCGGATGAATCCGGCGTCTGACACAGGCGAAACCGGCCAAGGCCGGTTGCATCGCGGTGAACGCGCCTCGGCGCGTTTGATGCCACCGGATGAATCCGGCGTCTGACACAGGCGAAACCGGCCAAGGCCGGTTGCATCGCGGTGAACGCGCCTCGGCGCGTTTGATGCCGCCGGATGAATCCGGCATCTGACACGGACAAAACCGGCCAAGGCCGGTTGCATCGCGGTGAACGCGCCTCGGCGCGTTGGATGCCACCGGATGAATCCGGCGTCTGACACAGGCGAAACCGGCCAAGGCCGGTTAACGCGCTTTGAGCGCGTTTCGTACGTACCAGCCTGTGGTTTGCAACCACAGGCGACGCGCATCACGCTCGCGCGAACATCTCGCGCGCCAGCCTGGGACCGCCGCGCACGGCCAGACCCAGCTTGACGATCCAGTCCATCAGGAAGAACGTGCCGGCCTGGTAATGCTTGCGATAAAACAGCCACATAGCGCGGTCAAATTCATACTGCGCCTTGGCGCTCTTGCGGCTGGCGGCGCGCTTGATGTGCTGCACCGTCACAGTCGGATAGTAAATCACGCGGTACGGGCGGCCTGCCGTGCCGCGTTGCTGCTTGATGCGCAGGCACCAGTCCAGGTCTTCGCCGTACATGAAGAACTGCTCGTCCAGCAGCCCGGCCCCCTGGATGGCTTCCGCCCGCACCAGCATGCACGCGCCGACGACGGAATCCACATCGGTCTGCTCGTCGATGCCCAGGTAGGTCATGTTGTAGCGCCCGAAGCGGCGGCTATGGGGAAATAACCTGCTCAGCCCGATCAGGCGGTAGAACGACACCGCCGGCGTGGGGAAGCTGCGCCGGCAGGCCATATCCAGCGCGCCATCCATCAGCATCAGCCTGGGGCCGACGACGCCCGCGTCCGGTGTGGCGTCGGCAAACCCGACCATGCCGGCCAGCGCGCCCGGCGGCGCCACCGTGTCCGGGTTGAGCAACATGGCATAGCGCGCCCGCGCATTGGCGGGGAAACCCAGCGCGCGCAACCCCAGGTTGTTCCCGGCGGCGAAGCCGTTGTTGGCCGGGCTGCGGATCAACTGCACTTCCGGGTATTGCGCCGCGACCATATCGGCGCTGCCGTCGTCGGAGCAGTTATCGACTACGCAGACGGTAAACCCAACGCCCGCCTGCCCGCGCAGCGACGCCAGGCAATCCGCCAGCAGATCGCGCGTGTTGTAATTCAGGATAATGACTGCCAGATCGTGCATGCTACTCATATTATGCTGCGCGAATCCCGTTGCCTGACGCGCCCCTCACAACTGACTGTCACCGCCCTTACCAATCTCCAATCTCCAATCTCCAATCTCCAATCTCTAATCTCCAATCTCTAATCTCCAATCTCTACTTGATACAGCGCGGCCTTGCGGTTCTCCGATCCGCTGCCGGGGAAATAATACGGCACGTCCAACCGCGCGACCTCGACCAGGCGGAAAGCGTGCCGCAAGCCGTCCACCGCTGCGCTCACTTCATCCCCATCCGCCAGTATATAGACCGGCGTTTTCTCCTGCAGCAGCGCGCGCACGAACCTGTCCGCCTGGCGGGGCGTCCACCGGCCCGGGCGAAAAGTCAGGCGACCCGCGTACAGATCGACGGCGCCGCTGTTGAGCGAGCAGCCGATCACCGCGTTCGGAGGCGTCAGTTCGCCCAGCCGCGTGAAGGACGCGCGCTGCTCGCGCACCAGGTACCCGAACGCGTCGAACCCGCGCGTGATCGGCAGTTGCAGCGTCTGCAGCGAGCGCAGCATGAGCAGGAATGACAGTCCTACCACCAGCGCCATGCGCAGAACGTCCAGCGCGAAGTGTGTGGGGTGGATATCCAGGCGCGCCGCGTCGAACGTCAATATGCCGTGCAGCGGTCTGAGCGGCTTGCGCGGCGCGGGGCGGCCAGGGTTATCCGTCAGCGCCATGACCAGCCGGACTATGCCCAGCGCCGCCAGAAAGCTGAGCAGCGGGAACAGCGACAGGATATCGCGCGGGCGCAGGTAAGCGTAGGCGATGTGCAGCAGGAACAGCGGCGCGAAGTACAGGAGCAGCGTCAGCAGCGCGCGCCGGTCGCGCCGCCACAGCGCGATCAGCCCGATGATGATGAAGGGCAGCAGCAGGCCGAATTCGCGCGGCGAGGCCAGTTCCGAGGTGATGCGCGCCAGCGTCTCGGGCAGGCGCGGCAACGAAAAGTTTGACAGTTCTTCCGAGCCGGTGTGAAACGGGCTGCCGAATGCGACCGTATGATAGACCAGCACCGGGGCGGCGGCTGCCAGAGCGCCCAGCCCCAGCGCCAGCAGCGCCTGCATCTGGCGCGCCAGCCAGCCGCGCCCGTCGCTCTGCTCCCGCCTGTTCCCCGCGATCAGCGCGAACAACAAGGCAGGAGCGACGAGCACCTGTGTGTAGCGCACGTCGAACGCGATCCCCAGCGCGACCCCGCTGAGCGCGGCGAGGGCGATGCGTAGGGCGGGGCGCTGCATCGATTCGCCGGGTGCGCCGAAGGCCAGCAGGACGGCCAGCAGCGAGAAGAGTTGTGCGGCGATGTCCGCCATGGGGATCATCTGCCATTCCACCTGTTGGTACGACGTGGCGGTGAAGGCGACGGTCAGCGCGGCGACGGCAAACATGAAACCGTCCTCGGATGGCTGCGCGCCGGTTTTAACGCTTAGCAGCGCACGCGACAAGCCCCATATGGCGGCCAGCGACAGCAGCGACAGTAGCGGCGTTATGAGATACAGACCCTGCTCCCCTGCGGCCAGATAGCCCAGCGCGGTGAAAACGGCGTACCCCGGCGGCCATACCGTCGTCGCAATGCGCTGTACGTCCTGCGGCAGTTTGTAGCCCACATGGATGATCGGCTCGGAAGGAATGTTCAGCGCATAGGTCAGCCGGATCAACGGGAAGGAGTGGAAGACCGTGCCGTGTTGCGCCAGGTCGACGCCCATCTGCGCGTAGGCATACGGGTCGCTGCCGGTCACGCCCCAGGTGTGCAGCGTGAGTGCGTTCCAGACCGCCCAGGCGACAATCCCGGCGACCAGCGCCAGCGACGCCAGTTTGACGAAGCGGCGATCAAACGTCCCGGCGGTCGTCTGGCTCTGAACCGCGCGCAAAGCCTGATAGATCGCGATGACCAGCCCATAGGCGGTCATGATCGCCAGCCAGAGCAGCAGGTTCAACAGCGAGTCGAATGGGTCAACGACGCTGTATGTCCCCGTGACGGCTTGCGCGACGACGGCGACGGCGACCCGCAAACCCAGGATGAAATAGATCACCAGCAGCGACGACAGCGCCGTTAAGCGCAGTTGGGCCAGCAGGTTGCGGCGGTCTAACCGGCCTGTGATCCATTGCCAGGCTATCGAAATGAGATAGGGGACGCTGATCACCCCGACCACTGCCGGCCCATACCACAGCGGTAACCGCAGCACAGCCATCACGATCGCGCTGCCAGCCAGATTGAAGAACAGCCAGGATAAGGCGGTACTCAGCCGCCAGGACGGCACTCCGCCGCCATCCGCGCGGCTGATCGCGCCCTGGCCCAGGTAGCCCGCTGCCGGCGGACGCGTCAGGGTCATCGCGGCCAGGCAGTCGCCGATGATGCCGTCGCGCAGCGCCTGCCGTACCAGGCGAGGAGTGAGCGGCGCAACCGCTATGATGCTCGCGATCAGCCAGCCGATCCGCAGGCCCAGCAGCGGAATCTGATACAGGCGTCCAACCCCGACAGCGGCGACGAGCAGCCCGGCCGCAATCTGCGCCGCCGTGACATCGCGCGGCAATGTAACCCTTCCGCGCCGTATGCTCATCGCGATGCCTGCCGCGCACCACACCAGACCGGCGGCCACGACCAGCCACATCAGGCTACCGGCGGGGTGATCGAGTACGCTGCTGTCCAGCCAGTACGTGAGGCGGAAGAGATTGCTGATGCGCATGGGGTTCCGTTCAGCCTGCCGGCGTGATCAGACTTTCGATATAGGCGAATCCGCCGATTGCCGGTGGATGCCGGGCCGATGACCGGCCTGCTGCTGCTCGCCATAACGCTGTTGATCGTCGGCGGCATTCTGGTGTACTACGCTGAAGCGCTCGGTTAAGCGGAGTCCCTGTTCGCCGGTGCGCTGCGCGGTAACCGGCTGGCAGGCGCTCCCCTAGGCCGCGCGACGCTTCTCCAACGCCTCTTTCAACAGATTCTGCACCATTTGCGGGTTGCCCTTGCCTTTGGTGGCCTTCATCACCTGCCCCACAAAGAACTGGAATAGTTTCTCCTGCCCGCCCAGATAGCCTTTCAACTGGCTTGGGTTGGCATCCAGGGCATCCTGAACCGCCTGCTCCAGCGCGCCCGTGTCGCTGATCTGCGCCAGGCCTTTGGCATCCACGATGGCTTTGGCGGATTGTCCGCCGGCGAACATCTCCTCAAAGACGCCCTTTGCGGTATTGATGTTGATCGTTTTGTTATCGACCAGCAGGATCAGTTCCGCCAGTTGTTCCGGCGTGATCTTGACTACGCCGATATCGACGGCCGCGCCGCTCATCAGCCGGAACAACTCGCCGGTGATCCAGTTGGCCGCGGACTTCGCCGCGGCTTTGGCATTGCCCTCGCCGGGCGAGGCGGCGGCCAGAACGGCCACCGCCCGCTCGAAGTATTCAGCGATGGCGCGATCTTTGGTCAGCACCATGGCGTCGTAGTTGCTCAACCCGTAGGCCTGCGTGAAACGATCCTGTTTGGCCAGCGCGAGTTCGGGCATGCGCGCGCGGATGCCGTTCAGCCATACGGCGCTGACATCCAGCGGCGGCAGGTCGGGTTCGGGGAAGTAGCGGTAATCGTGCGCCTCTTCCTTCTCGCGCTGCACGATGGTCACGCCGCGCGCGTCGTCCCAGCCCATCGTCACCTGATGCACCTTGCCGCCGTTGTTCAGCAGTTCGGTCTGGCGCTTCACCTCATAGTCGATGCTGTCGCGCACGGCGCGTAGCGAGTTGAGATTCTTGATCTCCACCTTGACGCCGAACTGCTCCGCGCCGGCGGGGCGCAGGCTCATGTTCGGCTCGCCGCGCATGGCGCCCTTCTCCATATCGCCGCTGCCGATGCCGAGATAGCGCACGATATCGCGCAGGGCGCTCAGGTAGGCGTAGGCCTCGTCGGCGGTGTGGATATCCGGCTCGGTCACGATTTCGATCAGCGGCACCCCGGCGCGGTTGAAGTCCACGAACGAACTGTCGCCGATGTGGGTCAGTTTGCCGGTATCTTCCTCCAGGTGGGCGCGGCGGATGCGGATGCGCTTGCGATAGCACTGCTCGGTCCAGTTGCCGCTGCCGCTATGCGTGTCGCGCACGTCGACATCGATGTAGCCGTCGTAGGCAATCGGATACTGGTACTGGGTGATCTGGTAGCCCTTGGGCAGGTCGGGGTACCAGTATGACTTGCGCTCCCAGAACGTATGCGCAGCGATTTTGCAGTTCAACGCCAGCCCGATCATGATGGCATTCTCGACGGCATGCTGGTTGATCACCGGCAGCGCACCGGGCATGGCCAGGCAGGTGGGACAGACGTGCGTATTAGGCTCCGCGCCGAAAAAATCGGCGGAGCACTGGCAGAACATTTTGCTGGAGGTGTTTTGCTCGACGTGGGTTTCCATGCCGATGACGACTTCATATTCCATGTTTATCAGGTTCAGGCGCCAATTTTCAGGTCCGGCAGCACATCCATATCCAGATCGTCGCGCTGGCCGCGCAGGTAGGCGAAGTGCGCCGCCGCGCCGATCATAGCGGCGTTGTCGGTGCACAGTGTCAGGGGAGGGAACAGGACCATGATCGGGCTGGGCTGGCGCGAACCGGCGGCGGCGTTCAGGCGCTCGCGCAGAACCCGGTTGGCGGACACGCCGCCGCCGACCACGATGCCTTTGACATCGTACAACTCGGCGGCGCGCATCGTCTTCTCAACCAGCCACTCCGCGACGGACTCCTGGAAACTGGCCGCGATATCGGCCACCGGCACGCGCGGCGACAGTTTGCCATCCGTCATCCCGCCGAAGCGGCGGGTGACGTAGAGCACGGCCGTTTTGGCGCCGCTGAACGAGAAGTTGAATGGCTTGTCCAGGCGCGGGCGCGAGAACTTGAAGCGCGCCGGGTTGCCGGATCGGGCGACCTGTTCGATGGCCGGGCCGCCCGGGTAGCCCAGCCCCAGCATGCGCGCCACTTTATCGAAGGCCTCGCCCGCAGCGTCGTCCACCGTGTAGCCGATCAACTCGTAGCTGCCGTGGTCGCGCACCAGCACCAGTTCGGTGTGGCCGCCGGACACGATCAGCGCCAGCAGTGGAAATGGATTGCCGCCCAGGCGCGTGATCGGCGCATCGTCCAGCCAGTGCGAGTAGATATGCCCTTCCAGGTGATTCACACCCACGAGGGGAAGATCGCGCGCCAGGCAGATGCCTTTGGCAGCATTCACGCCCACCACCAGCGAACCCGGCAGGCCGGGACCTTTCGTCACGGCTACGGCGTCCAGCGACTCCCACGGCGCGCCCGCCTCGCTCATGGCGCGCTGCAGCACCGGCGCGATGGCCTCGATATGTGCGCGCGACGCCATCTCCGGGAACACGCCCCCGTACTGCTGGTGCAGCGTGATCTGCGATGCCACGACGTTGGAGCGGATGCGCCGGCCGTCGTCGATGACGGCGGCGGCGGTTTCGTCGCAGGAAGTCTCGATTGCCAGGATGCGTGTCGGATGCGCTTCGCTCAGGCCGTTGTCCATCGGGATAGTCATTGCAGCCTATTATAAGGAGATTGAGGAATGGGCCCGACAGGATTTGAACCTGTGACCTCTGCTATGTCAAAGCAGTGCTCTAACCAACTGAGCTACGTGCCCGTATCACCTTCGCGAATGAAAATTATAGCAGAAACACAAGCCGGTGCAACCGCTTCGATCGCATAGCAGCAATTCTAAATATGGACAGAGCCGTCAATCGGGTGCGGGTTCAAGCTGGGTGAGCATGAACGCCAGCAGGTCGTCCCAAGTGGCGAAGAAGAGATAGCGTGTCAAGGCGCGCAGGTC
>JAMCQN010000025.1 GCA_023382055.1 Chloroflexota bacterium
GCTCGTCCGATCCCTTCGGCCTGTGCGTGCGCCATGCCTGCGCCAAACCTCACAGGTCTCCCAGACCTGTGAGGTTTCTCTTCAGGCAGACACGCCGGCTGCTATGCCCCTGCGATAGTTAATCGATGAAGACCGGCAGGTGACCGAGTGACAGCACGCTGCTCCACTTGGCGCGGTCACCCTCGGTGAGGATGGCCGCCTCGGCGATCACAGTCGCGCCGGCCTTCTGCATGATCAGGCGCATTCCCTGCAGCGTGCTGCCCGTGCTGATAACATCGTCCAGCACCACCACGCGCTTGCCCTTGATGTGCTCGCGATCCATCTCGTCCAGGAACAAGGTCTGCGGTTTGTTCGTCGTGATAGAGAGCGTCTCGGCCGAGAGGGCATCGCCCATGTAAGGTTTGTACGACTTGCGCAGCACGATGTAGGGCAGGCCGCTGACGACGGACAGCGCATACGCCAGCGGAATGCTCTTGGCCTCGGCGGTTACCAGATAGTCGGTACCCGCCGGCAACTGTTTAGCCAGCGCCCTGGCGGCGGCCTCGGTCAATTCGGTGTCGCCCAGGATGTTCAACACGGCGATACGCACGCCCGGCGCCACTTCCATCAGCCGCAGTTCGCGATGCACGCCGGCGATTTCGATAGGATAAGTTTCGTATGACATTGGAAGAGTGGTTTGAGATTAGAGATTTGAGATTTGAGATTTGAGATTAATGCGTAGTTTACTCTCGTTTAACCCCTATTGCCTGACACTCCCGGAGTCTCAAGTTGAGCTTCGCTCAGCCAGACTCCGGGAGTGTTATCCAATCTGCGTGTATGACTACATAGTTGGAAGTCACTGCAAAGCCCGTCAGAACCAGCGCCGTACCGCCTGGCTGGCGGTCAGCCAGATGGCGACGTGGCGCTGGCGCAACAGCAGCAGCGCAGGCAGGCTGAATAGGCCCATACCAATGAATACCGCCGCCCCGATGAGCGGGCTGTCCCACAGCATTACGTTCGCGAGGCTCTCGGCCAGCCAGATGATGGCGTAGATGTACACCGGCAGCGCCGCCCACTCGCCGGTGCGCGTCTCTGATGACTGATCCTCGCGTCGCTCGATCCAGCCCCATAGCGCGGCGATGAGACCCGCCGTGAGCAGCCAGCCGGCATAGTTGCTGAGCGGGACGCCGAACCAGCCCCCGCCGTTCTGCCAGACCCAGTTGCCTTCCCTGACCATGCGCGGGTCGAGGCTGATGTCCCACGCGGTCATGGCGGCGGCGGCGATGAGCATCCGCGCCAAAGCCCTGCCCGCGCCGCGCAGCCGGAGAGGCGCGAGTAGCGCAGCGGTCTCATACGCCGGGTACAGCATCATCAGCCAGGCCGCCGGAACCACCAGCGGAACCAGCCCAAGCACCTTGGGGCCAAGCTGATCGGTGTAGTGATAGCGACCGAACGGCAGACCGCTGGCAGCGCCCAGCAACTCCGCGCCGAGCGTGATCAGGAAGGCGCTCAGAGCCATCAGGGTGCCCCGGCGCAGCCCGCGTGTTTCAACCAGATGCGCCAGCGTGATGGCAAACAGCAGAATGATGGCGAATAGCGTGGCCGACCATAATGGCTGCGCCAGATGCGCCAGCGACAGCATGGTGTAGAGCGGCATCATCACCAGATACAGCATGGCGAGCGCCGGGCTGAGCAGCAGGCGGCGCTCGCCATGCTGTGGAACCGAAACGTCCATGCGCCTTATACTACCCCACACGTCGTTACACCCTTGCGGAAGGTATTCACTGGATGTCAGCGCCTGATGGCAACCTCCGCAAGGACATGACCCATCTCCCATCTCTAATCTCTAATCTCCAATCTCCAATCTCTCGTCTGCCCTGTTACTGGTAAAATCGCCATAATGTCTCAACTCCACGTGTCTACACATCCACTGGTGCAGCATAAACTGGCACTGTTGCGCAATCAAAAGACCGAGCCGAAGAAATTCCGCGAAGTCGTGCGCGAGTTGGCAATCCTGATGGTTGTCGACGCCACAGCCGACCTGCCCACCGTCGAAGTTCCCATCACCACGCCCATGGGCGTCGCCAACTGCCAGAAACTGCGCGACAACCTGGGTCTCATCCCCATCCTGCGCGCCGGCCTGGGCATGGTGGATGGCGCGCTGGAGATGCTGCCCTACGCCGAAGTGTGGCACATCGGTCTGTATCGCGACGAGCGCACGCTGCGCCCGGTGGAGTATTACAACAAGCTGCCGGTGAACCCCACCGTGCAGGTCTGTCTGGTGCTCGATCCCATGCTGGCGACGGGCGGGAGCGCCGTGGCAACGGTGGATATCCTCAAGCGCTGGGGGGCGCAGCACATCAAGTTCGTCGGACTGATCGGCGCGCCCGAAGGGGTGCAGCGGCTGCAAACCGCGCACCCGGATGTGCCGATCTATCTCGCGGCGCTGGACGAACGCCTGAACGAAATGGGTTATATCGTGCCTGGACTGGGCGACGCAGGCGACCGGCAATTCGGCACGGCCTGAGATCAAAAATAGAACATGGTTGACTTAATCGAAAAAACGTTGACGGCGTTGAGCCAGGGCCCCTTCCCGTTCCTGGCGTATGCAGCAGTCTGGTTCATCATCTTCGCCGAAAGCGGTCTGTTCTTCGGCTTTTTCCTGCCCGGCGACAGCCTGCTGGTCACCTGCGGCGCGCTGGCTGCGCTGCCCACCAGCCCCTTCCACATCGCGATCCTGCTGCCGCTGCTGGCGTTCGCGGCGGTGCTGGGCGACAACGTGGGTTACTGGTTCGGCAAGAAGACCGGCCCGCGCATTTTCAGTCGCCCCGAGTCGCGTTTCTTCAAACCGAAGTACCTGAAGCAAGCACACGCCTTCTACGAGAAACATGGCGGCAAGACCATCATCATCGCCCGCTTCATGCCATTTGTGCGCACCTTCGCGCCGATCGTGGCTGGCGCGGTGGATATGGAGTACAAACGCTTCTTCGCCTTTAACCTGATCGGCGGGGTGTTCTGGACGGTCAGCATCACCTTGGTCGGCTACCTGTTCGGCAATATCCCGTTTGTGAAGAACAACCTGGAAGTGGCGCTGGTCGTTGTTATTCTGCTGTCGCTCGCGCCGATCGCGATTCATCAGATCATAGAGCGCCGGAACGCGAAGAATGAAATCCTGGCGGCCAGAGAGGAAGTGATTGAGGTATCGGAGATGTAACGGCATGCGCAGCCTGCAATCCGCTATGGGATAAAGCAGAAAGCCTTTACTGAACCAACATCAAAGCTTATGTTTGAGATCGTCTTTACTCTAGCTGCAGTCGACGATTTACGGTATCTTCGCAAACATGAGAAAGTAACAATCATACGCGCGATCGAAGAGCAACTCAGTCACCAACCCGTTACAGAGACACGCAATCGCAAAAAACTCCGCCCGAATGAAATCGCGGAATGGGAACTCCGCGTCGGCTCAGCCAGAGTCTTTTATGACATCGATGAGGCAGCGAATTCGGTTAAGATAGAAGCAGTTGGATATAAGAAAGGGCAAAGGTTATTCATACAGGGAGAGGAATACCAGCTATGAAAACGGTGACGGTTACAGCCCGATCAAAAGCAATTACAGCTCTGCTAAACCGCGCAAAGCGCGAAAACCTGATACTTAGAACACCGGATGGGCGTGAATATATCCTTGCAGAGCTTGATGACTTCAACCGCGAGATCGAATTGACGCGTCAAAACAAACAGTTGATGGATCTGCTCGATCTGCGTGCCAAACAAACAAACACCCTCTCAATAGACCAGGTGAAATCGGAATTCGGATTAAGTTGATGGCTTAAATAGCAGAAGAGGCGAAACATGAATTACCGGATTGAAAAAGATTCGCTTGGCGAAATGCAGGTGCCCGCAGCGGCCTATTACGGCGCGCAGACGCAACGGGCGGTGTTGAACTTCCCGATCAGCGGCATGCGCCCTTACCCCGCCTTCGTATGGAGCATGGCGACGATCAAGCGCGCCGCCGCAGACGTGAACCGCGACCTGGGGTTGCTGGATGCTAAACTGGCCGACGCCATCATTGCTGCTTGTGAGGAAGTCCGCGCGGGCAAGCTGGCCGACCAGTTTGTGGTCGATCCGTTCCAGGCCGGCGCGGGTACCAGCCACAACATGAACATCAACGAGGTGATCGCCAACCGCGCCAGCGAAATTCTGGGCCAGCCCCTCGACGCGCCCAAAAGGCCGGTCAGCGCCAACGATCATGTCAACATGGCGCAGTCCACCAACGACACCATCCCTACCGCCATCCGGCTGGGCTGCCTGTGGCGCACACCGGAGTTGCTGGATGCCATCAACCAGTTGGCCGCCGCCCTGCAGCAGAAGGCGGTCGAGTTTGACGGCGTGGTAAAGTCCGGGCGCACGCACCTGCAGGATGCTGTGCCGGTGCGGCTGGGACAGGAGTTTGGCGGCTACGCCAAAGCGGTGGCGCGCGACGGCGAGCGCATCGCCCAGGCCGCCGAAAGCCTGCGGCGCATGCCCATCGGCGGCACAGCCACCGGCACCGGCCTGAACGCCCACCCCGAATATCACGCCCGCATGGTGAAGCGCCTGAGCGAATTGCTGGATCAGCCCCTGCAGACTTCCGACAACCTGTTCGAGGGCATGCAGAGCATGGCCGATATGGCAGCCTTCAGCGGCGCCATCCGCACGCTGACCGTCACGCTGGTGCGCGTCGCCAACGACTTCCGCCTGCTCAGCTCCGGCCCATCGACCGGCCTGGACGAGATTCGCCTGCCGGCGGTGCAGCCCGGTTCGAGCATCATGCCCGGCAAAGTCAACCCGGTGCTGGCCGAAATGCTCGACATGACCTGCTTCCACGTGCAGGGCAACGATCACGCGGTGGCGCTGGCGGCGCAGGCCGGGCAGCTCGAATTGAACGTGATGATGCCGATCATCGCGCACAACCTGTTTGAGATGATGCACGTCATGATCGGCGCGATCAACGCGTTCACAACCAAGTGCGTCGTCGGATTGAAAGCCAACCCGGAGAAGGCCTATGGCTGGCTGGCGAAGAACGCCATCCTGGTGACGGCGTTGAACCCCGTGATCGGTTATCTGAACGGAGCGGCCATCGCCAAGGAAGCCATGGCCACCAACCGCACTATCAAGGAAGTGGTGGTGGAGAAAGGATTACTGAGCGCCGAAGAGGCCGACAAGCTGTTGGACGTGCGCAAGATGACCGAGGGCGGCATTCAGGGCGCAGGCGGTGGCGGCTAAAATAACCTCATGGCAGCAAACCCGCCTCCACCACAGGAACCATCGGACGATTGGCAAGCCCCCGCTGAAGAGACACAGCCGGGCCAATGGGAAAGCGCAGAGATCAAGCCCGCGGCCAAACAGACACAGGCTGCCTCCAACTGGTTACAACCCGTCGCGGACGCACTGCGCGGTCCATTTGGCGCGCTGTGGGAAGATCCGCGCAGCCGCCCATTGATTCTGGTGAGCCTGCTGGCGGTGGTGGGCGTGTGCGCGCTGTCGTGCTTTATCTTGAGTGTGGTGCTGTTGACCAACCCGCCGCTGCCGGGGCCGGTAAATACCAGCGTAGTCGCACAAGCCACTCAGCCGCTGACGGTGTCGCTGGTCGTGAACGTGAACAACACGCCGATCCCGGCCAGCGTTCCGGTGCGCCTGACCATCGGCAATTCGCCGTTCAACGTAACCGCCGCACAGGTGGACGCAAAAGGCGAACTGCCCTTCGACCGCAATGCGTCCAAGACCGCATACTGGATCGCCGGCACGCTGGTGAACTACGTCGTGGGGCTGCCGGATACGCAGCCGAACCGCGCCACGTTTAACGGGCTGCAGCCTGATGATCTGCTGCTACTGGATACATCGAACGGCACGCTGCGCTTCCGCGTCAGCATGACGGAGACCGTTAAGCCCGACGAGCAGGCGGCCTTCCTGGCGCAGACCACGCCGCAACTGACGCTGTTCCTGCTGGGCGAAGGCGGCGATCAGCGCCACTTGATCATCGCGCGCTACACGGATGAGGGTACGCCAAATTCGCTCACGCCGATCGGGTCGCCGATCAACCTGGGCGACGTGCGCGTGACTGCGCTGAACAGCCGGGTGCTGCCGGGCACATCCGTGGGCCTGCCGGCGGACAGGAGCTATTTCCAGGTCAATATCCGGGTCAGCAGCCTGGTGACGCGCGTGCTGGACGCCAGCCAATTCACCAGCGTGTTGATCGACGGGGACGGCAATCACTATCAACTGAACAACCAGGGCGCTTTCGCCGCGGGCGGCGCCGGTTGGACGCACGGCGCTCTGGAACCCGGCGCAACCTTGACCGCAACCGCCGGCTTCGAGATACCCGCGGGCATGCCCGGCCCGCGCGTGGAGTGGAGCTTCACCACCGAGTCGGACAATCCCTACGTCGCGCGCGTAACGATACCCTACACGGCGATCAGCGTGCAGCCTACGCTCGCGCCCACCGTTGCGCCGGTGGCCGAGGTATCGCTGTTGAACGTGAACATCTCGCCGCAAGGGAACGAACTGCGCATCGTCGGCACCGCGCGCAACCTGACCGACAAGTTCCTGCCGGTGTCGCTGCGGGACGTGCAACTGACGAGCAGCGGCAACCTCATTGCGTTGAATTCAAGCCTGCCGGCGTTTCCGTGGAACATCACGCCCGGCGACGCGCTGGCGTTCCAGGTCACCTTCGCCCGCCCGCCGGGCGGTACACCGGCCATCTTCACCCTTTTTGGGCAGAGCTTCGAGATCAGCGGCCTGTAGTTGGATGTGACCTGCGAAATGGTTGCCACATCCTCATTCTTTATCTCCAGCGTGCTGGCTCGATAACCTAAGCAGCTTAGTGTATCCGTTCTCAGCCAGCCAAGGGCGCTTCTGGGTGCGGCCAAACTTTTTCCGCTGCGATGCCAAAGGCACTTTCAGTGTCATTCCCGCGAAAGTGCTGATCTTTATACACATCACGATAGCAGGCGATAATGTGTAGATGGAACTGGATACAAAAGTATGGGCGCGACAACAGTGGGGCAGCAGTCAATTGGGTGACCGACGGCTGA
>JAMCQN010000018.1 GCA_023382055.1 Chloroflexota bacterium
CTGGCGCGCGCGCAGATCGGCTATCTCTCGCAGCGCTTCTCGCTGTACGAGGAACTAACCGTGCTGGAAAACCTGCGCTTCTTCGCCGAAGTGCGCGGCCTGCCCGCGCGCGAGTGGAAGCCGCGCTGCCACGCGATCTTGGCTTTCGTCGGCCTGGATGCGTTCGAGTCGCGGCGCGCCGGGCAACTCTCCGGCGGCATGAAGCAGAAACTCGGCCTGGCCGCCGCGCTGGTGCACCGCCCGCGCGTTCTCCTGCTCGACGAGCCGACTACCGGCGTCGACCCGCTCACGCGCCAGGACTTCTGGCAACTCATCATCCGGCTGGTGGGCGAGGAGGGTGTGGCGGTGCTGGTCAGCACACCCTATATGGATGAAGCCTCGCGCTGCGCGCGCATCGGTTTCCTCCATCACGGCAGGCTGTTGACTGAAGGCGCGCCGTCCGAACTGCGCGCAACGCTGCAGGGGCGCGTGCTCGAGCTGGCCGGCCAACCGTTGCGCGAACTGCGCCGTGTGGCGGAACTGGATGCGGGCGTCGAGAACGTGCAGATGTTCGGCGACCGCCTGCACCTGCGCGTGATGCCCGGTAAAACGGACGAGGTGATGGCGCGCCTGTCACAACCGCCCCAGGGTGCGCCATATCAGGTGACCCGCCTGCGCGCCGTGCCGCCTCAGTTGGAGGATGTCTTTATCGCGCTGTCTGGCGACCAGAATCCCGGAGTCTCAAGCCGAACTGGGTTCGGCCAGACTCCGGGATTCTCCCTCGACGCGGGGGCGCACCCATGAGCGCCGTCATCCGTGCCGAGAATCTCACCCGCCGGTTCGGCAGCTTCACCGCTGTCGACCACGTCTCGTTTGAGATGCAGTCGGGCGAAGTGCTGGGCTACCTGGGACCCAACGGTTCGGGCAAGACGACCACGATCCGCATGCTGCTGGGGCTGCTGCGCCCCAGCGAAGGGCATGCCGAAGTGCTGGGTTATGACGTGGTGCGCGATGCCGAACGCCTGCGGGCGCAATGTGGCTATATGTCTCAGAAGTTTGCGCTGTACAACGAGCTGACAGTCTGGGAGAATCTGACGTTCTATGCGGGTGTGTATGGGGTAAACCAGCGCGCGCATTTGAATGAGACGCTGGCGCTGGTGGGGCTGGTGGGACAGGAGAAGTCGCTCGCCAACGCGCTGTCGAGCGGGTGGCGGCAACGCCTGGCGCTGGCGATTGCGCTCATCCATCGCCCGCGCCTCTTGTTCCTTGACGAACCCACCAGCGGCGTCGATCCATCGGCGCGGCGCGCCTTCTGGGATCTGATCTATGCGCTGGCGGGTGAAAGCGTCACGGTGCTGGTGACGACGCATTACATGGACGAAGCGGAATATTGCGGGCGCGTGGGCATCATGCGCGCCGGCAGGCTGCTGGCGATGGACACGCCGTCAAACCTGAAGACACAGGCGTTGTCGGGGCGGGCCTGGGATGTATTCGCTGCGCCGCTGCTGAAGTCGCTGGCTGTGTTGGAGCATATGCCCGGTGTCGCGCACGCCGGCCTGTCGGGCGATCATCTGCGCGCCATCACCATGCCCGGCTGCGATGCGGATGCGCTGCGCAGCGCATTGCTGTCAGCCGGGATGGCGGTGCAATCGGTTGAGGTGGTGGAGCCGTCGCTTGAGGACGTGTTTCTAGCCCTGGCAGGGTAAACAATCACACTCCCGGAATCTGCGAGATTCCGGGAGTGTTTTTATGTGCACCTTACACTTCGAATATTCGCCAGCCGCGCGCCAGCGCCGTTTGCCGCAGGCGCCGGTCGGGACACACCGCCACAGGTTTCTCGCACATCTCCAGCATCGGCGCATCGGAAGCCGTGTCGCCATACGCGCTGTGCAGCGGTTCTGCGCCCAGCAGCGCGCGCAGGCGTTCAGCCTTGACGGTCATAACGTTGAGCGATCCATCCACCCGCCCGCTGGCACTGCCAGTGGCCATGCTCAGATCGCTGCCGATGACATCCTGGATGCCGATCCGGCGCGCGAAAGCCCGGGCCACCGGCAGGTAGGTGCCGGATGTCAGGATGACACGGTTGCCGGCGCGGCGATGGTCTTCAAGCTCGTCCAGCACCTTCTGGCGGCGCTGCGGCCACATCACATTTTCGATGACCCATTCGCCCATCCGATCAAGCTGCGCGGCGTCGAAGCCCGCCAGCAGGCGCGCCATATCGACGATCCACTGGTTGCCATAAACCTGTTTGTCGATGATGCCGATGCCGGCCAGCGCGCTGCCGGGCAGGCGCAGCGCCAGGAAAGCCTGGTAAGCCCGTTTGCGTCCGTTCATCTGCAGGAAACTGCCCACGCCCTTCCATGTGCGGCCGGTCGTGAGCGTCCCCTCCAGGTCTGATGCGATATTCATTGGTGTGGCGATTATCCCTCAGCGGCAGGATAAGCCACGATGCCGACCGTGCCGGGGCCGAGGTGCGCCGAGACCGCGATGGACAGGTTGGTCAGGATGATCTCTTTGCAGTTGAGCGTGGCGCGCACGCGCTCCAGCAGCGCTTCGCCGGCTTCCGGCGCGCGCGTGCACCACGGCCACGTTCACCAGTTGCTGATCCAGGCGCTGCTTCATCGAGTCGATGATGTATGGGTTACCCCACCCGCACGGGATTGGCAGCGCCCTCGCCGACGACCGTCATCCATGGCCGTATGCGCCAGCGCGTCACCAGCCCGTTTTTCACATAAGGATCAGCAGCCACGAACTTTTCCGCCACAGCCGGCGAGCCACCGCTGAACATCAATATCGCGCCGTCAATCGGCTCAGCCAGCGCGCCGCCCAGAATGAGTTCGCCGCGTTCAGCAGCCTGCCATGCCAGCGTCAGGTGCTGGTCTCGGAACGCCGCGCGGCGCTCCACATAATCAGGAACAACGTCATAGAACAGCAGGTAATGCATAGAACCTCCAGTTGTAAACAGGCTGGCTTTGGATCAGGCTGGTTCGAACGTTGTCCAGCCGGCCAGTTCGCGCACGAACGCCACCAATTCGCGTGCCGCGACCTCATACAATCGTTCGCCTTTCTCCGCGGTCGCCGCCTCGGGATGGCTGAGCGCGCCGGTGGCGGTTACGTGCTCGAACGGGCGCGCCACCGTCACACGGCTGGGTCTGCTGGAATCGGGCGTGTAGAAGTCTGACTCAAATGTGAAATTCGCGCCGCGCGCAAGATCCATGCGCACCAGTTCGGGGCGCACGCGCAGAATCATACTCGTCTCCAGTTCGCACGCGTGCGTCACGTGATCCTGCTTCTCCAGCGCGTCGATCTGGGCGATCTGCGGCGCGGCCATGGCGAACCACGTGGCGAACACCAGCCACAGATCTCGCTCGTCGCGGTGGCGCATCTGCGCGTTATACAGCGCCGCGTGTCCGGGATTGCCGTTGCCGCCGTGCGAGTTGAACAGGACGATGCGTTTGAACCCGCTCCCGATCAGGCTTTCCAGGATGTCTTCGAGCACCTGGGTGTAAACGCCGTTGCTGATGCTCACGGTGCCGGGGAAGCGGCGGTGATGGTCCGACGCGCCAGCCCACAGCACGGGCAGGAACAACGCTTCTTCGCCCAGTTCGGCTTCGGCGCGCCGGCAGATTTCGGCGTTGATCATCGTGTCGGTCAACAGCGGCAGGTGGTGGCCGTGTTGTTCCAGCGAGCCGATCGGCGCAATCACCACTTTGTCGCGTTGCGCCGCGATCTCGGTATGTTTCAGTTCTGCATACTGCATGTGATGTTACTCCTGCGGGGATGACAAGTCTGACTTTTTGGAAAAGTCAGACTTGTGGTGACGTGTACGCTAAAGTGTCTGGCTCCACAATGGCGCTATTCCGCAGCGCGCGTACAACTCCGCCCACTCCGGCGTGCCGTCGTCGGGGCGCACGTGCATGCGCACGCCGCGCTCCTGCGCCGGGATGCTGCCGTTGAACGCATCGGTCCAGCACTGCTGGATGTTGGCGTAGTGGCGCACGCGATCGCCAGGCCACGCGACCGACAGCAGCAGGCGCGGGCGCGGCAGTTCGTAGGGCGGCTCCATCCGGTAGCGCAACAGAGCGTCTTCATCCACCTGCACGCCCAGCCCGGGCGCGTCGGGCGCCTGCGCATAACCGCCCATGATGTTGATCGGGGTGGTGAGCAGGTCGTCGGCGTAATTATTCAGGCAGTTCACCGCCGGCCATTGCGCCATCGTCAGCGCTGCGCCCAGTTGAACCGACAGCGCCGTGGTTAGTCCCGCGCCCACCAGTTGCAGGAAGAAGGGTTTGTCGAATTGCGCGGCCAGCGCACCCTGCCGCAACACGCTGCTGATGCCGCCGCCCACCACGAAGCCGTCGCAGACCTCGTCGCGCGCGACTACCGGAAAAGGCGGGTCGCCGAAGTGAAGCGCGATCGGGCGGGTGATCTTCTGGCGCAACTGCCGCAGGCCTTCCACGTCGCGCTGGAAGATGGGCGACTCATACAGCGCCACGCGCGGCTGGCAATCCAGTTCGGTCAGCACCGGCGCGGCGTTGCTCGCATTGATCAGCATCTGGTTCCAGTCCATATCGATCTTGAAGTGCAGCGGGGTGACATCGCTGATGGCCTGCACCTGCTCGTACACGTCCCACCACGGGCGCGCCTTGGTCTTCAACGCGGTATAGCCCTTCGCCAGCGCGTCGCGGGCTTCGTCGGCCAGCGCTTCGGGCGGGAAGTCGATGTTCCACCACGACAGCGGAACCCAGTCGCGCACTTTGGGCAGGTTGCACAACCGATAGAGCGGCACATCGAGCGCCTTGCCCACGGCGTCGTACACCGCCATCTGCAGGCCAGCGCCCAGCGTGTCGTCGCCGAGGAAGTCGGCGGCGTTGCGGCCTTTCACACGCGCCACGGCCTCGTCGGTCACGCGCCCCCACGTGTAGTGCGGCAGCGTCTCGCCATAGCCCACGATGCCGGCGTCGGTGCTCAGCCGCACCACCTCGCTGATGCACCATTGCCATACCTCGCGCGCATTCCATGTCTCGCAGCGCGGCGTCATCGGCACGCGCACCGTAATCCGTTCGATATCCGTCACGGTCAGTTTCAGCGTCATCGCGTCCTCCTGTGGCAATTGTATAACCGCATCCTGCAATGTATGATTGTCCGCTGTTCACCGGAAGGTCCGCAGCAAACCACACTGGCCGAGGACATCGCCGCGGCGCTTGCGGCGGAGCCTGAGGCGCGCGCGTTCTTCGATTCGCCGGCTGCGTTTTATCGCCGCACGTATCTGAAGTGGATCGAGGGCGCGATACGGCCCGAGACGCGCGCCGCGCGCATCGCCGAGATGGCGGCGCTGTTGAAGGCGTGCAAGAAACAGAAATGATTAGCCATAAATATGGTTATATGGTAAAATGGCTCTGATGAAGACGACGATCGATCTACCCGATGAGTTGTTTCGCGAAGCCAAAGCGCGCGCCGCCATTGAAGGGATCAAGTTGAAAGATCTGGTGGCCGACGCGTTGCGCGCGAAATTGCATGCGGCGCCGGTTCAGAAAAAGCGGCGCGTAAAGTTCCCGATCATTAAGAGCAGCCATGCCGGCGGCAGAATCACCGATGATATGGTGAACGCAGCGATTGAGCAGATGTATAAAGAAGAAGCTGAATACTATGCCCAGTTTATGCGACATTAATGTGTTACTCGCGATCTGCCACGCCGATCATAGCCATCACGACACTGCGTTGCATTGGCTGGATGGCGTAGAGGCTGCATCAGGGATTGCCGTATGCCGCGTCAGCCAAATCGGGTTATTGAGGCTATTGAACAATCCGGCTGTCATGCTCGGTCAGGCGCGCGACGTTAAGGCAGCCTGGCATGATTACGACATCATGATGTCCGATGAGCGTTTTGTTTTTGTCAATGAGCCGTACTCGCTGGAAGATACCTTGCGGCGCATCATGCGTTCATCGCTGATTTCACCCAGGCTTTGGCAGGATGCCTATCTTGCGGCGTTTGCCATCGCCGCTGGGATACAGTTTGTGAGCTTCGATCGCGGCTTCCGCCAGTTCGGCAACCTTGACTTGTTGCTCCTCGGCGATGCCGGCGCCTGAGCCGGCATCCCCTCACTTCGCGTACAAATCGAAGTCCAGCGCCAGCCCCAGCGCGGCCAGCCGCTGTATGGTGGCGGCTTTCAGTTTCAACAGCGGCATGGCGGGCGCATAGCCATACCAGTGCACCTGGACAGATGCCTGCGACAGCGCCGCCAGTCGCCGGATGCCCGCCGCATCGCCTTCCAGCACGTTCAAGAGGCCATTGATGTTGTCGTCGACGCCGTCGGCCATGGGCAGGGACGTCTTGATGTTCAACCCGCTGCTGCCCCCGCCGGCGTCCATATCCCACTGTTCGGTTGGGGTCAACGTTGCGGCGGACAACAGATCGCCGAGCGGGTGCATCGTCGAAAAGCACACAAGATAGGCTTCCACGCCGGCTTCGACACTGACGCCGCGAATCTTCGGCGCCGGCAACGGATCGACGCGCACAGCCAGGAAATAGCTTTTATTCTGCAGGCCAAAGTAGACGATAACCGAGCCATCCTCTTCCTCGCGGTCGACGCGCACGATATGCGGCTCGCCGTCGATCAGGCGCACTTTGTGGTCAGTCAGCAGACGCTGCGCGACGCGAGACTGCGGCTGGCGCACTTCCGCGATCGCCAGCGCGACGCTCGCATCGGGCACATTGTGTATTTCCTGTTCCATCATGTGATTTGAACGGCGCGGCATTACTTGCGCCGATCCGGGTCAAGCTGGTGGACGTCCCACATATGGCCGGCGACGGCCGCTTGAATCCGCGCAAGCACGCGGGCTTCTTCCGCCTGTTGTTGCTGTTCCATGTAGGTTTCGGCGTTGGTCCATGTGGCGTTGCCTGCGTTCCGGTCGGCCTGATAGCGGGCCCCCGGAATAGTCGGGCCGCCGCGATAGGCGTGCGGCTTCGGGTCTGCGAATTCCAGCGAATAGTGCGCACCGCCCGTGCCTGCGTTTGGATACAACACATCCAGCAGGTCGGTGTCTGCCTTGTCCACCGCGGTGAGATCGCTGGCGGCTTTATCCTTGGCGTTCAGCACGGCCGTATACGGAGCCAGGAACACGGAGTTATGCCCGACCACTCCGTCATGGCCGCCGGCCGTGGGAGTGACGCGCGCCGCGCCATTGCCGTTTGTATACCCCAGGTACTTGCACCAGATTTCCTTGCTGGCCTTGTATTGCTTGTCCACTTCGTCTTTGTAGTCGGTCTCGAGTTGCACGGCATTCTTAAACCCCGACGAGTTCTTGATACGATGCCGGTCGGCATGCACGACCTTGCTGGTGCGCGGATCCAGATAGAAGGGCGCTGCTTCGTATTTTGCCTTCAGGTCGTGCGCCTTCTTCTCCTTTGCGCGGTCCGCAAAGCTGGACAGGATATCCGTCGATATCCTCAAATCGTCCGCCTCGGTGTTGGTGATGCCGGTATCGCGCCCCTTGACGTCGGACTGCACCTTGGTGAATCCCGCTTTGATTTTCTTGATGGCTTCGGTTTCTTCGACCTTGCCGCGCGGGTCCTGCCCAGCGGTCGAATGCTCAGCCAGCTTATTCTCGGCGGTCTGAGCCATTTGCATGCGTTCTCTTTCTTTTCTGGCAAGCCCGTCGATCGCGTCGTTGGTGTTCTTGATCTTCTCGTCGAGTTTGGCACTGTCCACGGCGGCATCAAAAGCAGGATCGGCAATCGCGGCGTCCACCAGCGCCATGAGGGTGCGGATTTCCTGCTTGCCGTATTTCGCGCCCACGCGCTTATCGAAGTCGTCAACTTTCTTGTGCTCCGCCGCCAGCGCCAGCAGCGCCGCGCGATACTGCGCCATCAGTTCTTTTACGCCCGTATGTCCCGCTGTCAGTATCTTCGCGCTGAACTTGTTATACACGGCGGTGGCCTGCGGTGCAAACGCAGCTTTGGAGCGCCCGATGACTTTCGTCGTAGCAATCTCCGCTTTGAGTCGCAGCAGCAGCGACTTGCGGTTCAGCCGCTGGGTGGCCCAGTTCAGGACGAATTGACCCAGCGCCAGCTTGGCGCGCCAGAAAGCCAGCGTCCCATCCGTCTCCTTCTTAAAGGCAGCCTGCTTCTGGATGTATTCATCATCCTTGCGCAACTCCGCCTGTTCAGTCGGTTCGAGCGCGTCATACTTGAGTTTCGACTGGGCGGCGACCTGGTTGGCTTCATCCTTGGCAGCCTGCAACTCGACTCTCTCGCGTTCCTCGCGCTCTTTCTGCAGCGCCCGCTCGGATTGATTCTTCTTGTCCTGAGCTATTGCCCCCTCAAGCTGCTGCATGCGGCTTTCGGGCAATGTCCCTACCGTTTCCGGCCCTTTCTGCTTGATGGATTCGAGATGCTTCTGGTAGCGCGGGTCGCGAGCCTGGAATTGCTCTTTCAGCATCTGGTTCGACGACCCGATGCGATCTTTGTCCAGTTTGCCGACCTGCGGCGCTTTGGGCCGGATAGATTCGAGATGCTTCTGGTAGCGCGGGTCATTGGATTGCGAAATCTCTTTGCGCTCAAGTGGTGAGCGCGCCTCAACCTCCGCCCAGGGGGCGTCGGCAAGCATCAACGGCACGGCGGGCTGGGTCACTTCCGCCGGGGGGCCGGGCTGTCGAACTGGCTCGTCATCCTCAACGTCCTCGATGGTAACTTCGCGCTGGATCGATCCACCACTGCGATGATTGAATGTCCGACTCACCGTGCCGCGCCCTGCAGTTATCACGCCCTGCTGGATGGTGTGCGTCAGTTCATGCGCGAGCAACCGCTTGCCCTCACCGCTGTTGAGGTCGTTCCTGCCTTCGCCCAGGTAAATATCCTGCCCATGCGTGAAGGCCTGCGCGTTGATCGCGCGGTTGAGCATCGCCGCGGCAGGCCCTTTATGCAACCTCACCTTGCCGAAGTCCGCGCCGAAGCGACTTTCCATGAACGCCCTGGTCCCGGCGGGCAATGACTCGCCGGCGCCGCCGCTGACCAACTCCGCCTCAAAGCCATCTCCGGCATTGAAGCTATCGGAGCCTGTCGCGCTGCGCGTCTGTACGCGCGACCCAGATAGCGCCCGTTGCACCATTCGATGTACGCCTGCGGTCGCAGGGCTGATTGGCGCCGTCGCGCTATCATCTTCCACACGGCGCGGCGCGGCTGGCATACGCATGACCTGCGCTGCCACGCGCTCGGCTTCCTGCTCGTAGCTGTCGTCGGCTGCGCCAACGGTGAGTTTAGGCTGGATGGTGATGCCCCGGTTCGCCAGCAGGCGCTGCAACGACTGCCGCGCGTTCACGGTTTTAGCTGGTGCAACGGGAGCAGCCAGGCGCATCGTCCTGCGCATGCCGATCGTGCGTTGCAGCACATCGATATCGTGCTGCGTTGCTTCGCGGGGGCGCGCACTCAGGCACCGGGCAATATCCAGGACGGCGTTATTGTCCGGCGCCGGGATCGGGTGCGCATCCACCTCGCGCTCATTCTGCGACGCAGCAGCATGTAATCTGGACGCTGTTGCCTGTTTCTGCCCGGACTTCTGAATGGTTTTATCAGCCATTACTTTCTACTTGCGCTTCGAAATCTTTACACGACACAAACAACGACTGGTCAATATCGGCGCGGGGTGCAGTGTGACGGGCTACGCTGCTTAATGACAGCAGAAAAAACGACTGACCGCTGCTGCATCGCCGGTTCAGCCGGCGTGTGAGTATTATACGCAGGTGTGTTGGCTTTGCATTAAGCGATCATGATGCTGCTGACGCCGGCGGGGCCGTAGTTGTGAACGGTCCCATTCACCCGCAGCCGCGAGTCGCCCTCATACAACGCATGCACCGTCGCGAAGTCAGGCACATCACCGCTGGTCAGATCGGCCAGATGGTCAAGGAACGCTAGGTCGTCCGGCGACAGCGCCTCAACCGGCGTCTCCATGATCCCCCAGCAATCCCAGGGCAGCAGTTCGACTTTGTTGAGCGCCGCCACATCGCGAATGAAGTCGCCCAACACGAAGCCCAGGCCGTGCATGTCGAAGATGCCGAAATGATCCGGATCGGCTGAACCGCCGCGGCACATCTGCCACGCCCGTCCGCCCACGATGAACTGGTCGCGCGGCACGTCCATTGCGTCAAACGGAATCCGCAGCGTCTCACGCTGGATCGCGTCGAGTTGACTGTCCACCAGAATCCAGCGGCGCCGTTCGGCGTTCCAGTACTCACAGACCCAGTGATCTTCATAATGGTTCGGCAGGAAGTACGCGCCGAAGCCGCAACGGGCGCGCGCGGGCACGCCCTGATGGCGCAGGATGGTCGCCAGCATCAGCGAGAAGTCGCGGCAGTTGCCGACCAGCTTTTTGTCCAGCGGGCGCGCTTCGCTCAGCGGGCGCGGGTATAGTTCGCCCATACGCGCCAGGCGGCGCAGCATGCTGCGCAATTGCACTTCACCCTGACGCTCCGGCGGCAGCTTGAGCCCGTAGCGCTCGGCCCAGAAGATGTGGATGGTGGTTCCCTGCACCACCTCGCAGAGTTCGGCGATATCCGCCGGCAGGTTGTCCAGCAGATGCGCATACTCGCCGGGTTTGCTGATGATGCCTTGCCGGGTGAAGTAATTCAGTGTGGTTTCCATGTGTGTCTCCGTTACCGGCAGTTATATATCAGACTGCAGCAGTCAGGATGGTTATGAGCATCAACCGCGATACAAGTATCTGCGCGAAAGCGTAATGATCTTACTTTATCTCACTGATTGGTATGCGACGTCCGGACAGTGCACTCTCGCGCGCCTGAGCAATTCGTTTTAAGAATCTCTCGTCATTTTCCAGCCGGAACTCGAACCAGTCATCTTCATCCTTGAAACCAATGAGCACACCGGCCGGTTTGCCATGGCGCGTAATAATGATCTGCTCGTCTTCTGCCATATGCAGATAACGCGAAAGGTCATCTTTCACTTGAGTTAGAGCTGCTTCCTTCATCTTTCACCCCTGCAGCATCAAGCCATTCGGACGCCGCATCTTTCGATATAACTGCCAGAATCTCTACTTCATTGCCCTTCACATCGTAATACACACGAATGTCAACGTGCTAACGACGAATGCGCAATGAACGCACCAAGCCGCCTGTATGCTATTCGATTTACCAGTCGGGTTATGATTGTGTCGAGGAGAAAACCATGGGTTATGAGTTTGCTGCCAGTCGATACGACAAGATGCAATACCGCCGCTGCGGGCGCAGCGGCCTGAAACTGCCGGCGATTTCGCTGGGCGGCTGGGAAACATTCGGCGGATACCGCGGCGCGGAAGTGGCCCAGGCGGTGCTCTTCCGCGCCTTTGACCTGGGGATCACGCATTTCGATTTCGCCAACAACTACGGCACGCCTCCCGGCAACTCGGAGATCGTGTGCGGCAGGATCATCAACGAGATGCCGCGCGATGAGTTGATCATCTCCAGCAAGGCCGGCTATTTCATGTGGCCCGGACCCTATGGCGACTGGGGATCGAAAAAGTACATCGTGGCGAGTTGCGATCAGTCGCTCAAGCGCATGGGGTTGGAATACTTCGATATTTTCTACCATCATCGCATGGACCCCGAGACGCCGCTGGAGGAGACTATGGCTGCGCTGGACCTGCTGATAAAGCAGGGCAAGGCGCTGTATGTGGGCGTGAGCAATTACAGCGGCGCGCACTTTGCCGAAGCCACGCGGGTATGCCAGCGCATGGGGCTGTCGCCGATCACCATCCATCAACCCTATTACAACATGCTGGGCCGGCGCATCGAATGGGATCTTCTGCCGCAGACAGAGCGCGCCGGGGTCGGCGTCATCCCGTTCAGCCCGCTGGCCAATGGGCTGCTGAGCGACAAGTATCTGGGCGGCGATATCCCGGCGGAAAGCCGCGCCGCGCTCAAATGGGGCAAGGAATGGGTTGCCAAGAACCTGAGCGAGGAACGCCGCAAAGCGCTGCTCGCGTTGAACGACATCGCCAAAGCGCGCGGGCAGACGCTGGCGCAGATGGCGCTGGCCTGGGTGTTGCGGCTGCCGGGTATCACCAGCGCATTGATCGGCGCATCCAGCGTAAAGCAGATCGATGAGAACGTCGCCGCACTGGACAACCTTCAGTTCAGCGCAGACGAGTTGAAACGCATCGACGAACTCACACAGATATCCCCGCTGCGTTCGTAGGATCACCTGCACCTGTCCGGCCTTTGAGGCCGGACAGGTGTGTCATGAAAACCCATGTTCGCACGCCGCCCTATTCCGCAAGTATTACCCCTGTTGTTGGCGCTCCTGTTTCTGAGCGCTTGCGCCACAACCGCCGGCCAGCCCGCGTCAGCGCCAACATCCGCCCTGCGTCAACCAGCGCCGCCGTCACTAGACCACTTCGATCCGAATTCGGTCAGCAGCATCAAACTTGAGGATGTCCCGATTGTGCCGGTGGTCGATCCGTCCATGCGGGCGGTGTATCAGGCCGGGCTGGCGCAGGGGAATAACCCGCACGTCTTCGCCAAACTGGGCGACTGCATGACCGAGAACCCCTACTTTCTCGGCCCATTTGGGGCGGGCAAGTACGACCTGGGCGCGTACAAGGAGCTAAAGCCGGTCATCGATCTGTTCTACGGTTACCCGACGCGCGGACAAGGCTGGCAGAAGGACTCATTCGAGACGGTGGGGCTGGCATCCGCAGGCGGTTTCAACATAGCAGCGCCGCTCGATTCCACCTGGTCGGACCCGAAGTGGTGCCAGGCCGGTGAATCGCCTCTCGCCTGTGAATACCGCGTGAGCAAGCCGAGCATCGCGATTATCATGTTTGGCACCAATGATGTGAACTACACCGACGCAGCGACGTATAACTTCTACCTGCGCACAATCATCAGCGACACGCTGGCGCATAACATCGTGCCGATCCTGAACACCTTCCCAACACGGCCTGAGAATCCCGCCAAGTCGCTGCTGCTCAACCAGATCGTCGTGCAGGTGGCTGAGGATTATGGCGTGCCGCTGGTCAATCTGAACCGCGCGCTGGAAGCGCTGCCCAATCACGGCGTAAACCCGGCCGACACCACTCATCTCACGACTCCAAACGACGGGCGCGTGGATGTCTTTACACCGCAGAATCTTCAAACCGGCTTCACGGTGCGCAACCTGGTGACGCTGCAATCGCTGAAAGCGGTGCTGGAAATGGTCAAGTGAGAGAGACTGGAGATTAGAGATTAGAGATTGGAGATTGGAGATTGGCTACCCGATTCCGTAATGGTGGATCTCGGCGATGAGGAAAGACAGACCGTACGGAGTCCTATTTCAGACCTCTGACCTCTGACTTCTGACCTCCGACCTCTGATCTCTGATCTCCAATCTCTAATCTCTAATCTCCTCTGACTATTGGTAGCCGCACATGCGCCACTCGCCCTGATCCTGGACGACCTTGTATTGATGGTCAGACACGCTCCAGTCGCGTGACTCGCCGTTATAAGAGGTGACGATTTTGCCGGTACACGAAACCAGTGTGCTGCCGCCACCGGTGCCGGCGGCTTTACAGGTCACGCCATCCAGACTCGCCTTCATCGACTTGAACGACGCCGCCTCGATGCGCGCCTGCCCCTCCCACGCCGAACACGACAGGCTGATCATCTTATCCACGTCGCTTTGTGTGCGCGCCTGCAGATAGGATTGAATCGTCTGCGCCGGATCGCCGGCCGCGCCCGCCTGGCACGCCAGCAGCGTGAAACCGCACAACGCCAGAAAGAACACTTGAACCAAGGGATTTCTCATCTACTTCACCCGGCGGATATTCTAGCAGCGCAAACTCTCAGCGCGCTTAGCGCAGTCGGGCGCTCACGCTTTGTCCGATAATTAGTAGCCATGTCAGGCTGGCGACCGTCACGAACCAGGACCTTTATCGCATGCGCACTGCTGCTGGCAGGCTGCACGCTGGCAAGCTGCAGCGCCGTCAAACCGCCGCCCATGACGCCGCATGTCACAATCTGGTCAACACCACGGCAGGCGTCCGTAGCGGCGCCAGCCAATGCTGCTGCTCCGACGCCTGTCCCCACAGCGATCCCCGCCAGCCCTACGGCGCCGACGACCGATTACACCGTCATTCCCGGCGACACGCTCTGGGATATCGCCGTGAAATTCCAACTGACGGTTGACGAGATGACCGCTGCCAATCCGGGGATCAATCCCGATCTGCTCCATCCCGGCCAGGTGATCAAAATCCCCACATCGTTTGAGCTGGCGCAATTGAATGCGCAGGCGGCAGGCACTTCGCAACCTGTGGCTGTGCTGGCGGGTACTCCGGGGATGGTCGCCGCCGATGCCGGCGGTCTGCGCTTGCGTGAAGCGCCCAACACAACCGCCAGCGTGTTGAAAAAACTGGCAGCGCTCACGCCGGTTTCGATCCTGAAACGCAGCGCCGACAGCGCCTGGCTGGAAGTGCAGTTAGCCGACGGCAACCGCGGCTGGGTGATGGCGCAATACGTGGATACCGCGGATACTGCCGCGGCGTCGTCAACAATCAACGCTAAACCCGGGATGGGCGCGCCCATATCCGCACAGTCGATTCTGCAGAACACGCCGTACCTTAGCGGTTTCACCACCCGCGCGAAGGACATCTTCAAAGCCGGTCAGGCGATGGGCAATCATGCCAATGTGTTCGCCGTCATCGGCGACAGCAACAGCGCCAGCCCGCTGTACCTCGAGCCTTTCGATACCGGTAATTACAACCTGGGGCAATACCGTTACCTGCAGGACACCATCGACTACTTCAAGGGTTCTTTCTACTTCACCACGGTTGCAGCAGTGGTTGGGATTGACACGACCCGCCTGATGGACCCCGCCCGCGCCGACCCGGCCAAATGCCTGCCCGGCGAATCGCTGCTGGTCTGCGAGTATCGCCGCAAGAAACCGAGTGTCGCCTTGATTCTGATCGGCACCAACGACACGGGGAACTGGCAGAATTTCGAGGCCGACTTCCGCCCGATTGTCGAAACCACCATTTCGAAGGGGATCGTGCCGATCCTGATGACCAAAGGCGACGACCTGGAATCGACCAAATATCATGCGCCGGATGGGTACATCAACAACATCATCATCAAAATCAGCCGTGAATACGGCGTACCGCTGCTCGACCTGCACCAGGTGACCACTAAACTTCCCGATGGCGGATTCGGCTCGGATGGGTTTCACTTCAACGTCCCGCCGGACGGTCAGACTGCGAGCTTCACGGGCGATCACCTGAATTACGGCTACACGATTCGCAATCTCACCGCGCTTCAGGCGCTGGATGCGGTGCGCAGACTGATATTAACCAACTGACGTGTCGCAAACTGCTGATGAGCCGATCATTGAATCATCTGAGGCGGCGGACACAAAAACCTGTTCCCGAGTCATTGCTCGGGAACAGGTTCATACCGAAATTGACTGACAAACGAGTGTTTACTTGGCGGGGTTTGCCGCCATGTAATCATCCAACTGCTTCTGCAATTTCGCCTTGAGCGTCTGTCGGCCTGCGGCGTCCATCATCTTCTTGGCTTTCGCGACGGCTGCAGGGGTATCCATCTGGCCCGTTATCAGGCCATGGAAAGCCTCGTCGTATACGCCATTGACCTTGGTGAGGTCGACCTCAACCGCCTTGGTGTCCGCCTGGAAGGTCTCGTACGGGTTGAACACCCAGTTGGACTCGGTTGTGAAGAACTTGAGTGCGTCCTGAGCCGACTGGGGCAGATCCGCCGGCTGGCGCTGGAATCTTCCAGACAAACCGGAGACATACCACATGCGCCGGTAGTTACGGGCGGCGTCGACGCCGGCGATTTCGGAGAATCCGAGCCCGGCTTCTTTCTTGTAGTTCTTGCCGTCGATGCCCATCAACCACAGATCCATGTTGTCCTGGCTGGTCGTGAGCCAGTCAAAGAACTGGATCCCCGCATGCTGTTGTTCCTTCGGCGAATTGGCATTGAAGACGATGAAGTTCCACTGCATTAAGGTGCCGGTACCCTTGACCTTGCCGGCGCGCATACCGGTCAGGTCATAGCCCATCAGCTTGCCGTCTTTAATGGTGGCTTGCAGCGTATTGGTCTCTTCGACCCACTTGAACTCCGGCTCGTTCTCCTGGCATGAAGCCGCCTTGCCTGGGTAGATGTAATCGACCTGGACGTTCTGGCTGTATCCTGAGGACGGCAGATCGGTCTTGTTGACCAACCCTTGCTGCCACCAATTGCGCAGCAGTTTCGAGGAGGCGACGTAATCCGGGATGTCCTCAAGCTCGACGAGCTTGTAGTCCTTGGACCAGTCAGGGATCAACAAACCGGTCTTAGTGGCAAAGCCCCACGACTTGCGGCCCCACAGGGCCGCGTCGTTTATGGAGTATGAAGGAATCAGGGCATACGGGATCATGTCCGGCTGGTTTTTCTTTACGGCCTGCAGGTACGGTTCCAAACTGGCGTAGCCGCCTTCGGATGTAGGCGCCGGGGCGTTCCACTTCTGGCGCAGGTCGTCGCGCAGGATGCATCCGGTCGTGCCGGCATAGTAATATGCCGTGGGGATACCATATAGGTGCCCATGCATGAAGTTCTTTTGATAGATCTTGTCGGTGATTTCCTTCTTCAGATTCGGGCCAGATGAATCCATCAGCCCTTCGAGCGTCGCCAAGGCGCCCTGATCACGCAGGCCGATCATCTTGTACCACGGCGCGTCGAAGGCCATCGTAAAGTCTGCCCCGGAGGAATACAAGAGTGTGTACTTGTTGGCGTGGTCGTCCAGTACCAGGGATTCGATCTGGATGTTCAGGTTTTCATCCTGCATTTTCTGCGTGATCGCCTGGGTGACAGGGTCGATACTCTCTTTGAATTGCGGCACGCCGAACCATGATTCCACCATCGTGATCTTGACAGGCGCGCCCTTGGCGGGCGCCGTGGTCGGCTGGACAGCGGCAGTGGCGGCTGGCGCTGCAGTGGCCTGTGGCGCAGCAGTATCTGCAGGGGCGGCAGTCGCTGCGGGCGCAGCCGTTGCCGCGGGCGCAGCCGTCGGCGCGGGCGTGGCTGCCGTGCCACAGGCTGCAAGACCTGCACCGGCGGCGCTCACACCGATCAGTTTCAACATATCGCGGCGGGATAATTTCTTCACTTTAGACTCCTTGTATGGCTGTGAACGGAACTCTTAGCCCGGT
Organism: Chloroflexota bacterium; assembly: GCA_023382055.1. GTDB lineage: Bacteria > Chloroflexota > Anaerolineae > J036 > Brachytrichaceae > CAIXPS01. The sequence goes on from JAMCQN010000018.1 coordinate 17,148, forward strand.
TCATAAAATCGGTGGTTGACACATCTGCATGTTTATCATGATTGTTTTGTATGTTCGCCTCCTGAACCTGCTTGAAAGCCCATGAACCCTCTGCGCTCAGCCCTTGATGGCGCCCAGCGTCAATCCCTGTACGAAGTAGCGCTGCACAAACGGGTACACCAGGATGATGGGGCCAATGGTAATTACCGCCGTTGCCATACGGATCGACAGGGTAGGCAGCGTGTCCGCGCGGATGGTGACGCCAGGTTGTTTCATAGCAGTAAGAATAGCCTGCGCGTTATTGACCATTTTGAGAATCAGAACCGACAGCGGCCTGAAGTTGGCGAAATCCAACAACATGACGCCCAGGAACCAGTCGTTCCAGTAGGCCACCGCCATAAACAATCCCACGGTGGCGAGCACCGGTTTGGACAACGGCAATATGATGCTGTAAAAAATGGTCGCATCCGATGCGCCGTCGATGTAGGCTGATTCGATGATCTCCTGCGGCAGCGCGGAGAAGAAATTGCGCAGCACGAATACCCAGAAAGACTGGATCATCATGGGAAATATCAACGCCCAGATCACATCCTTCAGCCCCCATATATTGCGCGTGACAATAAACCAGGGCACGATGCCGGGTGTGAAGATCATGGGGATGAACACGTAAAAGGCGATCGCATTGCGGAATTTGAGCCGCTTGAGCGACATGACATACGCCAGGCCGGACATGGCAATCAACGAACCGAGCGTGCCCACCGTCGTCACAAAAATCGTAACCTCATACCCGATCTGGATTTCCTGCCCGGCGAATACCCACTTGTAGGCGGCTGCGGAGAACTGGCTGATCCACGGCAGGTAGCCATTCTGGCGCAGCGCCATATCGTCTGTGAACGAAGCCACCAGCATGATCCAGAACGGCAGTATGCAGAAAAGAGCAAACAAGCCCAGGAAGATGTAATTGATTGTGTGAAAGATGATATTGCCCAGGCTTTTCTTTTCAATCATCGCTAAACTCCATCAGATTCCGCCGATCAGAACAAACGGTAATCCTCGCCGCGCCGTTCGGAATATTTTTTCACCAGCCAGTTCGCGCCGAAAACGCAGATAAAGCCCATTATGGACTGGCTTAAACCCACTGCCGCGCTGAAGCCGTAATTTGAGTTGGACTGCAGGGCGCGCAAGATGTAGGTGTCGATGACATCGGTCGTCGAATACAGGTTGGCCTGGTTGCCGATGACGGCGTAAATCATGCCGAAATCGCCGTAGAAGATCCTGCCGATGTCGAGCAGGACCAGCAGAATGATCACGGGAACCAGTGCGGGCAGGCTGATGTACCGTATGCGCCCCCAGCGTCCTGCGCCATCCATGGCGGCGGCCTCGTGAAGCTGTGGATCGACCGAAATCAATACCGCGAGATAGATAATGCAACCTGAGCCTGTGCCTTTCCACACGCGGATCAAGGTCAGGACAAACGGCCATATCTCAGGTTTGTCCGTCAAGATGATGCGATCCAGACCGATTTTGGTGATCAATGCATTGATGGTTCCAACGTCGTAATCGATCAATCCAAACAGCACCATCGCCACAATCGTCCAGCCCATGAAGAAAGGCAGAAACATAACCGACTGGCTGACTCGCTTGAAAACAGTCGAGCGAACTTCATTCAACAGGATGGCAACCAATACCGAGAAGAAAGTCGTGGCGATAATGAACATAAAGTTCAACAGCAGTGTGTTTGCAATCAGGCGCCCTACGATGGATGAATCGAACAGCGTGGCGAAATTCCTCAGGCCCACAAACGGACTGGCAAACATCGTGCGCGGGCTGTAGTCCTCGAAAGCGATCACGACACCGAACATAGGGGCGTAACTGAACATGAAGATCAGTAGCAACCCCGGTAAAGCCAGCAGGAAGAGCGTCCAGTTCTGCCGGGCATATTCCAGGGCGGCAAGCGCGCCATGACGCTTTCCGCCCGATTTGGCCTGCGCCACTGCGATGCGGTTTTTCAGTCTGGACAATTCAAGCATGAGAGTACCCTGTCGAGTCACGTTGGGCTGAGGTGACAATACAGAATCTGATAATATGCGCTGTACGAGACGGTTCAGGCTCAATCGAGCCATAAAAATGATATGACAAAACCCATTTAATATGGGTCTGCACCGGACAGAAAGAGGACACCGAGAGGACACGCCCACCTTATGAGCGAGCCTGGTTATGACAGCAGCTTCGTGCATCACGTGCAGCAGGCATTGACCGGCTTATACTCGCCTGCCGAGTTAAGACGAAGCCGTTTGATCGTTGACCTTAACCTGGATCGACAGACTGACCAAGTTACCGCCCTGAGGCGGGCGCTGGTCAACGCCATCATGGCGCTGCAGCCGGACGCAAACGCGCCGTTATCCTCCAATGCATGGCGCGTTTACCATATTCTGACTTATCGTTTTCTGGAGCAGTCGAGCCAGAAACAGGTCGCGACCGACCTTGCGCTCAGTATCCGCCAATTACGGCGCGATGAAGGCGAAGCCGTTCAGGTGCTGGCGGACTTCCTGTGGGCCCAATACCATCCCGCCAGCCAGGCGGAACCTCGCGAGAGCGCGCCTGCCCACACTGACGATCTCGCGCCGATTATCGAAGCGCCAAGCCACAAACAGGAACTCGACTGGCTGCGACAGGCTTTCCCCGGCGAAACTGCGGATGTTATCGACATCATCAGTTCGGCGCTCAATACGCTGGAACCCGTTATACGATCCGCTTCAGTGCAGGTGAAGCGCATACTGCCCGCCCAACGGCCGCCGCTGGTTCTCAGCCAGCCGGGAGTCTTGCGCCAGGCCGTCATCAACCTGCTGCTGGCAACCATAAACTACGCGCGCAACACGACTATCCAGGTCGGTATAGAGATGACGCAGGATCAGGTACAAGTGCGCATACAGACTTCCGCCGTCGGACGAGAGCCTCCCGACGCGCAGGTCAATGAAGCCCTGGATATGACGCGCGAACTCTTAACGATCTGCGGCGGATCGTTGAAGGTCCAGGCTGGCTCCGCCGCTGGTTTCGCCGCGGTCATGTGTCTGCCGGCGAAGGTTCTGGCGGCGATGGCAGTCCTGATCATCGATGACCATGCCGATGCCCAGCAACTGATGCAAAGGTACTTATCGGGCAGCAGGTATGAGTTTCACGGCTGCCGGGATCCGGAGAAGGCGCTGGCGACTGCGGTAGAACTGGCGCCGCAGGTGATTATCCTGGATGTGATGCTGCCAGGCATTGATGGCTGGGAGCTTCTCGACCGGCTGCGCCTGAACCCGGTCACGGCGCAAGTGCCCGTCATCGTCAGCACTTTCATGCCGCAGGAGCAAGTTGCACTCGCCCTTGGCGCCGCTGCATTCCTGCGTAAACCATTCAGCCAACAGCAACTTCTTGCGGCACTGGACCGCCAGGTCGAGTTGCAGTCGAAAGAATCACGCTGAGCGCCTCGATACAATCCAGCATCTGGCGTGCAGACAGGCCATCCCGGCATGTGACTGCCAGGGCAGTACTCACAATGGGCTGTCCAAATGGATCTTGAGCAGATACCAGGATTACGGGGATCTCACGAAGATCGGGCAGGCTGCTTTTTGCCTCAAGAAATTTGAAGCCATCCATCCCCGGCATGATCAGATCCAGCAACACGACATCGGGCTTCTCGGTGCGCAATAATGCCAGCGCCTGTTGACCGTCAGATGCCCGCAACACACGGTAGCTTTGCGGAGCAGTCGCCAGCATCCTGCGGAACAACTGCTGCGCGTCCGGCTCATCATCCACGACCAGCACCGTCCGGATGTCCGGCCCGAGGCTGTCCAGCGCCGTCAACAGTTTCTCACGCGTGACGGGTTTGATCAGATATTGCTTGACGCCCAGTCCACTGGCGGCCTGATCCATGCCGGGGATAGTGGAGACAATTGCAGGTGTGCCATACGGCAGTTGCCTGGATTCCCTGACTTGATCCAGTGCCTGCTCAACGTCGGCCGTATTCAGAAGCAAAGCTTGCGCGGGTGTATCCGCCATAACCTGACCGGCGCCATCCATATCATTAACAGCTACGATTTCCGCTCCTTCGGCATAACGAGTCAGCAATCGCTGTAAGGGATCGCTGTGCCCCATGACGATGAAGCGGGGTTTAACAGGCGTGGGGTGCAGGTGCGACGGCCGGACACGTTTTTCGTAGACCTGATATGGGTTGAGCCAGCGCGTAGCGCCGCCTGTTATAGGCGCAAGCGGGTCGATTGGCAGACGGAAGAAAAACGTCGTCCCGACTCCCGGCTCGCTTTCCACCCACATTTTGCCGTCATGCAACTCTACAAAACTCTTGCTGATACTGAGCCCCAGTCCGGTTCCGCCATAACGCCTGCGAATGCTGCCGTCCAGTTGCTCGAATGGACGGAACAACCTGTCCTGGTCGGCTGCGCTGATTCCGGGCCCCGTATCCTGCACGCTGGTCACGATATCGCCGTCATCGCGCCAGGCGCGCACGGTGATTCCGCCCTGCTGTGTAAAACGGCCTGCGTTGCTCAGCAGGTTTAACAGAACTTCACGGATTCGCGTGCGATCACAGTAAACCAACGGCAGGTCGGCGGCGATGTCCGTGTGCAGATATAACCCTTTAGATGTGAAGAGCGGGCCTACGGCGACCCTGGCCGCCTGCACGATCTCCGCAAGAGAAACACGTTCCCTAGTTAATGCCATCAGCCCGGCATCAACCTGGCTGAGGTCCAACACGTCGTCCACGAGATTGGCCAGATGCTGGCTGTTGCGCAGCACCACGGCCAGGTCGGCCAGCAGCGCCGGCGGTATATCCTCCCCATAGAGTTCCGGCGTCTGCATGATCATCTCGCAGAAACCGGTGATCATATTAAGCGGCGTGCGCAGTTCATGGCTGATGTTGGCGGCAAACTGTTCTTTGGTGCGTTGGCTGTCTTCGGCTATCTGACGGAGTGCATGAGACTGCTGGTTCAAACGCGTCAATTGAACGTTGGCCTCCGCCAGGTCTTTCAAGGCTTCCTGAAGCTGCAGCAGATGTCCCTGCTCCTGATCCAACAACACCTGGCTATTTTCGTACCCCGACCAGGCCCACTCGACAGCCGTGAGCAGTGGGCGCAGAGTCAGCCAGATCATCCCAACGACGCTCCACATGCTGACGATGGTGATGGTGCGAAAGTCGGCGCTGATTTGCGCGGACTGTAAAAGCGCAACAAACGCGGTGCATAACAGGGCTACTGCGACTCCGGCAAAGCGACTGACAGTCAGTGTTGCCAACCCGACGGGAAGAACCAGCAGAACAATAATCGTCGGTATGCCGACCCAGGTCACCAGTGCAGTGTCAACCAGCAGCATGCAGATGATCAACGTCCATGCCGCCAGCGGATAGTGCTTTTTATGCAGCGCCCATACGCCCGCCGTGACGACGAGTGAAACGATGATGACAGCCGCTATCCTGGCTGGTTGTTCCGGATGGTTGATCATATACCCCAGCAGAATGAAGGTGAGTATCCCAAAGCACAGCGATGCCAGTGTGATGCTTTCTTCACGCACCTGCTGGATCATGGTCTCCAGTTCGGTCGACCATGCAGGAGAAAGGGATTGGGGTTGTGTGGTCATCGCGTACTCCTCGATCAACATGATAACGCCATGTGCTGATTTACAATTCGCGGATGTTTCGGCGCAACAGGCTTTACGCATTGATCGTGGCAGAACTGGGGGCAATCCTGCTTCTGACGCTGCTGTTTTTTATTTTCCGCATCCCGCCCAGCGCGCCGAGTGCAGCGCCTACGCCCATTGCGCAGGCAGCCGCGCCAACCGCCGCACGCGCGACACCGCTACCTACGACTGTCCAGACCATCGTGACAGGCACCGCTCCACCCGCCGCCAACACAGCCGCACCACTCATGTCGCAATACACGGTGGTCGAGGGCGACACGCTGTGGGGAATCGCCGTGAACTTTCATTTGACGCTGGATGAACTGGTGGCTGCCAACCCGACCATCAACCCTGATCGCCTGTATCCGGGCGATGTGGTGAACGTGCCTGCGCCAGGCACCATCGACACCTCACAGATCACGCGCCAGCCCACCGCTCCGCCCGCGCAGGCGGATGGCGTCACCGCCCAGGTGAAGACCGATGTGGGCGGTTTGCGTCTGCGCAAAGGCCCCGGCACCGACGCCGATGTCATCACCAAGCTGCCCGACTCGACGCCGCTGACGCTGCTGGGACGCACCGCGAATAACGCCTGGTTGCAGGTGGCGCTATCCGATGGGACGCATGGCTGGGTCATGGCGCAGTATGTGGACATAACCGGGAACCTGGCAAGCGTCAGCGTCGTCGATACCGGGCAGTCGCAGACATCCGGCAATGAAACCACTAGCAGCGCCCAGTTAGTGCCGCGCGACGAACCCTATATATCGGGGATAACGGCCAAGTCAGTGGACATCTTCAAATCCGGCCAGGCCAAGGGCAATCACGCCAACGTGTTTACACTGGTCGGCGACAGCAACACGGATAACCCGGCCTTCCTGCAACCGCTCGACCGGGGCGATTATAACCTGGGTGATTATGCCTACCTTGAGGACACCATCAAGTACTTCAAGGGCTCTTTCGCGCGCAGCCAGAGCAGCCATGCGGCTGTGGGCGGTTTCAACACCACCAAGGTGCTGGACCCGGCCAACTCGGGCAGCGGTTGCGATCGCACTGAAACACCCCTGGACTGCGAGTACCGCATCACCAAACCGAGCATTGCACTGATCCTGCTCGGCACAGGCGACCAGCACACCTGGCAGGGATTCGAGGCGCGTTACCGCACGATCATCCAGGATACCATCAATCAGGGCATCATCCCCGTGCTGATCACCAAAGGCGACAGCCTGGAGTCGCGCGACAACACCGCCCCTTACGGGTATATCAACGCGATCATCGCGCGGTTAAGCCGCGAGTATGACGTCCCGCTGCTCGACCTGCACCAGGCTATTGCCCCCCTGCCCAACACGGGCTTCAACCCGGATGGCTTTCACTATAACACCCCTCCCGACGGCAAGTCGTGTTACTTCCTGGGCGACTGGATGCGCTACGGCTACACTATCCGCAACTTGACCGCGCTGCAGATGCTGGATGCCATCCGCCGGCATGTGCTGAGCCAAGGCGGTTAACGGTGCGTCAAGGCATAGAGAGTTTGCAGTGTGGCAAGGATGCGCGTGTCGGAGCCGGCCGGCGTCATGTGGAAGTTATCGTTGCCCTCGTTGCGCAATCCATAACCGGGTAAACTGCGTGTGGCTGCCCAGAAGTCCATCACCGGCACGCCATAGGCCTTACCCAGACGCCGGATGATGGCATTGATGGCACCGCTGGGCGCTTTGGAGTGCGTCTCCAGGTCATCGGCCTTGGTGACCAGCACCGGCAGCACACCGGCGTTCAGCGTGTAGTCGATAACGGCGCGGTAGTTGGTCTCGAAGTTTTGCCAGTCGTACTGGTCGCCCGTGCCCAAAGCGATAAATGCGATGCTGGCCCTGGATACGCGCAACTCGCACGCCAGCGGGCCTTCATCCCCGCCGCACTGGTTCGGGTCTGACCATGTCGCATCGAACATGGCTGTGGTGCCGAAGCTGCCGTGCGTAGCCAGGCTGACGCGGGGAAACGACGCCGAGAATCGTTCGATGGTCGATTGAAGATAGGCCTGCCCGGCCGGTAGTTGGAACGTTCCTGCCGCCAGACGGCCCAGGTAAGCGGTGGACTCCGAGTTGCAGTCGCCGATCACCGTAAACACATCGGGGTCCCTGCCCAGCCATGCGCTCATCTGGTAGGTCTTGCGCATATAGGGTGTGACCGTCGGGATCCAGCTCGGCAAGCCAGTCAATGGCGCTGCACGTGAGACTGTGGGCGTATAGTCATAAATCGGCGTATCGGACAGATCGGCGCTGAGCGCGCCGAACGTCGTCAGAATCCATGCACCGTCGCCAGCTTTGGGCATATCCAACTGAACCCAGTCCGAATCCGCCGTGCGCGCCAGCACAGCATACTTCTGGCCCGCGAAAACGGGCTGGGTATTTGCCGCAACCAGGTCGGGCTGTTCGCGCAGGAACGCGCCGCCGACCGTCACCGTATAGGTGACGCCAGCGCCGGCTGAGGCGCGTTGTGCGGGCGCAGCCAGCAGCGCGGTCAGGAAGATCGCAAGACACAAGGTAAGGCGCAGTGGGCTTTTTCTGGTCATCGTGTGATTGCATCCAGCGTTTGCAGGGTCGCCACCAGGTGCAGGTCGCGCCCGGCAGGGCTGAGGTGGAAGTTCAAACCGCCTTCGTCGAGCAAGCCGTTATTCGGCAGGGTGCGGGTGGCCTGCCAGAAATCCAGCAGCGGCACGTTATATTCGTCGGCCAAGCGGCGAATCACATCATTGATGTAACCGCTGGGGGCGCCGTTGCGCGCCTCCAGATCGTCGGCCTTGGTGACCAGCACAGGCAGCACGCCCTTCGCCAGCGCGTGCTCGATCAGGGGGCGGTAGTTCTTCTCGAAATCCTTCCATTCATACTGATCGCCGGTGCCCACCTCGACGAAGATCACGCTGGCGCGCGAGACCCAGACTTCGCAGGCAAACGGCCCGACGTTCTTGTCGCACAGGTTGTGATCGGCCCAGTCGGGGTCGCTCATGGAGGCGGAAGTGAACCCGCCATTGGCGGCCAGGCTGATGCGCGAGAACGACGGGGTGAAGCGGGCTGCCACCCACTGCAAACCCGGTACGCTTCTCACATTGAACTGCCCGGCCGCGACGCGCTGCAGATACACCGGCGGCAGCGAATTGCAGTCGCCCACAACCGTGAACATGTGCAAATCCTTGCCATAGTTCACACTTGCGCGGTAGATCTGGCGCTGCGCCGCTGTGATCGTCGGAATCCAGTCGGGGTAGGCGATGACGCGGTGATAGGGTGTGACGAGATCAAGCGTGGACACCACCGGCACAGAAGCCAGCTTGCCCTCGACAACCGCGCCCAGATCGGCCAGCATCCAGGTGCCAACGTCTTTTTCATCGGTCGCATCCAGGCGCAGCCACTCGCCATCATCGGTTCGGCCGGTGACGCTATAGAACTCGCCCTTGTAAACCTGCATCGTCACAGGCGATACCAGGCTGGGTTGGTCGCGCAGATACACCGCCGGTATGGTGATCGTGAAGCGCACCGGGCCGGCTGCGGCAGTCGGTGCGGCAGGAAACATCGCGACGACCAGACACAATAGCGCGATGGCCAGCCCTGCCCTTAAAACGCGCGCTCCCACTCGGTAGAAGAAACGATCAGTATAACTTGGCATGGTCTAGTAACCCGATATGGCTTTGAGCGTCTGGAGCGTCATGAAAATGCGCATGTCCATGCCCTGTTCATTCAGATGGAACGGGTTGGTGGTTTGCAGCGCATTGTTATGCTCGTCGAGCAGGCCGTTGTTTGGCAGGTTGCGGGTGGCCAGATAGAAATCGACGACCGGCACGCGATAGGCAACGCCCAGTTTGCGGATCACCGAGTTGATGTAATCCGGCGGCGCGCCGCCTTCCTGCGACTCCAGCGCATCGGCTTTGGTCATCAGCACCGGCAACACGCCCTGCTTCAGCGCGTACTCAATGATGGCGCGGTAGTTGCTTTCGAAGGTTGTCCAGTCGTGCTGGTCGCCGGTCCCGAGCGCAACGATCAGGATGCTGGCATTGGAAATTCGCAGTTCACAGGCCAGCGGGCCTTCGTCGCTGTTGCACTGGTTGGGATCGGACCAGGTCGAGTCAAACGCAGAAGCCGCGTTGAAACTGCCGTGTGTCGCCACGCTGGTGCGCGTGAACGACTCCGTATACCATTTCACCGTGGAGGCCAGCGACGGATAACTGCTGGTGTCAAATCCGCCCGCCGCGAAACGCCCCAGGTATACGGGCGACTCCGAATTGCAGTCGCCGATCACGGTGAACATATTGAGGTCTTTGCCCGCCCAGGCGCTGGTGCGGTAGATATAACGCTGGCGCCATGTGATCGTCGGCAGACCCTGCGGCAGCGTGGCAAAGAGGGTGGTCTTGGCAACCACGTTTTCAGTCACCGGCAGGGATGGGATATCACCCTTGAACCGGACGGTGCTGCCGTGAATCCAGGCCTGGTCATTGCCATAAGGGATCAACAACCACTCGCCGTTCTTATTGCGACCGACTGCGTTAAAACAGTCGAACTTAACCACGCGCCCCACCGCCGGGGAAGTCCAACTGGCGGCCTTGTAAGCGTAGGCGCTATCCACGTCGATCATCAGTTGGACGGTATTCGGATCGCTGGGCGCTGCGCAGATAAACGGCAGCGCGACGGTGCTCTTCGCTGCGACCGGCGCAGCCGCCATCAGCGCGGCAGCCAGCAGCGGTATGATCAGCACGCTCTGAAGCAGTCTTGGTCTTTTCATTCATCCTCCTGGCAACTCGAGCGGGCCTGCGCCCCACACCATCTGCCCGGTTGCCTCCATCACAAACAACCCAGTCAGACCGGATGGCGTTGAATCACAAACGATTATCTTAGCGAATAAGCCGGGCGCCGTCAAGAAAATGATTATGCAAGTCACGGGACAAGTTACATGCGTAGTCCAGACGATTCAGTATCATCTCACACAAGTCCCTTATACTCTGGTGCGATTAGAGTATCGCCGTATTTCCGTGAGGGTTCTCTCAGCAGATTCTTGGGCCTTGACGTAAAGAGGCTTATGGCTCCGATCTACATCACAATGCGAAGGAGACGCGCTCGATATGTCTAGATGGATGATGATTTGTGTGGCAGGGATGCTGGCGCTGGCGACCAGTTGCGGCGCGCCCGCCAGCCAGCCTGCCACCAACGCGACGGCAACACCGGCTCCAGCGGCAACGGCAATGCCCACGATAGCCGCGACAGAAACGCCGGCTCCGGCGGCCACGACGGCGCCCACCGCAGCCAGCACAGCGACGACAAACTCCACCCCGACCGGCGGCGTCACAGCCGCGACGGCGGAAGCGACCACCGCGGCCAGCGCCAGCGGCGGACAGACAACCGGTGACTTTGTCCCCAAAGTGCGCTCGGTCTGGGACACCGCCGTCGGATTGGACCAGATGAGCGGCGCTTGCTCCAAGGGGTCGTTGCTGCCGGTATACGGGCTGGTGCAAATCACCCCCAGCGGCGACACGCTCGCATGGAAGAATCAGGAGCCGGCGCCGTACACGATGAAGCGCCTGCAACCGAATGAGTATCAGTACGCAGGGCCTACCGCAATCAAAGACGGCGTGGTGACCATGACGGTCACTTTTATCGACGCCAAATCGCTGCAGATGAACCGCGAGTTTGTCGCGAACGCCGACCCCGGCTGTATGCACACCAATGTGTACACCGGCACGTTCCAGTGGGAGAAGCCGTAAGTTACGCTAACAACTCCGAGTTCTCAAGCCGAACGCAGTTCGGCAGAACTCGGAGTTGTCACTCACCTGCGGCAACTTCCGCAAGATATTTGTCGCGGTTGGCGGCGCGCGCCGTCTTGCCGCTGCTGGTTTTTAACAGCCAGCGTGGCTCGACGATGCGCACCTGCCGCAGCGCAACATCCGAGCTGCGCGTGACGTGCTGGCGAATGGCATCCCCGATGCGCTGGCGCTCGTCGGGGTCCGTAGCGTCCACTTCAGCCACCATCACCACATCCTCGGTGCCGGCATCCGGGTTGACCACCCCGAACGCCACCACGCGCCCCGGATGCACGCCGGGCGCCTCGCTCGCCAGGCGCTCCAGGTCCTGCGGATAGACGTTCTTGCCGCCCACGATGATCAGGTCCTTCTTGCGCCCGGTGACGTATAGCTCGCCGGCGGCGAGATAACCCAGGTCGCCTGTGAGATACCAGCCGTCCATAAACGCGACCCCGGTCAGGTCAGGGCGATTGTAGTAGCCGCTCAGCATGCAATCGCTGCGCAAGAAGGACCTGATCACATACCGCTCCGGCAGGTCGCGGCGCAACGCGACGCTACCGCCATTAGTCGCATCTTCCAGCACGCGCACCTGCACATTCGGCAGCGGCCGCCCCGCGGAGAGCAGCCTGAGGCCGCCGCTGGCGCTACGGGCTACCCGCTCGACCAACAGCGCGCGCTGATCCACCTCATCGACAGTTACCGGCGCGTCGATGCCGGCCTGCGTCACGGCAAACACATTCTCGGCCATGGCATAGCTTGTCGCCAGCGCCTCTGCACGCAGCCCGTAAGTGCGATAGCGGTTCAGGAAAGCCTGATGACTGCTCCAGTAGGTGGGTTCTGAGCAGTTGATCACAGCGCGCAGGCTGGACAGATCGACGCCGGCCAGGTCGCGCTCGCGGATTTTCTGCGCGCAGAAGTTGTAGGCGAAGTTGGGCAGCCACGTCAGCGTGCCGCGATAACGGGTGACGGCCTGGAACAGCTTATACGGCGCGCGCACCCAGTCAAACGGCGACATGAGCACCAGCGGCACACGGCGCAGGATCGGCATGATAAAGGAGGCGATCAGCCCCATGTCGTGATACAGCGGCAGCCAACTGACGATGACATCCTCCTGCGTCAGATGGATGGCCTGCGCATAGCGCTCAAGCTGGTTGAATACGGCGCGGTGCGACAGCGCGACGCCTTTCTGCAACCCGGTCGTGCCGGAGGAGTGTTGCAGCAGGACGATGTCGTCCGGGCTGCGCCGTATCCCACCGAGATGCTCAAAGTCGGGCTCCGCAGGACGCACATCGGATGAAATCAGCACATGAGGTGCAGAGATTGGACGCGCAGCGTGGAGATTAGAGATTGCGCCGTCGATCTCGGCGGTGAACTCCGCATAAGTGATGATGGCAGTTGGGCGGGTGGTCTGAATTAACGCAGCTAAATCCTGGCGGTAGCGTTCAGGCGCCAGCTTCTCGGTCAGAAACGGCATGATCGACGGCACTGCGCCATGCAAGACAGCGCCCCAGAAAGCCATCAGCAGGTCGGCGCCGTGCTGCAGGATGACGATGACGACATCGCCCGGTTTCACTCCGGCCTGCGCGAGCGCATCCGCATAACCCGCCGCGCCGCTGAGCAATTCACCGTAGGTGATGGCGCGGTCGTCCTGGCGATTCTGCATCAGATAGACGGCGACGCGCTCAGGGCATTCCGTGTAGGTTTGCCGGAGCACCTGCGAGAACGTCGGAGGAGATTGGAGGTTGGAGATTGGAGATTGGAGATTAGAGATTGGGGATTGGGGATTGGAGATTCGAGATTGGAGATTGGAGATTGGGGGTTGGAGATTGGGGGTTGGAGATTGGAGATTGGAGATTGGAGATTGGGAGTTGGGGATTGACGATTGAGCTGGATTCATTGCACTCATCCTGTTCTGTAATCTCTAATTGTCGTGTCTCACGACATCGTGACCCAATGTGTCTCACGACATCGTGACCTTTTTAATTTGAGCGGTGTCTCACGACATCGTGACCCATGCAAGT
>JAMCQN010000190.1 GCA_023382055.1 Chloroflexota bacterium
GCTCAAGCGAAAGACCAAGTTGAATCATTTTGCTATGAAGGCACATTTGTACCTGCACGCTGTTCAATCGGCCTTCGAAATATTACGCCAGATGCAGCCTGTCACCGTGGCTGCGTAACGTGAGTTAGTGACATTAGGCTGAAGCCTCTACATCCAAAGGTAACTGGCGCCCGGCAGACATAGGCCGTACGAATGCTGTGGATACAAACCACGTACGGGCGAACCTGTGTATTCGCCCCATTCGCGCAAGCTTCAGCCGGATTCCTGCGCAAACGCGACGGCTTGATCGAGGCTCATGGCTGCGCCGGTGGCGTATGCGGCGGCATAGGCGGTGCCGCCTATGCCGCCGCGCGCCTGCGCCACTCCCGCGTCAATGTCGGCGGTTTCGGACGGCGGCAGGGGTGACCCGATCACCTGGCGCAGATGCGCCGCTGCGCCGAACAATTGCGCGGCGCGGGCGGGCTGCCCCGTCACCGCCGCCATCGCCAGCCCTTCCAGGCAGAAGGCCATGCGGCGCTTGTCATCGACGATGATGCTGAACTGCAGCCCCTGGCGGTGCAGGTCTGCGGCGCGTTCCAGATCGCCCTGCTTGCAGGCCAACTGGCCGCTGTCGGTATACACCAGCGCCATGCCGGACTTATTGCCCAGGTCGCGCATCATGTTCAAGCTGTCATCCAACAACGCCCCCGCGCGCGCGAGGTTGCCCAGCTTATACATCACCATCGCAAGATTCTCGAGAGCGTAGGCCTCATCCAGCCGGTCGTCGGTTTGGCGCAACAGCGCCAGCGCCTGTTCGCCCACCTCTGCCGCTTTGCTGAATTCGCCCTGCCAGTAGTGGGCGATGCTGATGTGCATGAGGGTTGCCGCTACGCCGCGCGTATTGCCGATCTGGCGATGCAGCGCGATGCTCTGTTCATACAGCGCGATGGCGCGCGAGAAGTCAGCCTGATCCTTCGCGATCAGCCCCATGTTTCTAAGGATCGTGCCGGCGGATTGCAGGTTGCCCGCTTCGCGGTAATAGGCCAGCGCCTCGGTGTACAGTTCAGTGGCCGATGTGTAATCGCTGCGCATGAAGACGATATTGCCCAGCAGGTGCAGCGCGGCAGCCACGCCGTCGCGCGCGCCAGACTCGCGGAACAGTTGCAGGCACTGTTGCCCCTGTTCGGTAGCGTGCTGCCAGTTGCCCAGGTGGTTATGCAGGGCGGCTGCGGCGCGCAGCGCCCAGGCGCGCAAAACCGGCGGCGCCGTCCCATCGCTGCGCACGATCAGGTCTTCGAGGCGCGCGCAACCCTCGCTGAAATGCCCGCGCATGTACCAGTACTGCCACATCGAGACGGCCATCTGCAGCGCGGACGGCACATCGTTGGCCGCGTACCAGTCCAGCGCGGCGCGCAGGTTGCTGATGTCGGCATCCATGCGCCCCAGCCACAGGTCCTCATGCGGGCCGCTGATCTGCGGCTCGAACTGCCTCGCCAGCGCCAGGTAGTACCCGGCGTGGCGGCGCGCGGTCTCGATTGCCGCGCCGGACTGCTCCAGCTTCTCCAACGCGTACTCGCGGATTATCTCGAACATGGCGAAACGCACTTCCCCTTCCGCATCTGTGTCGTGGTGGAGCAGGCTCTTGTCGGCCAGCGACTCGAGGATGGAGGATGGAGATTGGAGATTAGAGATTGGAGATGCGAGATTGGAGATGACAGCCTGCGCCGCATCCGCGGTGAAGCCTCCCGTGAAAACCGCCAGCGCGGCAAACAGGCCGCGATCCGCCGGGCTTAACAACTGGTAGCTCCAGTCAATCGCGCCGCGCAGCGTCTGCTGGCGCGGGCTCAGATCGCGCATCCCGCCCGTCAATTCCGTCAGGCGCTCGCTCAATTCGGACAGCAGGCGCGGCAGCGGCAGCCACTTTACCTGCGCCGCGGCCATCTCGATCGCCAGCGGCAGCCCGTCCAGCCAGGCGCAGATTTGCGCCACCTGCGCCGCGTTCGAGCGCGACAGGACGAAGTCCGGCTTGATTGCGCGCGCCCGCTGCACAAACAACTCGACCGCCGCATATAAGGCCAGCGCCTCCAGCGGCGGCGCGCTTTTACCGCGCATATCCGGCGCTTCCAGCGGCGGAACAGGAAAGCCCTGCTCGCCGTACAGCTTCAGCGCCTCCCGGCTGCTTACCAGCGCCTTCACGCCGGGCGCGGCAGTAAGCAGATCGTGCAGAACGGGCCCGGCTTCCACCACCTGCTCGAAGTTGTCCAGCACCAGCAGCAGGCGCTTGTCGCTCAGGTACGCCTGCACAGTCTCCAGCAACGCGGCACCGCGTTCTTCGCGCACGCGCAGCGATGCCGCGATCGCCGGCAGCACCAGCGCCGCCGCGCCGATCGGCGCAAGCGGCACGAAGCACACGCCCGCTTTGAATTCGCCTTGCAGCGCGGAAGCGATCTCCAGGCTCAGGCGCGTCTTGCCCACGCCGGGCGGGCCGTATAGCGTCAGCAGGCGCGTGCCGGGTTGCAGCAGCAGGCGCGTGGCGGCCTGCACCTCGCGCTGGCGGCCTACCAGCGAGGTCACTGGCGCAGGCGCGTGAAAGAGCGCCTCGGTCGCAGGCGGGGGTTGCGCGGCACTGGCCGTTGCGGGCTGTAAGGTCAATGCGACCTCGCCGCCAAGCCCGCGCGCAAACTGCACGAAGGTTGCGCGTTCGATGGATGGCACGCCGAAAAAAACCGCCATCAGTTCAGACAGTTGTTTGGAGGGGCGCAGCGCGCCGGACTCCATTTTCTTGACCGTATCAGTGGCGCAGCCGATCCGTCCGGCCAGTTCGGCCTGGGTAAGGTCGAGTTCCCTGCGCCGCTGTTTCAGCCAGGGGCCGAAGGAGGATTTGGGACGCGTCGCCGTTGCCATCGAATCTGAATGATAACTCGATACAGTCAATACACCTCCTCAATACAACTCCGAGTTCTTTGAGAACTCGGAGTTGTTCATCCAGAGGTGTTCATACAATTGGATATACTCATCCATATGGTGCAAACAGCGGAACTCATTAAAACCCTGACGAATGCCGTTGGCTTGAGCGGCTACGAGGCGTCTCTGCGAGATGTTATCCGTGCGCAATTCGCGCCGCTGGTGGACGAAGTGACTGTGAGCAAAGTCGGCAGCATCATTGGTGTGAAGTGGGGCTCGGCTCCGCTGCAGGCCACGGCGCACGCGAAGAAGTTGATGCTGGCCGCGCACGCCGACGAGATCGGCCTGATCGTCACGGGCATCGAGAAAGGCTTTCTGCGCATTGCGCGGGTGGGCGGCGCGGACAACCGCATCCTGCTGGGCCAGCGCGTGCTGGTGCATCCCACGAAACGTGCGACGGCATCTGCGGGTGAATCGCGCAGCGCGCGCGCCAAAAGCGGCGATGCACAGAGCGCCCCGATACCCGGATTGATCGCCTCGCGCCCGCCGCACGTGCTGCCGGCTGCGCAGCGCGAGAAGATTGTCGGCGTGGAGGACTTGTTCATCGATGTGGGCATGACGGAGGCGCAGGCCGCGCGGGAGATTCAGGTAGGTGACCTGGTCTCATTCGACATCCAGACGGTCGCCCTGAAGGGCGATCTGCTGAGCGGCAAGGCGATGGACAACCGCGCGTCGGTGGCGACGATGATCGTCTGCCTCGACGAGCTGAAGCATCTCAAACACGCCTGGGATGTCGTCGCTGTGGCGACCGCACAGGAGGAGACGACCTTCGCCGGCGCAAAGACCAGCGCATACGCCATCCAGCCCGACGCGGCCATCGCAATCGACGTGACGTTTGCCGCGCAGCACGATTACACCACACACCTGGAACTGGGCAAAGGCCCGGCTATCGCCGTCGGCCCCAACTACCATCCGAAGATGACGAAGCGCCTGATGGACGTGGCGAAGAAGCTGGAGATGGCTTATCAGGTGGAGCCTGACGTCGGCGGCGGCACGGATGCCTGGCCGATACAGGTCAGCCAGGCGGGTATCCCGGTGGCGCTGCTCGGCGTGCCGCTGCGCTACATGCACTCGCCGGTCGAGACGGTCAACGTGAAAGACGTCGAGCGCATCGGGCGGCTGATGGCGCATTTCGCCGCCGGCCTGACGGAGGAATTGTAGAGATTGGAAGTCAGAGGCCAGAAGTCAGAGATCAGAAGTCAGAAGTCAGAAGACAGAGGTAGGAAGCGAGAGGCCAGAAGCGAGAAGCAAGAAGCGGGAGGTCAGAAGCGAGAAGCGAGAAGCAAGAATCTCCAATCTCCAATCTCTAATCTCTAATCTCCAATCTCCAATCTCCAATCTCTCTTTTAGGTGAAACATGATCCTGGAAAAATTATCCAACGCCGCCGGCGTGTCGGGCAACGAAGACGCCGTGCGCGACATCATTCTTGAGACGATCAAACCGCACGTCGATGAGGTCACGGTGGACAGCATGGGCAACGTCATCGCTTTCAAAGCAAAAAGCGCTGAAAAGCGCCGTGCGGAGACGCGCCATGGCGAGACCCTGTTGACCACCCTGCATGCGGCCGCGACGGGCGGGGGCGAACCCCGCGTGATGCTGGCGGCGCACATGGACGAGGTAGGCGTCATGGTGACCGGCTACACTGCTGAAGGCGGCATAAAATTCCGCTATGTGGGCGGCATCGACGACCGCATCATGCCGGGATTGCGCGTGCAACTCGGCAAAGACAACATCGTCGGCGTGGTTGGGCTCAAAGCCATACACAAGACCAAACCCGCCGACCGCGAGTGCTCCACCCCATACGACTCGCTGGTGATCGACGTGGGCGTGACCTCCAGTAGTGAAGCCGAGAGCATAGCGCCGCTGGGCACTTACGGCGCGTTCATGACCGAGTATCGCAAGCTGGGGCGGCTGGTGAGCGGCAAGGCGTTTGACGATCGGGTGGGCTGCTCGGTGCTGGCCGAACTGCTGCAGGGCAAGGCTTACCCGTTCGACTTGTACGGGGTCTTTACCGTGCAGGAGGAAGTGGGGCTGCGCGGGGCGGGTATCGCCGCGCACCGCGCCGATCCCACCTGCGCCTTTATCCTTGAGGGCGCCATCTGCGACGACCTGCCCAGGAAGAAGGATCAAAGCCCCACCACGCGACTGGGGCATGGTCCGGCGATCAGCATCATGGATCGCAGCGCCATCGCCGACCGCCGCCTGGTCGATCACCTGACGGCTGTGGCGGAGCGCGAAGGAATCCCGTATCAGTTCAAACAACCCGGCATAGGCGGCACAGACGTGGGCAGCATCCACCTCACGCGCGAAGGCGTGCCCAGCGTAGCCGTCTCGGTGCCCTGCCGTTACATTCATGCGCCCGTCGCCGCACTCGACCCGACCGATTATCGCAACACAGTCAAGCTGATGGATACAGCCTTGCGGGAGTTGTAATGGCTACCTTGATATTCGATCTCGCGCTGCCGGACGGCATCGAGTTCCGCTCGGCCTACCTGACGGACATGGGACGCCGGCCGCTGTTGACGCGCGTGACGCGCCGGCGCTGGCTGGAGTTGGAGACCCCCAACCGGCCGCCTTTTATCGTGCGGGCGGTGTTCGGTTCCGCCTACGGCGACCTGGATGTGGCCATCGACAACAACGACGAAGGCTACGCGCCGTCCAGCGGCGCGCCTAACCTGCTCATCGAGGCCATCCACAGCCGCCTCAAACGCTGCACGCGGCGGTTGATCAGCGCCGGTTTGCGCGAGAACGATTTCGCCGCGTTGGGTCTGGCGCAGGAGTCATTCGCGCGCGGCGACTTTGCTACTGCATTCCTGCAGGCCATCCGCGCCGGCGACGATATCGAGTACGCCGTCTCGCGAAAGGCGCTGGCATTCAGCGGGCGCAAGAGCCTGTTCTCCGGCGCGCTCTGCTTCGGCGAACGGCTGGGGCAATGGTCGATCGGCGTAGGGCCGGACTGGCCGGACGGCATGACTCCGCCCGACTTCAGCCGCCCGCGGCAGCAGCGCGAGGTGCTGCTGCCGGTCTGCGAGGCCATGACGCTGCCCAACTTCTGGCGCTGGATCGAGCCGGTGCAGTGGAAGTACCGCTGGGATATCCTGGAGGAGATGCTGGAGTGGGCGGAGACGAACAAGGTGGCCGTCAAGAGTTTCGCCATCTTCTGGCTGGGCATCGGCGGCGCGCCGCGCTGGTTCCGCACGCTCAGCTTCCGCGACCAGTTGAGCGCGATCGAGCAATGGACGCGCGCGCTGGTCGAACGCTTCAAAGGGCGCGTGAGCGCGTGGGAGACGGTAAACGAAAACCACGACTGGTCGTTCGGCAACCCCTTCAATTGGACGCGCCACCAGCGCCTGCAGGTCACCCGTCTGGTGAACGCGGTGGTGGGCGGCATCGACCCGGGCACGCCGCGCGTCATCAACAATTGCTGCATCTGGGGCGACTATGCAGCGACGGGCGAGCGCCGCACGTCATGGCAGCCGGTCGACCTGCCTCCGGCGGGCGATTCGCCGCTGACCTTCCTCGAATACCTGATCGAGCGCAACGTGCACTTTGAGGGCATCGGCCTGCAGTATTACCTGCCCGGGCGTGACCTGATGGAGTGCGCGGATCAACTGGACCGCTACCTGGCGCTGGGCAAGGATGTGTGGATCACCGAGATGGGCACGCCCGGCCTGCCCGGCGCGGGGAAGCTGGTCGAAACCGGCCAGATCACGCCCGGCGGCGGCTGGCGCGGCCCGTGGTCGCAGGAGTTGCAGGCCGACTGGGTGCGCATGTGGTACACCATCGCATCGGCGCGGCGCGGCGTGCGCGCGCTCAACTACTGGGATTTGGATGATAACCGTGCGTTCATCGAGGGGGCAGGCGTGGTGGATCGCGATGGCGCGCCCAAGCCGGCGTACAACGCCATTGTGGCGTTGCGCGCGGAGTTGCCGAGGATTGTTTAACCCTTGATTTCACCCTTGCGAAGGCCGAAGGCCTTCGCAAGGGTTGTTCCGCAAGGGTTGC
>JAMCQN010000145.1 GCA_023382055.1 Chloroflexota bacterium
GCATCGCCAGACCCGCGCCCATGGCGTAGCCCTTGGCCTGTTGCGCGTAGTCGATGGCGTAAGGTGAGAGCGCCAGCAGCCCTGCGGCAATCAGGCTGGGCGCGGTCGGCAGATGCAGGACGCGCAGGACGCGGTAAAGACCGGCCACAGCCAGCAGGCTGAAGAATACCGAGAAAATGCGGATGGCAAATGAGGACGGCCCCGCCAGCATCATCCAGACGCCCATGGCGAAGCGATGACCCGGCGGGTCGTTGTCGAACGTCTCGCGCGAGATGCGCAGCACATCGGCCGGCGAGTGATGCCCCATCATCACGTTGATGCCTTCGTCGAAGTGCAGCGGGCGGCGATCCACATCGATCACCCGCAGCAGGAAGGCCGCCATGATGAGCATTATGCCCAGCCAGCCGATGTTGATTCTGTGACGCATTGTTGTGCAGCAGGCGGTTACTTGAGCGGTTCGCCAGGTTCCGCAACGGCAGCAGGTTCGGAGCGTTGCGCGGACTGCAGGCGCACGCGGTACATGATCTCTTCGAGCAGATGGCGATTCTCACGCACGCGATCGGCGATGACGCCCGTGATGAGCAGCAACAGGCCGATGACGATGCTGATCGTACCAACCACCAGGGATTGCACGCGGCCGATTAGCTGCCCGCCCTGCTCGGCTGCGAAAATCAACAGGCGCACGATTAACACTGTCCCGAACAGCAGGAACGGGAGCGACAGTGCGCTGAAAGTCTTGAGCGGCTCGTAGGTGACATAGGTGCGCACCAGGATGACGGCCTGATGGCTCATGAAGTGCAGCATGCCGCGATGCAGGCGCGAGGGGCGGGTCGTCTCGCGCGCCCGTATCGGCACGCTGCTCACCGCCAGCCCCAGCTTGCCGGCCTGGATCAGGGTCTGCACGGTATAGGAGAACGTGCCGGTGACGAACATGCGCAAAGCAGCCTCGCGCGAATAAGCGCGGAATCCCGAAACAGCGTCGGGCACGTTTACCCCCGCAGCCGCCTGCACGACATGGCTGCCCAGCCACTGGAACAGCCGTTTGGCAGGCGTGAAGTGCGCCATCGCCTGTACCTGGCGGTCGCCGATGACCATATCGGCCTGCTGCAGCACGATCGGGCGGATCAGCGTCGCGATATCAGCGGCCTCGTACTGGCCGTCAGCGTCGATATTCACGATGATATCGGCGCCCAGGGCCAGGCAGTTGTCGATGCCGGTCTGGAAGGCGCGCGCCAGCCCCTTGTTCCTGTGATGGCGCACGATCAGGTCGGCGCCTGCCTGTGCTGCGACCAGCGCCGTGTTATCGCTGGAACCGTCATCGACGACGAGCACCTGCACCGAAGCGACGCCCTCGACGGTGCGCGGGATATCGCAGATCACCTGCCCGATGGTCTCCTGCTCGTTCAGCGCGCAGATCTGGACGAACAGACGCAGCGGCTTGTGGCTCAATTGCGCGGGCAGTTGGCGAGCAGGCGGATCGACGGGAGCGGACGCCGCAGAGTGCGCCGAAACGGATGCCGTGGCTTCCTCGCGGCGCTGGTCGCTGCTGAGCGCCAGCCAGGCGGGCAGGCCGCACACCGCCGATGTGAGGATGATCAGCGTATTCACCGCAAAACCGCTGCTGATAGCCAGCGTGGTGGGGAAGCCGATGAGCGTGAAGCCAGCCGTCCAGCCGACCTCATGCGCCCCCCAGCCGCCAATAGACGAGAAGGGCACCGCCTTCGAGAGAATGCCGAACGTGGAGCCCAGCACGGACTGGTTCAATTGCACGTCGATCCCCAGGCTGCGCATCAGGACGTAAATCCACCCGAAGGTAAGCAGCCAGATCACGAGCGAGGTAAAGAAGACGCCTGCGTAGATGCGCGGGGCGCGCAACTGCACAAACGCGTCGGCGGCGCGCCGGCCTTCGTGTTCGATGAAGGCGATCAGATGGTCTTTGCGGGTCAACCGCACCAGGCCGACCAGCAGATTGACCAGATACCCTCCCAGCCACGGCAACAGCGCCGTGACGACCACGGCAGCCCCCAGGGCGACCGTGACGACCCACAGAATCAGGGATGATTCGGCGGCGCCGGTGACGATGGCGGCGAAGACAAAGATTATCGCGACAAGCATGGTATCGAAAACGCGCATGATGACCATCACGGCTGAACTCGTTCCCCAGCTCAGGCCCAGGCGCTGGTGAGCCGCCCAGATAAAAATGGGCTCTCCGGCCCGCGCAGGCAGCACGTTGTTGCCGAAACTGGACGCCAGCACCGGCGTCAGCAGCGCCCGGGTGTCCCGATAGGGGAGATCGCATATCCTGACGACGCGCAAGGCGCGTATCACGTTATTCAACAAGTATATGGCAGCGCCCAGCAACACGCCGGCCAGATTGACATGCGCCAACAGGTCGGCGAGCGTATGAAGAGGTATCTGGGCCAGTAAAAAAAGTACCAGTCCGAGCGTGACAGCCCACTGCAGAATCGTTTTCCAGCGCGTCGCAACGAGTTTTAGCACCAATGATCCTTTGTCCTGTATGTGCTGTGATGATACCCTGTTTACAACCTGATATCACCGACAAAAGACCGGCGCGAGGATTACCGCATTTGGCTCATGTGGATTCAGGCGCCTGTATGAAACGACGGGCGCCTGCACAGCCGTGAGGCGTTTGGCCTGCATGCCAGGTTTGCGCGTTTTCGCCCAAAGCAACTATGCTCTGTCGATGTGCCAGGGACGATGGATGTGTATACTCGGCAGAGCCCCGATCTCTTGCTTGTTCAGGTTAAGTGCAACGGTGTCATCGCCTGTTCTGAGTACCGCCGAAATAGGTATCGACACATCCTTCTGTCCCCACAAATGCCCTTCTCGCATGACCAGGTGTGTGATGTTGCCCGTGTCGGGGTGAACCACGAATTCGTCCACGTGGCCCACGGCGCCATCTGTCGCCACAACGCTTGTTCCGCGCCGAACCGCCACTTCTCCGGGAGGGATCTGCTCCTGCTCTACACCAACCCGCGTCATCGTATCGCCAATAACGTAAGGCCACATGTAGTACGTCCCCATTCCATATCCGCTTCCGTACCCGCTGCCATAGGAGACCATGTGCGTTGGCTCATCGATATACTGCGTAACAATAAACGGATCCATGCGCTGCAGTTCATCTCGGGTGCACTTGAGCATGATGATGTCGTTACTGGAAGCGGCCACCAACTCAAGCGGCGCCACATATTCCATATGCGGCAATGTGTTCTCCCGTACGACGAAATGGGTCACCTTCTCGGTAACGGGATTGATCAGCACATAGGTTGATTTCCCACAGACGCCATCCGTACAACTGACCTCCGCGCCTACAGGTATTTGTATATCCGCAGTCTCATGAGTTTCCATCTTGTCTACTCCGTCGTTTGCCATTTCCTTGCCTCCAGGTTAGATGAACGGCTCGCTTATGCGCCCGTCGCATCGTGCTGAGTCACTTCAGTCGCTCCGGTACCCTGCAGTATGTTCTTGGCGCGGGCCACTTCCTCAGCGCTGCCGTGAGCGATGACCAGATACTTTCCGCCTTTTAAATGCTCTTCGTATTTGATGATGTGCTGCTTGGATACTCCCCAGCCGACCAGCGCGCCCAGCAATCCGCCTCCAGCCGCGCCAACCGCCACGCCTTCGGCTCCGCCCATTAACACAGCGGCTAATGACCCCGCCACGATGAGCGGTCCAAATCCCGGCGCCCAGATGAATGCCGCGCCGGCCAGTAAACCAAACAGGCCGCCCACCCAGGCGCCGGTGCCGGCGCCCGTCTTTGCCACATCGCCTGCAGTTACAAATCCATGAACCTCCTTCTCGCTCTCCAGGTTCTGGGCTGTGATTGTGATTTGCTTAATGGGGAAGCCGCCTCTGTTCAGGCTGCTGATGGCTTGTTCCGCTTTTGACATCGTATCGTACACACTGATAACGCTTTGGTCTGACATATGAACTCCTTTATTCGATTTCATGTCCACCCTCTATTAGGTCCTGGCCTATTTATAAAGCGTCGGGGTTGGGGATGCCAGTGGACATGGTCACTCAGGGATGTGACTGCAGTCATGTAGAACGGCGGAGGGCGGACATCGGAAAGCCCTGCGGCCGGCGCTAATTCTGCCGGATGGTCACGGAAACCATCGTGCCTGCGCCGACGATGCTGTCGATGCGCAGGTGCGCTCCGATGAGTTCGGCCCGCTCGCGCATGCCGCGCAAACCGAATCGCTCATCGTCCAGCGACGACACGTCGAAACCAATGCCGTCATCCTTGACGCGGATCGTCAGCATGCGATCGGGCAAGGGGGTTTGCTCCAGGCACACACTGACATGCGAGGCATTGGCGTGGCGCTCGATGTTATGCAGCGCCTCCTGGACGATGCGGAGCAGCGTTTCGGCGTGCGCGTTGTCCAGTTGCGGGTCATCGCCGCTGTGCTCATACGAAACCTGCAGACCGCTGCGCTGGCCCAGCAACTCGGCCTGGCGTTGCAGGGCGTTGCCCAGACCCATGTCTTCGACCATGTTGGCGCGCAGGTCGCTGATCGCGGCGCGCGCATCTTCCAGACCCTGTTTGGCCACGGCCTGCACGCGCGCCAGTTCGCGCCGCGCGGCAGCCGGGTCTTTATCGAGCAACGTATCAACCACCTTAGCCTGCACCACCAGCCCGGCCAGCGTGTGCGCCAGCGTATCGTGCAGATCGCGCGACAGGCGCACGCGCTCTCGCGTCGTCGCCAGTTGCTCGCGCACCAGTGCCTGCTCGGCCAGTTTGCGGTTGGCCGTCTCCAACTCGACTTGTTCGGCGCGCTGCTGATCGGCCAGCGTGGCGACAAAAAAAGTGGTAATGAGAACGACGATCGCCTGCGCGCCGAAGACGCCGACGTTCAGGCGCCACTGCGTAAATTCGGGCGCGTCGGTCGATATGGTGCTGAGCATGATCATGATCGCGGTAAAGATCGCCCAGCGCACCGCGCGACGCCGCCCATCGATCCACGCGCCCAGCAAGGCCGGTATGGTGATGAACAGAAGCGGCACGTTCAGCGGCAGGCGCATCAACGTCCACTCGGACAGACCGCCGGGGATGCGGCGGAAGAAAGCGCCCTCATTGATGCCCAGCGCCGTGCTGGCGAGTTGGAACCCGACCCGGCTGAGGATGGCCTCCATTGCTTCTACGATGATGACCGCCACCAGCAGCGACTTGACGAAATGCGGGCTGCCCCAGCCGCGCAACGAAGCGATAAACACAACCAGCAGCAGGATCAGCGACGGGACGACGGCGACCAGATCCACCAGCACCGGCGTCGCCAGCGGCAGAAAAGTCAGCGCCACGATCGCGCCGATGATCGACGTGGCGACGCGCAATAACAATGTCAGGCGAACCAGCCCGATGACTTGCTTCATGACGGGGAATTGCCCGGATACAAAAGGCGCAGACGCTTGCGTCCTTCTCACTCTGCGCCCCGCGTGACAATTGTAGCGCAGCCACTTCCGGATGCCTGTAACGCGCTACTCGTAGCGCAACGCCTCAACCGGCTCCAGCCGGGCGGCCCGCCAGGCCGGGTAGAAGCCGAACAATACCCCGATCAGCACCGACACAGTGAATGCGATCAGCACCGACGTCGGCTCGATAACCGGCGAGACGCTGGTCTGCACGCTGTTGATCACCGTTACCAGGATGACGGACAGCACAATCCCCAGTACGCCGGCGACCATCGTCACCGCCAGCGCCTCGATCAGGAACTGCAGGTGAATGGCCGCAGGCTGCGCGCCGATGGCTTTGCGGACGCCGATCTCGCGCGTGCGCTCGGTCACGCTCACCAGCATGATATTCATGATGCCGATGCCGCCGACCAGCAGCGAAATTGCGCCGATCGCGCCGAGGAAGGCCGTGAGAGTGCCCACAACGGTATTGAGCGTAGCGACAAGCGAGGCCTGGTCGAAGATGCTGAAGTCGTCCGGCTGGCCGACGATGATGCCGTGCCGCTTCCGCAAGACCGCGGCGATCTCGTTCAACGCCGCTGTGCTTTGACCGGTCGACGCCGCCTCCACGGTGATGCTCGATATCGACTTCAGCCCTGCGGCGCGGTTGACGAACAGCTTCTCCATAGCCACCGTCAGGGGGACGAATGCACTGTCGTCGGTGCCGCCGAAACCGGTGCCGCCTTTCGCTTGCAATACGCCGATCACCTTGAATGGCACTGAGCCGATCAGGAAGGTCTGGCCGAGAGCGGGCTGGGCGCCGAACAGGTTCTGCGCCAGGGTCGGGCCAATGACGGCCACCCGCAGGCGCTGATCCACGTCACTTTGCGTAAACGCCACGCCCGCAGAGAGAGCGACGTTCTTTACCGGGAAATAGTCCGGGGTCGTCCCGATGATTTCGGGCGTATCCTTATTGATGCCGGCCGACACGGTCGCGTTGCCATTTAACTGCGGCACCACCAGCACGGCGTCGGGCACATTCAATCTATCCGCCAGCGCGTTGGCATCGTCGAGGGTCAGGCGCGCGCCGGAGACTCGCCGGTTGGGCGAGACGTTCAACAGGTTGACCCCCTGCGACGATATCTGGCTGTCGATGGAGGCCTGCACGCCCGAACCTAGCGCCAGCAGGGTGACGACCGCCGCGACGCCGATAATGACGCCCAGCATGGTCAGAAAGGTGCGCATTTTGTTCGTCGTCAGGCTTTCAAATGCGGTCTCTACAAGTTCAAGTAAGCTCATAACACACTCCTATCCGTATGCACACGCCTAACGAGCCAGACCGACTGGCTTATCCACCTGCGGCTTCCGCTTTGGCCGCCGCGTCAGCATGCCGACGATGATGCCGTATGCGGCGAGGTGCAGCACGATCAGCGAACTGGCTTCTACCCAGGGCGACCGCCTCACGAAACCGCCGTTGGTGTTCGTTGCCCCGCCTCTACCTAGAAAACCTAATGGGCTGCGAACGGCGAACCCTCTACCACCGCCGGCAGCAGTCGTCCCGCCATTCGCGGTCGCGACCCCGCCGCCGTTCTGCGCAAAGGCCGCGCGTTGAGAGGAGAAAAAGAGGCTGACGGGATTGAATATGCCCGCGCCATACGCGACATCCGGCGCAAGCGACAGCACCAGCGCGACGGCGGCGATGATGCGGAACAGCCAGACCGGGCGCTTGGCAAAGCGGTTGACCAGCGCATAAGCGATCACTGCGCCCAGCGTGCCAACCACCGTCAGGATTGCCACCGGCGCCAATTGCGACATCGGCAGGCGGATGCTGAAAAGGAGATCCGCTAACTGGCTGATGATAAGGTTGACCACCGTCGCCAGCACGATGCCCGACAGTCCCATCAGCGCCACGCGCTTGAGCGGGATCGGGCCGTCAGGCTTGACAGCCTTCTTTCGCGCAGCCTCTGCCTGAATATCTTCGGCGACGACCGTCTCAGGCGCCGTATCGGGTTCCGGTTCGTGGCGCGCCAATAGCTGCTGCACAAACTGGTCCGAACTCATGCCCTGCTGGCGCGAGATATCGCTCTCGATGCGGCCGTCGCGAATGGTGACGACGCGATGAGCGCGCCGCGCCACATTGGGGTCGTGCGTCACCACGATGACCGTGATGCCCTTTTCGCGCTGCAACTGCTCGAACAGGTCGAGAATCTCGCGGCCTGTCTTCTGGTCCAGCGCTCCCGTCGGCTCGTCGGCCAGCAGGATCGTAGGCTCGTTTACCAGCGCGCGCGCAATGGCCACACGCTGCTGCTGGCCGCCCGATAGTTCCGTGGGCTTATGATGCAGGCGGTGCGCCAACCCGACCGCGGTCATGGCCGCAACGGCGCGCTTGCGCCGTTCCGACGCGCCGACGCCGCCATAACGCGCCGGCAACTCGACGTTGCGAATCGCGCTGGCTTTGCCCAGCAGGTTAAAGTTCTGGAAGACCAGCCCGATGTTCTTGTTGCGCACGGTGGCCAATTGGGTTTCGCGCAACCGGCTCACCATCTCGCCGTTCAACTCATAGGCGCCAGAGGACGGGATATCGAGACAACCCAGGATGTTCATCAACGTGCTTTTGCCGCTGCCGGAAGGGCCGATGATGGCGACGTACTCGCCATCATCGATCTTCAGGCTCACATCCTGGAGCGCGTGTACGACCTCGTCTCCCATGTGATAGTACTTGCAGATGTTCTTTAGCTCGATCATATTAGTCACCCCCTGGGCGACCGCCGCCCGGGCCGAATCCAGTTCCGCCTGTGCTGGCCGCGCCGGCACTCGGGATGAGCAGGGTATCGCCGGGTTTCACACCCGATAGCGCCTGTACTTCATTCGTGCCGCGGAAACCGATGGTGATGGGTACCGTCGACATCGAGCCGTCGGCATTCAAACGCTGCACGCTGTAAGTCTGGGTTTGCGTGTCCACAATCAGCGCATTATCGGGGACCAGCGTGGCATTGTCCGCCCGCTGCGTCTCGATCTGCGACGTGCCGCTCATGCCCAGCAGGATGGTTGGCGACGCGCCGTCCGTCTGTTTAGTGTTGCTGATCGACACGTACACCTGGAAGGTCACGATGTTTCCGGTCGTCTTGCCGGCCGCATCCACCCGCTCGACCTTGCCCGGTATCTGCAGGTTGGGATAGGTCTGCAACTGAACGATGGCATTCTCGCCCACCTTGACGTTGCCCAGGTCGGACTCATCGACGCTGACCTCGAACTGAGGAACGGTGAAGTCTGCGACCTCGATAGCGGCGCCCGTGGCGGCGCTGTCGCCGACGTCGATATTCACCGTCGCCACCATGCCGTCGAAGGGCGCCGTGAGCGTTGAATCGGTGACCGCTTTCTCGGCCTGCTGCCAGGCCAGGTAAGCCTGATCCATCTTGGACTTGGCCTGCAGGATGGCAGTATCCGTGGGCGTCAGGTTGGCCAGGCTGGCCTTGGCCTGTTCGAGTGTTTGCAAGGCTGATGCGACCTTCTGCTGGGTCGGTTCAAGGTTGACCAGGTTGGCTTGCGCGGATGCCACCTGCGCCTTGGCGGATGAGACGGCGGAAGCGGTGGCCGGCTCGAAGAGCTTATCGTATGCGGCTTTGGCGGCGTTGTAGTTGTTGGTGGCCTGTTCCAGGTTCAGGCCGGCGGACGTGCCGCCGATTCCGGCCGGATTGCGCTTGAAGGCGCTGTCGTAGGCGGCCTGGGCCGAATCGAGCGCCGCTTTGGCGTTCAACATATTAGCTTGCGCCGAAGCCACATCGTACCGGCTGGGCGCGACGGAGAGCTGATCCAGGGCGGCCTGGGCGCTCTTCACCTGCGCATAGGCTGAACCCAGAGCGGCGCTCGTAGAGCCCTGCAATGCCGTCGTATAGGCCGCCTGAGCCGAAATCACGGCAGCCTGGGCGGCTTGCAGATTCTCCGGCGTCGGCCCCGCGATCGTCTGGCTGTAGGACGCCTGTGCATTGATGTAATTGGCATACTGCTGCCTGGCGGTCAGTTCCAGATCGCTGGTATCGATCGTAGCCAGTACCTGGCCTGCCTTAACCTGGTCGCCGACTTTCACATTAACCGTTTTAACCGTTCCCGAATGAGAGAAGGCCAGTTGAGCGGTCGAGCGAGCTACAACCGTTCCAGTGCCAATGATGTGGTTACTGATCGTTCCTGACGTGACTTTTACGCGTTGGCCCGTACCCTGCCCGTTGCCCGTGCGCTGGGTATTCGTTGAGCCCGGCGCGGCGCATGCCGCGACGAGCGCTGTGGTTACCAGCAGTCCAGCCGCTATGATGGGAAGTTTTTTCTGATTCATATTCACCCTCTTGATGGTCTCCGGATCATCATAGGCAGCAATGAACGGGGCTGCCAGTAGCCATAGTCACTTCGGGCTGTGACTGGGGTCATGCGCTTGTTTATCTGCCCGGTAGCCGGCAGAGTGCGCTCACATGGCGCGGGGAATCAGCAGACCCAGCAATGTAGCGGCGCCGAAGCCCAGGATCACCAGACCGGAAATCCATCTGATCCATTGCATGATACGCGGTGCTAGACGGGCGCCCACGAAGCCGGTAAATGCGCTGAGAAATAGCCACCAGGCCGCGGAGCCGGCGAACACCCCCAGCACCACCACGCCGCCAGACAGCACATTGCCGCGCTCGACTCCCACGCCCAGCCCGGCAAAGATCGCCACAAACGATAGCACCGTCATTGGGTTGGTGAGCGTCAGCAGGAAGGTCGAGAGATAGGCCCCGGCAATGCCGCGACTTGAAGACACAACCTGTTCTCTCTCCGCCTGGCGGAACGTCCTGATCCCCAGGTAGCACAGGTAGATGCCTCCCAGAAGGCGTAGAGGTGTTTGCATGCCCACCAGCAGGTTGGATACCAGGGTCAACCCGAAGGCCGCCACGCTGCCATATGCGGCGTCGGCGGAAGCCGCGCCCAGGCCAGACACCAGCCCATACGCGCGGCCATAGGAGAGTGTGCGTTGAATGCACAACAAACCGATCGGGCCGACCGGAGCCGCAATTGCAAGACCGATGAGCATGCCGCGCAGCAACAATGGGGTGTATGCATCCACACAACCCATGATACTGTAAAGCGTCATACAATTAATCAAGGGGATGTTGTTATCATAATTTTTAAATAAGGAGGTGGCCTCAACGAAAGCGTGCTAGTCCACTGAGCACTGTCAGTTCTGATCAACGCTCAAGGCAGGCCGAAAGCAGCCGCATACGATTCCGTGTTGTGCCTTGTTCGGTAATGTCTTTCGTTATCGCCTTGTTTGGAAGGAGTGAAAGCATGAACACGTTGTCCACAGATGAACTGAAAAGTCTGGTCGAAAAGAGAAGCGGACCGTTTGTATCCATTTCACTGCCCACTCTGCACGCAGGCGTGGAAACACGCCAGAACCCCATTCGTTTCCGCAAGCTGCTGCGCAATGCCGAAGAGCAGCTCATCGCCGCCGGATCGCGACCGGTTGACACGCAACTTTTACTCAGCCCGGCCCGTAAACTCCTGGAAGATCCATTGTTCTGGCAGCACCAGGATGAAGGGTTGGCTGTCTTCATCGCTCCCGGGTTCTTTCGTCATTACGAGATGCCTGCCAAACCCGAAGAGCTGGTCGTCGTCGGCGACCGTTTCCACATCAAGCCAGTACTGCACATGCTCAGCGGCGAACGGCGGTTCCATATTCTGGCAATCAGCCAGAATCGCGTGCGTCTGCTGGATGCCCAGCCGGGCGGCGCCCGCGAAGTGGAGTTGAAGGGCGTCCCGGGCAGCCTGGATGAGGCCATGAAGTATGACCTGTCGGAAAAGCAACTCCAGTTTCGCACGGTAACCAATACCCGCCCGGGCAAAGGCGATGCGGTCTTCTATGGCCTGGGCGCGCCTTCGGACCTGACCAAGGAGCGCATCCTGCGCTATCTGCATCAGATTGACGACGGCCTGTGCAAACAGATCAAGGATCAGCGCGCGCCGCTGGTGTTCGCGGGCGTGGAATATCTCTTCCCCATGTATAAGGAAGTGAACACCTATGCAAGGTTGATGGAGCAGGCCATCAGCGGCAACCCGGACGACATGGGCGCCGTTGAATTCCACAAACGCGCCTGGACGATCGTGCAGCCGTTCTTCGAGAAAGCAAAACTGGAAGCTGCCGATTTCTACCGTCAACTAGCCGGCACGCCGCGCGCCTCGAACCAGATCAGCCGGGTAGCGCCGGCCGCCCATCAGGGCCGCGTCGAGGTGCTGTTCGTACAGACGGGCGCAATGGCCTGGGGGTCTTATGCGCCTGAAATCGGCGCGATGCACGAGTATGAAACGCCACAACCCGGCAGCGAGGACATGCTGGACTTTGCCGCCGTACACACGCTG
Organism: Chloroflexota bacterium; assembly: GCA_023382055.1. GTDB lineage: Bacteria > Chloroflexota > Anaerolineae > J036 > Brachytrichaceae > CAIXPS01. The sequence continues at coordinate 11,794 of JAMCQN010000145.1, forward strand.
CTGAACGGCGGAACGGTGTATGCCGTCGACAGCCAACACATGCCCAATGGCTCATCGGTCGCCGCAATTTTCCGTTACTGACACGCCACGCGGTTACACCGACTTCCGACTCCCGGGGTCTGTCTGAGAGCTGCTCAGGTTGAGGCGCCGGGAGTCGGTTTTTACGCCTCGATGCAGACTACTTCATCATGATGATCGGTCTAACTGCCTCAACCAATGGTTATGTCGCATCAATGTGGCCCATCGAAAAACCGAATCAAACTGGAGGACTACACAGATCACATAACCCCCTCAGCGTAACGTTGAGGTCCCTTAGCGCATTCGCTTAGCATGGACTCGATGTAAAAATGTTGACATTTTGCGCATAGCACACTATCCTGAAGGGTACTAGAAGTTGCGGATACACACTACGATGTCGTGGATTAGCCCGCTCAACACGAGTTATTCAACGAGCCGTTGATTCTTGAAGTGGCGTAGTACCGCGAAGCTTTTATCTGAAGTGTTACCTGCGTAATCCGCGGTAGTGTTCCACGTGTCGTCACCCACAACGTCGTTTATTGGTCGTTGTGTTCATCGTTGTATTAGAGCGGCCATTAAAACCGCATGGAATTATGGTGCAATAACAACTATGATCAACAACTTATTGATCCCTCTGGATGGGTCCGCTTTAGCAGAAGGCGTCCTGCCCCATGCAATTGTATTCGCTCAAGCGTTTTACTCCAAAATGACCCTGTTGCGCGTGCTCGATCCCAGCCAGTATACGGGTCACTTCGGTTGTATGGACCCCCTGGCATGGCAGATGGAAAAAGTGGAGGCGCGCAACTACCTGGAGAGTCTATCCGCCCGCCTGCATACCGCCGGAATCCCGGTGAATACGCGCTGGCTGGAAGGGCGTGCCGCCGAGAGCATCCAGGAATATGCCGCCGCTGAAGAGCAGGATCTGATCGTCATGAGCAGCCACGGGAGAAGCGGGATCAGCCGCTGGAACATCAGCAGCGTGGCGCAAAAAGTTCTGCAGCGCCCAAGCAGCCATACGCTCATCGTACGAGCCGGCAACGCGCCGGTGGTGGATTACCGCGCATTCCGCTACAAACGCATCCTGCTGCCGCTGGATGGGTCCTGGCGCGCCGAGTGTGTCCTGCCGGTGGCAACCCGGCTGGCGCAATTCTGTGACGCTCGCCTGCTGGCAATACAGGCAGTTACCCGACCTGAAATGGTCCGTCGCATGCCCCCCACGGCGGAGGATATCTCATTGGCAGACCGCGTTATGGAGCGCAATCGCGAAGAGGCCCTTGATTATCTGGCTCAATTGCCGTCGCGCGTGACGATGGATTGCGAGACCCACCTGCTGGAGGGCGATACGGCCCCCGGAGCCCTGCATCAATTTGTCAGCGAACAAGCTGTGGATCTGGTTATTATGTGCGCACATGGCGCATCCGGCACAACGCAATGGCCTTACGGCAGCATCGCGACCAGCTTCATCGTCTACGGTTCGGCGCCGGTGTTGATCGTGCAAGACACCGTGCGCGAACACCAGGCGCCCCTGCACGAAGAAATACCGATCACGCGTCAGCACTATATTTCTGAACATGCGTGAAGCCGGCGCGACCCGGATCGGCCTATTCACAAAACTGCTCAACAAACTGCGTATACCGATGGCGATATCGCCTAGTCGGCATACCCTCACGCGACAATCGGCATAGCGATTCCGCTAGGACACGGTAAGTCGATCGGCGCTTGTTTAATCCCTGCCTGCTTGTTAACCTCAGTACACGAAGAAGTGTCGTATACAAAGTGTTGTACCGCTCAGGTTCGTTGATCGGGTATGTGAAGTGATCGATCATGCTGGAATGAGCGGTGCGACACGTCATTGTGAAGGGGTGTAAGTTGTAAGATCATGCGCGCCAGACGCCTGGGCATGTAGGCTAGTAAAGGTTGTTGTACGCCTGACTTCACCACATCCCCTGATTCAGTCGCTGCGGTTTTTCCGCAAACTGAAAAGGATATTGCTGTATTGCATGGCACAGAACAGTGTGAACAAGAAAGGCGCAGGTGACGCCCACGCCGCCGTTGGAAGCGTCATTACGCACGACGACAAACGAATCCAGCAGGTGTTGGAAATCGAGAAACAGGCGCAGGCGCAGCGCGAAACGGCCGAGCACGAGGCAAAGCAGTTGCCGGTTCAGGCCGAGCAGGAAGCGCAGGCCATGATCGAGAAGGCGCGCGCCGCCGCACAGGCGGAAGCCCGCCAGATGATCGAAAACGCCCAGGCGCAGGAGGAGTGCGAGCGCATTCTGGCCAAAGCAGAAGATGAGAATCGCCGCACCGAAGCCCTGGCGAAAAACCATCTAGAGCAAGCGGCGCGTTATGTACTCGACCGGGTAGCCGGCAGGGAGTAACGCCAATGCCGGGCACTGATGTCACCAGGTACGCCGCCATCCATGCGCGCGTGCGCGCCATGTATGCCGGTCTGCTGACTGAACAGATGTGGGTCGCCTTGAGCGAAGCTTCCGATCTGGGCGGCCTGGTATCGCTCCTCAAGGAAACAACTTATGGCCCATACCTGTTGAAAGTTGAGGATCGCGCCCTCACCCCCAGGCGCGCGGTATACCAGATCAAGAGCCGGCTGGCCGATGCGTTTACCACCGTGGTGCAGCTCGTTCCAGCGCAAACCCGCCCGCTGCTGACCCAGCTTTACCGGCATTTTGAGGTCGCCAACCTGAAGGCGGTCCTGCGCGGCATCATGACCGGCGCATCATGGGATCAGGTGCGCTATGTGTTATTTCCGCTGGGGTCGCTGACTGTGCTGCCGGCGCAGGCTATGGTCGAGGCCGGCAATGTGACTGGCGCTGTGGAGTTGCTGCGCGGCACACCCTATTACGAGACGCTGTCGCATGCCATGCCGCGCTTCATCACCGAGCAGAGCCTCTTTCCGCTGGAAGTAGCGCTGGATCTCAATTACTGGCGCCAGTTGTGGACCAGCATCTCGCGTCTGGGGAGCCAGGATCGCGCCCAGGCTTTGCGCGTGGTGGGAGCGCTGCTCGATATGAACAACGTGATGTGGGCGATCCGCTACCGCGTCTACCACAATCTTTCCGAAGAGGAAGTCATCAACTACACCCTTCCTTTCGGCTACCGGGTGCGGGATGAAGACATCCGCGCGATTGCCGCCGGCGCCGATATCCCGCGCATCATCACGCGCATCTACCCCGGCCTGAGCGGTGTGGACGTCCTGCTTCACGAACTCCGCAGCGGCCTGCCGCAACTGGAATTGCAACTGCAGCGGCATGTGGCTGAGCAGTGCAGGTCGGCTTTCACCGGTTATCCCTTCCATATCGGCGTGCCGTTGGCTTTTGTGGTATTGCACGAACTGGAAATCCAGGACCTGACGGTGTTGATCGAAGCCAAATCGGCGCAGATGCCGGCCGAGGAGTTCAAGGCGCAACTGTTGATGGCATAGTCCCGGACCTAACGGCCAACGGATTCCGGCAATTAGACGGGAATTGGAGATCGAATGTTTTATCCGCAGGCAATGACCGAAATTCAGTTAATCGCCCCGTCGAGGGATCTGCTCGCGGTGACCCGGGTGCTGGCCGGTCAGGGGGTATTCCACCAGGTGGATGCCAGCTCTCTGAGTTCGCAACCGGGCATCAGTAATGGCGACAGTTGGCCGGAGCAGGCCGCCAGCTATGCCACGCTGGAACGCCGCGTGATGGCATCCATGCAAGCCCTCAACGTGGAAGCCGGCCCTCCGCCGGCTGCTGATCGCGCCGTTACGATCGAGGTCGATGTGGCGCGGCCGCAGGTAGAACAGATCGAACAGGATGTGAAAAACGCGGGCGCGCAATTGGCCGGCGAGCAAAAGCGCCTGGAGCAATTGCACAGCACCCTGATGCAACTGGAACCGCTGGCAGGCATCGACCTGGATCTAGCCACACTGGGCAAGTCGCATTACATGTTCTATATGCTGGGCGTCATGCCGGCCGGCAACCTGGAGCGTATACAAACCAGCCTGGCGCGCATCCCCTTTGTGCTGATGACATTGCGCAAAGACCGCCAGAATGCGGTCGTTTGGCTGGCAGGCACGCAGCACAACGCCGACGTGCTTGACCGGGCAGCCCGCAGCGCTTATCTCAACCCGCTCAATCTGCCGGACACACTGCAGGGCACGCCATCGCAAGTCATAGAGTCGCTGCATGCGGAAATCAAACGCACACAGCAGGCTATTAACGAGCAGAATGCGGTGCTGAGCAGTCTGCGCAAGACTCATCAACAGCAGATGCAGACGCTGATATGGCGCGTGCGAGCCAGCCGAATGCTGGCGGAGGCAATGGCGCGCTTCGGCAAGCTGCGCTACACCTATCTGATGGTCGGGTGGGCGCCGACCGCCAATGTCGAGAACCTGACGCAACGGTTGCGCCAGGCTTCTCCGAGCGTCCTTCTGGAGACCACGCCAATCAACCGAAGCGACACCGAGTTGCAGAACGTGCCGGTATCGCTGCGCAACCCGGGCATCCTGGGCGCGTTCCAGATGCTCGTGACCACCTACGCCCGGCCCCGCTATGGGGAACTGGACCCCACCTGGCTGATTACACTCACTTTCCCGCTGCTCTTTGGCGCCATGTTCGGCGATGTAGGTCACGGACTGGTGCTGGCTTTGCTGGGTGCGCTGGTGGTCAGCCGCCGCATCCCGGCGCTGCGCAGCATGGCCAGTCTGGGCGCTATCGTGACCGCCTGCGGCCTGTCGGCGACGATGTTTGGCTTTCTCTATGGCAGCATCTTTGGCGTGGAGAATGCCCTGCCGGCGCTGTGGATTCGACCGATGCAAAACATCATGGAGATACTCCTGTTTGCGATCGGCGCCGGCGTTATCCTGCTCAGCATCGGATTCGTACTCAGCATGTACAACTCGTTTGTCGCTCGCGATTGGGGCAAGTTGCTATTTGACCACAATGGCTTAGCCGGTTTCGTGCTCTACTGGTCTCTGATCGGCCTGGCCGGCGGCGCGCTGGCCGGGTTGCACATCCCCGCGATCCTGTTCATCATACCCGCTGTGGCGGCAGGCGTATGCGTCATGCTCTCCGAGTCGCTCAGCCACTTGATCGCGAACCATCACCCGCTGGTGGAAGGGGGCATCGGCACGTATGCAGTTCAGGCCGTCTTTGAACTGTTCGAAACTCTGATCGGCTTCCTCAGCAACAGCCTTTCCTATGTGCGTGTGGGCGCCTTCGCCGTGGCGCACGGCGGCCTGAGCGCCGTCGTCTTTATCCTGGCCGGCATGGTCAGCCATAACCAGGGCCTCGGCTACTGGATCGTCATCGCCCTGGGCAACCTCTTTATCGTGGGGTTCGAAGGGCTGATCGTCGGCATCCAGACCATGCGCCTGGAGTATTACGAGTTCTTCAGTAAGTTCTTCACTGGCGGCGGGACGCGTTATAAGCCGATGACACTGCTGCCGGTCGCGGAAGATTGAGACACATTTCGTTTAGTAGAAGAGTCCGGTATAGCGATACGTGATCTGTAGCAGGTAAATCAACTCATATCGAGGAGCAATATTATGATAAAACTGATCGTCGCAATTTTAGTTGGCTTGATCCCCATGGCACCTGCCGTGTTCTATTTTCTGCGCCAGCGTGAGAACGCCCCAATTTCAGCCACCCGCCGGCTGGTACTCGGCTTGAATGGTTTTAACGTCGTGGTAGGTCTTATGGCCGTCGGATTTGGCATCGTGTGGCTGGTCTCGCCGTCATCTGCGACAGCCGCCGGTTTGAGCCAGGCGGCAGCGGCAGCCGACCCCTATGTATCGCTGGCGGCGGCGCTCTCAACCGGGCTTGCCACAGTCGGCGCAGGTATCGCTGTGAGCGCAACGGGCGCAGCGGCCGTGGGCGCCATTGCAGAAAAACCGGAGTCATTCGGGCGCTCGCTCATCTTCGTCGGTCTGGCCGAAGGTATTGCGATCTACGGGTTGATCATCTCCTTCATGCTGTTGAACCGGTAGGGCAACCATGAAGCTGCAAGTCATCGGACATCCTGATGCCGTGCTGGGATTCGAGCTGGTCGGCGTGCACGGCCGGGCTGCCGCCACGGCGGCCGAGGTCAATCAGGCGCTGGACGAAGCCCTGGCGTCTTCCGATATCGGCATCGTGCTGGTGACTGAGGATGTCGCTCGGTTGGTCGGGGCGCGCATGGATCAACTGAAATTACACAGCACGGTTCCGCTGGTTGTCGAGATACCGGCTCCGGGCGGGCCGAGACCGGATCAGCCCACCCTCAGCGAACTGGTGCGACACGCCATCGGCGTGAGGATATGAATCGTTACAGCTCCAGTATTGACGGAAGCTGGCGCGGATAGACAAGGTGATTGAGTTATGAGACCGATAGAAGATAGCATACAGGCGCTGGCGCGAGCCGTCCAAAGCGAAGCACAGGCCGAAGCCGACCAGGCGCTGGCGGACGCCAGGGCCAAAGCCGAAACCATACAGCAGCGCGCGCAGGAAGAAGCTGCTGCAGAACGCGCCGAAATTCTAAAACGCGCAAGCGCGGAGGCTGAGCGCATCCGCAGCCAGGCCATCGCGACTGCTCAGTTGAAGGCGCGCTCATCTCAGTTGAACTGCCGGGAAAAACTCCTCGACGAGGTATTCAACGCAGTCCGCGATCAACTGCAACAGGCGCCCCAGTGGAGCGACTACGCGCCGATCGCCGGCCGTCTGCTGCGCGAAGCCCTGTCCCACCTGGGGTCGGACACCGCGCAGGTGCTGGCCGACCCGGCGACTCAGGCGCTGTTGACAGCCCAGGTGCTGGACGGCATTGCCAAAGAGTTGATTGTGAGAGTGCAGGCCGGACCAGCATTGCAGGAGGGCATTGGCGTCAGCGTGGAAACTCCGGACGGACATCGCCAGTTTGATAATACACTGGAGACTCGCCTGAACCGCCTGCAGAGCAGCCTGCGCTCCCCGGTATACCGCCTGCTGATGGGAGAAACGTTATGAGCCAGCAAGTCGGAACAGTCACCTGGATCAACGGGCCGGTCGTGCGCGCGCACGGGTCGCGCCGTGTCAGCATGCTGGAACTGGTCGAGGTCGGCGAGGAACACCTGGTCGGAGAGGTTATCGGGCTGGAATCCGACGTCAGCACGATCCAGGTCTATGAGGAAACATCGGGCATGCACCCGGGCGCGCCGGTCTTCGGCACCGGCATGTCGTTGTCGGTGGAATTGGGGCCGGGCCTGTTGCGCGGCATCTTCGATGGCGTGCAACGCCCTCTGCCGGCCATGGAAAGGCACAGCGGGTCTTTTATCGGGCGCGGCATGCACATGAGCCCGCTGCCGCGCACCGACAAATGGGATTTCACCCCTGTGCTCAAGGCCGGCGATAAAGTCAGCGGCGGCGCCATCGTGGGAACCGTTGCGGAGACGCCCGCACTGGAACATCGCGTGATGATCCCGCCGGACGACAGGGGAACTTTGACCTGGGTAGCGCCTGCCGGCCAGTACACCATCGTGGAACCGATCGCGCGCCTGCGCACGGCCACAGGCGAGCAGGACGTCGCCATGCTGCAGCGCTGGCCGGTACGCCGGCCGCGTCCGTACCGCGCGCGAGCCGGGCAGAACATGCCGTTGATCACGGGCCAGCGCGTACTGGACACGTTCTTCCCGCTGGCCAAAGGCGGCTCGGCCGCCATTCCCGGCGGGTTCGGCGCCGGCAAAACGGTGATGCAGCACAGCATCGCAAAATGGTCGGATGCGCAGGTGGTCGTATACATCGGCTGCGGCGAGCGCGGCAACGAGATGACCGAGGTGCTGCAGGAATTCCCCCACCTGGTCGATCCGCGCAGCGGACGCCCGTTGATGGAGCGCACAGTGCTGATCGCCAACACGTCGAATATGCCTGTGGCGGCTCGCGAGGCCAGCATCTATACCGGCATCACCATGGCCGAGTATTACCGCGACATGGGATACCACGTCGCGCTGATGGCCGATTCGACGTCGCGCTGGGCGGAGGCGTTGCGCGAGATATCGGGACGGCTGGAGGAGATGCCCGCCGAGGAAGGCTACCCCGCTTATCTGGCTGCCCGCCTGGCGGAATTTTACGAGCGGGCCGGTTTCGTGGAGACGTTGAACGGCCAACCCGGTTCTGTCAGCGTCATCGGCGCCGTCTCGCCGCCCGGAGGCGATTTCTCCGAGCCGGTCACGCAGCACACCAAGCGATTCATCCGTTGCTTCTGGGCGCTGGATAAGGCGCTGGCTTCGGCGCGCCACTTCCCTTCGGTCAACTGGCTGGATAGTTACAGCGAGTACCTGGAGGACGTGGCGGACTGGTGGCGCAAGCAAGTAGGGCAGGACTGGTACGCCATGCGTTCCGTCGCCATGGAGCTATTGACCGAGGAAAGCCGCCTGGCGCAGATTGTCAAGCTGGTGGGGCCGGATGCTCTGCCCGACGAGCAGCGCCTCATACTGGAAACGGCGCGCATTCTGCGTGAAGGATTCCTGCAGCAGAGCGCGATGGATGATATCGACGCCTATTCGACCATCCAGAAACAGATTCGCATGCTGGGCTTGATCCTGCATTTCCACACCAGGGCGCAGCACATCATCAAGCGCGGCGCGCTGATTACGGTCATCCACGAGCTGTCCGTGGTGAACGACCTGATTCGTATGAAGGCGCTCATCGCCAACGATCAGTTGGACAAGATGGACGAGATCCGCCGTCGGATAGACGAACAAATGGATCAATTGGAGAGTGAGTACAGATGAGCGAAGCACTGGTTCTTGGCGGGCAGGAAGTCATTGGCGTGAGCCGGGTTGAAGGCCCCATTATCGTAGTGGAGGGCGCCGGCAGCGTGGGATATGACGAGATGGTGGAAGTGCTGGACTCACAGGGCCGCCTGCGCATGGGCCGCGTCCTGGAGGTGGGCGAGAACATGTCGGTGGTCGAGGTATTCTCCGGCACCACCGGCCTGTCTATCGACGGCACGCGTGTTCGCTTCCTGGGCGGGCCGATGCACCTCCCCGTGGCGGAGGAAATGCTGGGCAGCGTTTTCGACGGCATGGGCAGGCCGCTCGACGGCGGCCCGCAGCCGCTGACCGAGCACTACGCCGACATCAACGGCCAACCGATCAACCCCACCGCGCGCGTCTATCCGCGCGATTACATCCAGACGGGCATATCGGCCATCGACGGCATGAACACGCTGGTGATGGGACAGAAGCTGCCTATCTTCTCCGGCGCCGGCATTCCGCACGATCAGTTGGCAGCCCAGATCGTCAGACAGGCCACGCTGGGGGCGCCGGCGGGCGAGCAGCCGTCCGAGACTGCGCAGTTCGCCATCGTCTTTGCGGCCATGGGCGTCAAGCACGACGTGGCGGATTTCTTCCGCAACTCGTTTGCCGAAAGCGGCGCGCTCACGCGCGTCGCCATGTTCTTGAACCTGGCGGACGACCCGCCGGTGGAGCGCCTGGTGACACCGCGCGCCGCGCTGACCCTGGCCGAGTACCTGGCATTTCAACGTGAGATGCACGTGCTGGTCGTCTTTACGGACATGACCAACTACTGTGAGGCGCTGAGGCAGATTTCGAATATCCGCGGCGAGGTGCCCAGCCGCAAGGGCTACCCCGGCTATCTCTACAGCGACCTGGCGTCGCTGTACGAGCGCACGGGGCGCATCAGGACCAGCAATGGCTCGATCACCCAGATACCGATACTCACAATGCCCAACGACGATATTACCCACCCGGTGCCTGACCTGACGGGCTATATCACCGAGGGCCAGATCGTGCTGGGGCGTCAAATGACCCAGCAAGGCATCTATCCTCCCATAACAGTGCTGCCCAGCCTGTCGCGTTTGATGAAGGACGGCATTGGCAAAGGCCACACGCGCGCCGATCACAGCCACCTTGCGGCGCAGTTGTACGCCTCTTACGCCCACGTCCAGGATGTGCGCTCGCTGGCTTCGGTAATCGGCGAGGAAGAACTATCGACAGTAGATCAGCAGTATCTGCAGTTCGGGCGGGTGTTCGAACAGCAGTACATCCACCAGGGGCCGACGGAGAATCGTTCCATCGAAGTCACGCTCGATATCGGCTGGCGCTTGATCTCCATGCTGCCGCAGGATGAACTCACACGCGTCAGTCCCGACGAGATCAAGCAATATTACGAGGCGGCCCATGCCGCGCATTAACGTCCCGCCCACCCGCAGCAATTTGCTGCGCATGAAGCAGGAACTGCGTTTCGTGCGCGAGGGCTACGTGATCCTGGATCGCAAGCGCGAGGTGTTGACCACCGAACTGATCCAGTTGGCGCACGAGGCGGAGGGTCTGCAGGAGCAGATCTGGAAACTCCTGGCGGAGGCCTATCGCGCGCTGGAACAGGCTAAGCTGACGATGGGACAGGAGCACCTTGAATGGGCGGCGCTGGCGGTGAACAAGACTGTTGACGTGCAGCTCAAGGTGCGCGGCGTCATGGGCGTGGCCATCCCGATGGTCGAGGCGCATGGCGGACCGGTGGAAATGCCTTACAGCCTCGGCGATACCACGGCGGCCATGGATGAGGCGAGCGCGGCCTTCCGCTCCGTGCTGAGCCGTATCCCTGAACTGTCGGAACTGGAGACGGCGGTATGGCGGCTGGCCGGCGAACTGCGCAAGACGCGCCGCCGGGTTAACGCGTTGCAGCATATCTTCATCCCGCAGTACGAGGAGACCGTTGCCTTCATCACGAGTTCACTGGAAGAACGCGAGCGCGAGGAAATATTCCGCCTGAAAATGCTGAAAAACAAGACAGCCAAACCGAAGGTTGAGCCGCCCACACCTGAATACGACCGACCTTACCACAACATCACGGACGGTCAGATGGTTGTTGAAGGTGAACCTGAGTCGGATAACCAAGTATGACACGCGGAGGTAAGGGATGTCAGAGACACAGACAATATTCCGTCACATTCTCGTCCCCACAGACGGGTCGCAACCCTCGATGACGGCAGGCCGGCTGGCGGTGAAGCTGACCGCCCTGCACAAGGCGCGTATCACGTTCGTCTACGTCGTCGATAACACCGTCGCCGAAGAGCTGGCTCACGCCCTGGGCCGCGTAACCAAGCAGGTGCAAAACGATCTGCAGACGAGTGGGCAGCGTTACCTGGATTATCTATCGCGCCTGGCTTCAGAAGCCGGTCTGGCTTACAGCCAGGTGGTGCGCAACGGCGTACCTTACGAGGAAATCGCCGACCTGGCGCGCGAGCAGGCCGTGGACTTGATCGTCATCGGGCAGGTCGGCAGCCGCGGCTCGCGGCGCATCCTGATCGGCAGCGTCACCGAGCGCGTCGTCGAACATGCCCCCTGCCCTGTACTGGTCGTGAAATAGCTTGCCCCGATGTGCGTCAGCAGCAGAAAGCGCCGGCCCAGCAGACAGAGATTGATGCGATAAAGGAAGATGGGGACGCGCAGCCCGATGCGCATCAACCCGCGCGGCTTCGGGCGGCCGCTCTCGACTGAAGTAGACATGACAGAATCCTCCATCCTGAATGCCATGATGAAAACGCATCAGCCTTTCCATTCCAGGACGGTGACCGCTTGACATTGAACACAGTTGCCGACTTCTGAGAGAAGTCAGACTTGTGCCTGCACGCATGCCGGAGCACAGCCTGACATCTCACAGGTCTGGCAGACCTGTGAGGCGTGAGGTTTCGCCCTGCGAAAGCCTAACGATCCATGTATACTCAGCCGCATGAGCGTCGCCCTGCAATTGATCCTGCAACTCGCCATCTTGATCCTGGCGGCGAAAGCCGCCGGCCTGGTCAGCGTGCGGCTCAAACAGCCGGCGGTATTAGGCGAGTTGCTGGCGGGACTGGTTCTCGGGCCGACCCTGTTAGACATCTTCCATTGGCCGCTATTCACAGCGCCACAGACGACTGAAGAGATTGTGTTTGAATTGGCAGAGCTCGGCGTGATTCTACTGATGTTCATGGCCGGCCTGGAAGTGGATGTGCGCGAGATGCTGCACACCGGACGCACTGCGGTCATCGCAGGTGTTTTGGGTGTTATTGCGCCATTGATACTGGGCGGGCTCGCTTCACTGCTATTCAATTACCCGGTATCAAGCAGCGTCTTCATCGGATTGATCCTGACGGCGACCAGCGTCAGCATCTCGGCGCAGACGCTGCTCGAACTCGGCGTCATCAAGAGCCGCGAGGGGCTGGCCCTGCTCGGCGCCGCCGTGGTAGACGACGTGCTGGTGATCCTGGTACTCTCGATCTTCCTGGCTACGATCGGATCCAGCGGCGCGGGCGCCATCGCCGGCGTGATTGTCCGTATGGCGCTGTTCTTCGTCATCGCCGTCCCCGTCGGCCTGTGGCTGCTGCCGCGCCTCACCTATCGCATCGAGCGCCTGCCCATCAGCGAGGGTGTGGTGTCGTGGGCGATTGTCGCCACATTGCTCTTCGCGTTTGCCGCCGAGGCGCTCGGGCAGATCGCCGCGATAACCGGCGCGTTCCTGGCCGGCATCTTCTTCGGGCGCACCCGGTTGCGGCATGAGATCATGACGGGTATGCATACGATCGCATACGCTTTTTTTGTGCCGCTGTTCCTGGTCAGCATCGGGCTGAAGGTCGATGCCCGCAGCTTGAATGGCGCAGCGGTGATCTTTATGCTGGCGATCACCCTGATTGCGATCCTGTCGAAGGTCGCCGGCGCAGGCTTGGGCGCAAAGCTGGCGGGGATGCGGTGGAGCGAATCGCTGCGCGTGGGGGTGGGCATGATCTCGCGCGGGGAGGTGGGCCTGATCGTCGCGTCCATCGGCCTGCAGCAAGGGTTGATCGACGATAGCATGTTCGTATCCATGGTGATGATGATCCTGCTGACCACACTCTTGACGCCGTTTCTCTTGCGGCGGGTGTTCCCGCACAAAACCAGTGCAACTGCAAAGGAGATTGCGCATGGCGACAAACTTGCTGATGTTAGTGATTGACAACCCGGATGTGGAGGCTGATATTCTGACTGCATGGGAGGAAGCCGGCGTGCCGGGCGTAACCGTGCTAGACAGCCAGGGCAGCCATCGCGAGGAAGAAGCCAGGCGCGACGACCTGCCATTGATCGTGTCATTGCGCACGGTGCTCTCGCCCGAAGAGAGCAATAACCGCACGCTGTTCAGCGTCATCGATGATGAGGATGTGCTGAAACAGGCCATCCAGGCCGCGCAGTCGATCATCGGCGACTTTACCGACCGCCATACGGGCATCATGTTCGTCATGCCGGTATCCATGGCGTGGGGTGTGCTGAAAGTCAGGCCGAGGAAGCGCTGACAGGGTGTTGCGGGGTCCGGGACCTTGCCGGAAAAACGAACACACCCGCCCGGCAGGAGGAATAGCCCTCACGGCGCCCAGATGGACGGCGACCGCTTGACATTGAACACAGTTGCTGACTTCTTGGAGAAGTCAGACATCTATTGGGATGGGCACTCACAGGAAAGCTTAAATACAATCGGAGCTGGTAACGTCCGCCATTCCGCCGCCGGCCCACACTTTCCTGTGAGATTGCTACTACTTTAGCAATGACCAACGCGGGTGTCATCCGCCGAAGCGCGTAGTGCGCGTAGGCGATTTGGCATAGGCGCATTTGACAGGGCAGACCGCCAAGCCTAATATCACAATGCCCGCCGGTCAAACCGGTTCCAGCGCGCCATGCGGCATCTATGAGGAGCGAGAAGATCATTCTCAAAGGCCTACATGTGCCTGGCGACGAACTGCTGCGGTCACACCCAGCCGTCGAGCGGTTCATACGCGCTCGCCGCGAATTGACTCATCTCCCGCCTGTGAGTACAATGTAGGCACATTTCACCAGAGAGAAGGATTTATGAGCGTAGTAAAGACCCCCATTATAAAGATCGGCAACTCGCGGGGAATCCGTATTCCCAAGCTGCTTATCGACCAGGTTGGGTTGGGCAATGAAGTAGAAATTACCGTACAGCGCGACCAACTGGTTATCCGCCCCACCTCACGTCCGCGTTACCGCTGGGACGAGCAATTTCGCGCTATGGCTAGGCATAGCGATGACCTGCTGCTCGACGAGACGACGCCCACTCAATGGGATACGAGCGAGTGGAAATGGTAGTCAAGCGCTTCGACGTCTACCTGGTCAGTCTTGATCCAACGGTGGGGAGTGAAATCAAAAAAACGCGGCCTTGTCTCATCATTTCCCCCGCTGAGATGAATCGTTATATCGCCACTGTCATCGTTGCACCCATGACCACGCAAGGACAAGCTTATCCAACACGAGTAGCCTGTCGCTTCCAGGGCAGGGAAGGTCAGGTTGTTCTTGATCAGATACGCACCGTTGACAAAGCGCGATTAGTGAAGCGGCTGGGACACATCAGCCTGTCAGCGCAAAAAGTAGTTCTTTCAGTTCTCGCAGAGATGTTCGCTGAATAGGCGCGCTCCAGCAACAGTGTGCAGCACAAAACATCCATGAGGAACGAGGACATCATGCTCAAAGGTTTATACGTACTCGGCGAAGAGCCGTTGCGGCTGATCTACGGCGAACCGGAACGCGCGCGCCTCGCCGAACTGGTCGATATTTACGCCCCGCCGCAGACCGCCGAGAGCGTCCACGCCAACCCATCCGTTCTGGCCGAGGCCGACGTAATCCTGTCCGGCTGGGGCTGCCCGGTCTTCGACGCCGAACTGCTCGCAGCCGCCCCGCGCCTCAAGGCGGTGTTTTACGGTTCCGGATCGATCAAAGAGCTGGTCACCGATGCGTTCTGGGCGCGCGGCATCGTGATCAGCAGCGCCTGGGCGGCCAACGCAGTTCCCGTGGTCGAGTACGCCCTGGCGCACATCCTGTTCGGGCTGAAGTGCGGCTGGCAGCACGTCGCCAGCCTGAAGCGGGAGAAGCGCACCGTGCGTTACCCGGTCGCAGGCGCGTTCGGTTCCACGGTGGGCATCGTGTCGCTCGGCATGATCGGGCGCATGGTCGTCGAGCGGCTGAAGACCTTCGACGTGCGGATCATCGCCTACGATCCGTACGTCACTCCCGCACAGGGCGCGCAGTCGGGCGTCGAGATGGTGACGCTGGACGAGTTGTTCCGGCGCGCCGACGTCGTCTCCGTGCACACGCCCTGGCTGAAAGAAACCGAAGGGTTGATCAGCGGCGCGCACCTGGCGTCGATGAAGCCTTATAGCACCTTCATCAACAGCTCGCGCGGGGCGGTGGTGCGCGAGGATGAGATGATCGCCGTGTTGCAGCAGCGCGCAGACCTGGTCGCCGTGCTGGACGTCACCCACCCGGAGCCGCCTGCGCCGGACTCGCCGCTTTATACGCTGACTAACGTTGTCCTCACGCCGCACATCGCCGGGTCGATGGACAGCGAATGCCGCCGCATGGGGCAGTATATGATCGCGGAGTTGGAGCGCTACATCGCCGGCCAGCCGTTGCAATACAGCCTGACGCGCGAGCGCGCCGCGATCATGGCATGAGACAGAAGCAACCCACATGACACAACCCGGAACACCAGCGACAACCGACCTCGCGCCGAAAATCAACCGCGCCTTCGATTTCGCCGGGGCGCAGTTGCGCCGCCTGATCGAGACCCATCCCGATTATTTCCCCATGTACACCCAGGCCGGCAAATGGCGGCACGGCGGCGACACTTGGACCAACTGGTGCGAAGGTTTCCTGGGCGGGCAGCTCTGGCTGCTGTACCACCGCACGCGCGATCCCTACTGGCGCGCCAAAGCCGAGCATTACTCGCGCCTGATCGAACATCGCAAGACCGACTGGGACGTGCACGACCTGGGGTTTCTGTTCTGGTCGACCTGGAAGCGCTGGTACGACCTGGAGGGCGACCCGGCCGTCAACGCGGTGGTGGTGGAAGCCGGGCGCACGCTCAGCCTGCGCTTCAAAGAGAAGGGGCAGTATCTGCGCTCCTTCGTCGCCGACGACAGCCTGTTCATCGACATCATGATGAACGTGGGCATCATCTTCTACGCGGCGCAGCAGACCGGCGACGCCGAACTGCTGCGCCGCGCGACGCAGCACGCGCTGACGACGCGGCGCTGCTTGGTGCGCGGCGACGGCAGCGCCTCGCACGAGGGCATCTTCGACTTGAATACGGGCGAGTTCCTGCGCCAGACCACCCAGCAGGGCTGGCGCGACGATTCCTCGTGGGCGCGCGGGCTGACCTGGGCGCTGTACGGTTTCGGCGCGGTGTACGGTTTCACGGGCGACGAGCGCTTTCTGCGCACCGCGCAGGCCTGCGCCGATTTCTACATCGAGCGCACACCCGCGCACGGCGTCCCGCCCAACGACTGGGAGGAACCCAACCCGGCGCTGCCTTATGAAAGCTCCGCCGCCGCCATCGCAGCCAGCGGATTGCTGAGCCTGGCCGCGCTCACGCGCGACACCGCGCAGGCGGCCGGCTACCGCGCCTGCGCTCTGCGCATTCTGAACACGCTCACCGAGCCGGAGTTCCTCGCCATCGACACGCCCGGTTGGGAGGGCATCCTAAAGCACGGCATGTATCACCAGCGCAGGGGGCTGGGCGTGGACGAGAGCGTGATGTGGGGCGACTACTTCTTCCTTGAGGCGCTCGATAAGGCCGCTGGAGCCGCGTAAAACCAGCATAGGAACACGCGCATGCCTACACTACACCTCGCCGACATCCACGAGACGCTTGCCATTAAACGCAGTATGGAGGTGCGCCGCGAGGAATATCTGGACGCCATGACGTTCAAGGCCAGGGCGGGGCCGCTCTTCACCGAGATATTCGGCCCGCTCGTCGGCGTGAAGGAGGAATGGCTGGCGCAGGGCGCGACACCCGGCGAGATCGACATGAGCGCATTCCGCTACCGCCGCCCGATGTGGGCAGCGCTGCCGGTCAACACCGGTTGGCTGGGCGAGGAGCAGGAGCAGATCCTGCAGGAGACGCCCGAGTACATCATCGCGCGCGACAACTACGGCCGCACCGTCAAGCTGATCAAGGCGTCGGCCACGCTGGCGCTGCCGCTGGACCACCCGGTGGCGGATATGGCCGACTGGCTGCGCATCAAGCCGCACTACCAGTATTCCCCGCAACGGTTTGGCGAAGGCTGGGAACAGGTCGCCCGACAGGCCCGGCGCGACGGGCTGGTGGTGAGCGTGAGCATCCCGGGCGGATTCGACGAACCGCGCCAGCTCATGGGCGAAGCGGCGCTGTGCGTGGCCTTCTACGAGCAGCCCGAACTGATCCACGATATGCTCGCTACGATGGCCGACACGGCCTTCCGCGTGCTGGAGCGCGTCTCCGCCGCCGCGCCGATCGACCAGCTCGACGTGCACGAGGACTTCGCCGGCAAGAGCGGCCCGCTGATCGGGCCGAAGCACATCCGCGAGTTTATCCGGCCGTATTACCGGCGCGTGTGGGACATGCTGGCCGAACGCGGCGCGCGGCTGTTCTGCATCGACAGCGACGGCAACGTGACGAGCGTGATCGACGCGCTGCTCGACGCGGGCATCAACACCATGCTGCCGATGGAGCCGGCGGCGGGGATGGATATCGTCGCGGTTCGCCGGCAGCACGGGCAGCGCCTGGCATTCGTCGGCGGCATCGACAAACATGTGCTGCGGCGGTCGCAGGCGGACATCGCCGCCGAGTTGGAGTACAGGCTGCCGCCCATGCTGCGCAGCGGCGGCTGCCTGCTCGGGCTCGACCACCGCATCCCCAATGGCACGCCGCTGCAGAACTACCGTTTTTACATTCGCAAAGTCTGGGAGATACTTGAGCGTGAAACAACATGAGTGAAGCGATCAAGCGAGAGTCACGCCGTGTTGCGGTGGTCACAGGCGCCAGCCGCGGGATTGGGCGCGCGATTGCCGTCGCGCTGGCCGGGCAGGGCTGGGCGGTCGCGATCAACTACCAGTCCAACGCGACCGCGGCCGCCGATACGCTGGCGCAGGTGCAGGCCGCCGGCGGGACGGGGCTGCTCGTTCAAGCCGATATCGCCGGCGCCGCCGACCGCGAGCGGTTGCTGCGTGAGACGCTGGCAGGCTTCGGGCGGCTCGATCTGCTGGTGAACAACGCCGGCATGGCTCCGCGCCAGCGCGTCGACATGCTGCAGATGAGCGAAGCCAGTTACGACGAAGTGATGGCCGTCAACCTGAAAGGGCCGTTCTTCCTGACGCAGGCCGCCGCCGGAATCATGATCAAACTGCGCGCCGCAGGGACAATCGACAACCCCATGATCGTCAACATCGGCTCGATGAGCGCCTACACCAGCAGCACCAATCGCGCCGAATACTGTTTGTCGAAAGCCGGCATGGGCATGATGACGGCGCTGTACGCCGACCGGCTGGCCGAGTACGGCATCAACGTCTACGAGGTGCGTCCCGGCATCGTCGACACCGACATGACCGGCGCGGCTCGAAGCAAATACGACAAGCGCATCGCGGAGGGGCTGATACCCATCTCCCGCTGGGGACAGCCGGAGGACGTGGGGCGCGCGGTGGCCGCCATCGCCGCCGGAGCGTTGCCCTACTCGACCGGCGAGGTCATCAACGTGGACGGCGGCATTCACCTGCAACGGTTATAGGCATCAAACCTTGCGAAGGGTTGCCGGCAGGCGTCGTTTCAGGC
>JAMCQN010000199.1 GCA_023382055.1 Chloroflexota bacterium
GTACACCCGTATGCTGCGGCCGCCATCGGTTGGCCGGCGCTGCCGCATCTCCTGGTCGAGCGGCAGGTGCCGACGCCGCCGGCCGATCAGGCGCCGGCCGCGGCTTTGTGGAAGGCCCGCGACGGGCTCTATCCCGTACTGGCGCGCGCCGGGCATCCCATCATCGAGGACCCGCGTCTCGACGCGGCCGGCCTGGCAGAGTTGCTGCCCTGGCTGGCTGATCAGGACATTCCGGTGTTCGGCCACCTCGGCGCCGGGATCATTCACCCCTGTTTCCGCGATCCCACGGACCCGCGCATCGCCGAGTTATACGCCCGCGTGGCCGCGGCCGGCGGTTCAGTCAGCGGCGAGCACGGCATCGGCCTGAAGAAACAGCGATGGGTCAGCGCCGCGTGGCGGGAGACGGTGCAGCAGCTCAAGCAGCACTACGATCCGCAGCAGATCATCAATCGAGGCAAGACATGCTGACCGAACTGAAAGAAAATCCCGCCTGCATCGAGTGCGGGCTGTGCCGCGAGGTCTGTCCCGTGTTCACCATTTCTCGCGACGAAACGGTAGCGCCGCGCGGCCGCGCCGTGCTTGCGGCGGCAAGCATGGCTGCGGCGGGAACCGACTCGCCAACCTACTACCAGTGTACCTTGTGTCGAGCGTGCCGTGTTGCCTGTCCGGTCGGCCGCGACCCGGAAGGTGAGTTGTTGCGCGCCCGCCTCGTTGCCGCAGGCACTGAGACGGATGCGAACCGCGAGATGATCGCTAATATCCGGCGTTACGGAAACCCCTTCGGGCCGTTGCAGCCGGGCGAGATCCCCAAGAAGTTGACTTGCTGCTGAGCAGCAACAGTCTATGGAGAGGAAGATGAAAGGCTTCGGCTTTCTGGCCCTCGTCCTGTCGCTCGTTTTCCTGGGAAACTTACCGTTCCCGACGGAGGCAGCCGGCAGTCCCGAGGCCGTGGTCTACTACAATGAGGCGTGCGACGAATGCGCGCACTACATCAACGGTGAACTCAGCGCGGTGCTGGGGGCACGTCAAGTGGCGCTGGTGCGCAAGGACTACATCAACCAGCGGGAGAACCGCAAGGAACTCAACGACCTGAACGCGCGGCTGGGCATTCCCCTCGATCTGCAGAGCCACCTGGCGACCTACATCGACGACGGACGCATCATCCTGCAGGGCGAGCCGCCACGCGCCGTGGTGGAGGCATTGCTCGCCGGTGGCGCCGCGCTGCCCGAGCGCGTCCTGGTCTACAGCGAAGAGGGCGAGTCCACCGAAAAGACCTATCGCGCCTGGGCCTTCGCCGGGCCGGTCCAGTCCTACCCGGCTGCCACCCCGATTCAGACGTACCTGGATTGGTTCCAGGCGAACCGGGCGACCTTCGCAGCGGACAGTGTGGCTTCGCCCGCACGCGAAAGTGCTGCCGTGCTCCTGCCGGCGGTGCTGCTCACCGGGCTGGTGGATGGGATCAATCCGTGTGCGATCGCCATCCTGCTCTTCTTCATCACGTTTCTCTTCACCATCCGCAAGACGGGCGCGTCGATCGCCCGCATGGGGTTTGTGTACATCGGCGCCGTATATGTCGTCTACTTTCTGATCGGCCTGGGCCTGCTGCGCGCCTCCACCCTGTTCCAGGGCCACTGGTTGGGCCAGGCGGGCGCAATTCTGCTCATCCTGTTTGGCCTGTTGAACCTAACCGGCGCGCTGTTCCCGCGCTTCCCCATCCGCCTGGAGGTGCCTTCCAGCAGCAAGGAGTCGCTGAAGAACTGGATGTATCGCGCCACCCTCCCGACCACGCTCGTCCTCGGTGTGCTCGTCGGCATTCATGAGTTCCCCTGTTCCGGCGGTCCGTACGTGGCGATCCTGGGTCTGCTGGGCAGCCAAACCGGTTTCGCTGAAGGGCTGGGCTACCTGGGGCTGTACAACCTGATGTTCGTGTTGCCGCTGGTGATCGTGCTGGCGTTGGCGCTCAATCCTGTCGTGGGCGGCAAGCTCCAGGCGTGGGAACGCTCCTCGTCGCGGATGCTGCGCGGCGTGACCGGCGCAATCATGGCGGCCATGGGCGCCGTCCTGCTCTTGTTCGTACTGTGAGGTGATTCGATGAAGAAGTCGATGCAGAAGAAGCGAACGGCGCAAGGTCGCGTCGTTCCATCCGTGAAGGCACGCAGGTCAGACAGATGGTTGATCATCGGGGTTGCTGTATTCCTCGTCCTGGTCGCGGCCGGCGTGGCCTACGCGCTGACCGCGCAGGATAAGGGTGATGTCGTGCCGGGCGCCGGCAGCGAGAAAAGCAAGGGCTCGGCCACCGCGCAGGTTGTGGTGGAGGAGTATGCGGACTTCCAGTGCCCCGCCTGCCGGCGTTTCTTTGACACGACCGCCCGTCAACTCGAAAAAGAGTATGTGAGCACGGGCAAGGTCAAGTTCGTGTTCCGCCACTACGCTTTCCTGGGGCAGGAGTCGCGCTGGGCCGCCGAAGCTGCGGAATGCGCCAACGACCAGGGCCGCTTCTGGGACTATTACGATAAGCTGTTCACCGAGCAGGGCGGCGAGAACGTGGGTGTGTTCAGCAAGCCGAACCTGCAACGCTTCGCCGCAGAGCTGGGCCTGGACGCGGCCCGCTTCAACCAATGCCTGACGTCAGGCAAGTACACGGCGAGCGTCTTCGCGGACATCAACCAGGCCGCGAGCAAGGGCGTGCGTGGCACGCCGACCCTGTTCGTCAATGGACGGAGCGTGGATCGCGGCTCCGACTATGCGGTTTTGCGCCAAGCCATTGAAGCGGCGCTCAGTGCGGATTAGGACAACGCGGAAATGCCGACACGCATTCTGCTGGTTGACGACGATGAGGATATCCTCGCGTCTTTGCGGCGGGGTCTCACGCAAGAGGGGTACCATGTCGCGGTGGCGGCAGATGGCGAGGAAGCTTTTGACTCTGATACGATATGGGAGGGAACATGCGCCGAACTCTGATACCCATGTTAGCAGTGCTACTATTGGACGTCCTGGTGAAAGCATCGGCACAGCAGATGCTTCCCCCGGGTGAGTCCGTGCCCATTGCGGCTGATCTCTTCCGGTTGACGTTGGGCTACAACTCTGGCGTAGCCTTCGGACTGTTCGCCGGCGGCGGCCCTTGGCCACTCGTGATGTCCGGAATCATCATCGTTGGGTTGGGGATCTGGGTCATGCGCGCGCTGCGCGTTGGCGAACTACCGCCCGCGGCGAGCTGGCCCATCGGGTTGATCCTCGGCGGCGCCATCGCCAATTTCGGCGACCGGTTGCCGGATGGACGCGTCACTGATTTTCTCGATGTGGGTGTGGGCGCGACACGTTGGCCGACGTTCAACCTGGCTGACAGCTTCATCGTGTTGGGTGTCGCTCTTCTGGTGCTGATAGTCGGGCATAACGGCGACCAGAGTGCAACAGGGCGCGCTGCATGATCAATCTCCATGGCGCGCATAGTTGCGGGTTACATAGTTGTCTGGCTGGCGTCGTGCCTGATCATCTTGAGCATGGCGCCTCGCCAAGCGTCCTTCCACGCCGAGCTATACTGCGGGCGGGCATTAACTGCGCTTTTTTGTTTAGCGGAGCATCCTGAGCGGAGCCGGGGTAGGGGCCCCGGCGTAGTCGAAGGATGCGCAGCGGGGCATGGCTGAAGGCCGCATCCTTCGACTACACTCCGCTAACGCCGCTCCGTTCCGCTCAGGATGCTCGCAGCATGGACAGAGGGAAAAGCGCAACTTGCACCCGCTTGCAGTATAGATGCCTTGCGGAAGCTGATGCGCCGTGGAGCGAGTGGGAGGTAGGATGGAGTCCTTCGTAAACAGCCGCCAGCGTCCGCACACCTTCTTGCACGCCCTGGCCTTCGTGCTCGGATTCAGCGCCGTCTTTGTAGTGTTGGGCGCATCAGTAGCATTTGTTGGCTCGGCGTTCAATCAGCTCTTGCCTGGTCTTGTCAAACTGGGCGGCGCAATCCTGATCCTCTTTGGGCTGCAGGTGACAGGTGCGCTGGGCTGGCTGGCCGACCGGATACGCGCTGCCGGCGGGGATGGCAACTGGCTTGGCCGGACCTACCTGGCCCTGACCGACGCCCTGGGCCGGCTGATGTACACCGAAGGCCGCGTTCAGATGCACGTCAATCGCCGCTGGGGCTACCTATCCTCTGCGCTGATGGGCGTCGTTTTCTCCGCGGGCTGGATTCCGTGCGTGGGGCCGGTGTTAGCGGCCATCTACGTCCTGGCCAGCGACGCGCAGACGGTGGGCCAAGGTGCGCTGCTGCTGCTAGTGTACTCGGCAGGACTGGGCATCCCCTTCTTGCTCACCGGCGCGGCATTCGGCGGGATGACCACCTGGCTGCGGCGTCTCAACCGTCATCTGGGCATGATCTCCAAGATCACTGGGCTGTTCCTAATCTTCGTCGGTGTTCTGCTGTTTATGGACCGCCTGGCGCTGCTCAGCAGTCAGTTCGCTTCTCGCTTTGGCACTGGCCTCGCCAGCGTCGAGTTGGGTGACGCCGGTTCGTCATCGTTGACGATTCCCCTTGCTCTAGTGGCGGGAGTGCTATCGTTCCTGTCGCCGTGCGTCCTGCCGCTGATTCCGGCCTATATCGGCTACCTAAGCGGCACAGCCATCCTGGGCGACGCCACAAGCCGAACCTGACGTGGCCGACGGATTGCCATCCATGAGCGTCTCGCCCACCCCAACAGACAAGTCAGTTGCCGATGCGTGAATGCGAGTGTTCGGCCGGCGACCGGGGCGCCGTGAGGCAGGCCTTCTCGGGGCACCACGGGCCTGCCTGTGCCTCAGCGACTGGCACCTCCACGGTCGCGCCGTAGCTCCCGCCAGTTTGAGTGCGGCCGGCATCACACGGCGCCCAGGCGTGTACCACGTAAGCCGAGAGTGCGACACCTCACCCCCTTCGGTTTGACAAGACAGGCTCATGTGATTATCATATGAGTAAATACTCATACGATAGGAACTCGGAGAATGTCGGCCAATGATTTATCACTGCCGCCCGATAGTAACACCTGCACCGAACCGGATGCGGCCAGCGTGGCCGCGGCCCGCAATCGCATGGTCGCTGACGCCCCGGCGCGTGATTTGGCCGACCTCTTCAGGGCGCTCGGCGATCCGACCCGCGTGCGCATCCTGTCGGCGCTGGCCGATGCGGAAGTATGTGTCAACGACCTGACGGCGGCGCTGGAAATGCGCCAGTCGGCGGTGTCACACCAGCTCGCCTACCTGCGCGAGGTCCGGCTGGTGAGCTTCCGTCGGGAGGGCAAACACGCCTACTACCGGCTGGATGACGATCACGTGCGTGGGTTGTTTGTCCAGGGACTGGACCACGTCACGAACGGCTGATACCGCACTTCATTCTACTTGGGAACCGAGGCATTATGGCTGAGTCAACCCTCCAACTTGAGATTCCCGTGCTGCTGCCGGGGGTCGCCGACGAACGCGATAGCTGTGTGCAGCGCTTGAATGAGCAGTTGGCAGCGCAGAAGGGGATCCGTCAGGCGCACGTGGAACGCGCGAACGACCAGGCAACGATCTGCCTGCACTACGATCCCAATCTGCTGTCCCTCGAAGGCGTTCAACGTCTGGCGCAGCGGGCCGGCGCCCAGATCACCGACCGCTTCCACCACCTGCATCTGCCGATCGAGGGGATGGACTGCTCCGACTGCGCGACGGTGCTGGAGCACTCGGTCGGCCGGCTTGACGGCGTGTTAACGGTGAGCGTCAATTACGCGGCCCAGAGCATGCGCGTGGAGTTCGACGGTCAGAAGGCCAGCCGGGCGACCATCGAGCGCCGCGTGCGTTCGCTGGGCTACGCCATCCCGCCCGAGGGGCTGCGCAGCTGGCTGGATGAGAACCGCGAACTGCTCTTCAGCGGCCTGGCTGGCCTTCTGGTCTTGGTCGGTTGGGCGGGCGGCCGTTTCCTGGGCCTGCCCGAACAGGTCAGCCTGGCGCTCTACATTGGCGCCTACATCCTCGGTGGTTGGGATATCTCCCGCCACGCCTGGCACGCGCTGCGTGAGCGGCACTTCGACACCGACCTGCTGATGGTGATTGCCGCGCTGGGCGCGGCCGCGCTGGGCAATTTCGCCGAAGGCGCGCTGCTGCTGTTCCTGTTCAGCCTGGGGCACGCCTTGGAAGAGCGCGCGCTGGAACGCGCCCGCAACGCCATCAAGGCGCTGGCGGATCTGGCGCCCAAGACGGCGTTGGTGCGGCGGAACGGCGCCGAAGTAGAGACGCCAGTCGAGCAGTTGCAGCTCGAAGACATGGTCATCGTCAAGCCCGGGGCGCGGTTGCCCGCCGATGGCGCAGTCGCTGTGGGCCGCTCCGCGGTGAATCAGGCGCCGGTGACCGGGGAGAGCCTGCCGGTGGACAAAGCGCCGGGCGATCCGGTCTTCGCCGGGACGATCAACGGCGAGGGCGCGTTGGAAGTGCGGGTGACACGGCTGGCCAAGGACAGCACGCTGGCGCGCGTGATGCAGATGGTGGAAGATGCGCAGGCGCAGAAGTCACCGACGCAGCAGACCGTCGAGCGCTTCGAGCGGATCTTCGTGCCCGCGGTGCTGATCGGCGCGCTGCTGGTGATCTTCGTGCCGCCGCTCTTCGGCGTGCCGATCAGCGAATCCTTCCTCCGGGCGATGACGTTGCTGGTGGCCGCGTCGCCGTGCGCGCTGGCCCTGGGCACCCCCGCCACGATCCTGGCCGGGGTGGCGCAGGCCGCGCGCAACGGCGTGCTGGTCAAGGGCGGCGCACACCTGGAGAACCTGGGCCGGCTCAAAGCCATCGCCTTCGACAAGACCGGTACTGTGACGCACGGCCGGCCGGAGCTGACGGATGTCGTCGCGCCAGATAGCGGCGGCCTGGATACTGCCGGCGTGTTGGCGCTGGCCGCGGCGCTGGAGAGTCGCTCA
>JAMCQN010000061.1 GCA_023382055.1 Chloroflexota bacterium
TTTTGACTCCCTCACATTCGGCGTTGGCGATGCTGTCGAGCTGGTTGACCGCGGCCAGGGCTGCGTTCCGGGAGCGCCGCGCGATGGTTGGGTCGTACGGCTCGTCCCACAGCAGATGGCCCAATTCCCAGTCGGCCACGGATGTCAGCTTGGCGATCAGATCGCCGAAGCCCGCGGCGATCATGGCCCGCGGCGCGGCGCAGAGGGTCGGCAGGTCGGCGAAGACCCCCAACGGCCCGTGTGTCAGCAGCGTGATCTTGGCGCCGTCCACCACGATCGGCGCGCCGATGGAGGTGAAGCCGTCGACCGAGGAAGCGGTGGGCAGCGAGATGAACTTCTGCGCCGAGCGGTGCGAGACGAAACGGCTGATGTCGGTGATCGTGCCGGAGCCGACCGCGACGTAGGTGCGCGGGGCCGCGTCACCCGCGACAAGCGTCTGCATGATGTAGCGCGCGTCGGCGATCACGTCATCCCCTTGGAGGATGGCCGTGCGGACGTCCCAGCCCTGCTCGCGCAGCGCGGCTTCGGCGCGCTGGCCCAGCGCGGGATAAGTGTTGGTGTCGGCGACGAACATGAAGCGCCGCAGGCCGCGCTCCCGACAGAAGGCGATGAAGTCCGGGATGGCATCGTTGACGATGTAGACAGGTAGATCGGTTCTCAAGAGTAGCTCCTTCAGGTGGTTTTTCTGGTTGAGTCGAGATGTATAGGGTTACCGGGGCTTACAACGGGGCACGATGTCAAGACGCAGTGTCTTCTCACGATTCACTCGGCTTACTTGAGCAACGCGATGAATTCCTCTACGCCCAGATTGGCATCGCGCAGGAGTTGATGAAGTAGTCCCGGTTTGAGGATGGGGTGATCGGGCACGGTGAGAGGACGGTGCCGTGGTTCGGCATCATCACGCAGGCGAATGTGGCTACCGCGTTGGCGAACCACGCGATAGCCGATGCGCTCAAACGCCCTGACAGCCTGCCGTCCCGAGACAATCGGCAACTTGGGGTTCATACAGAAACGGCCACGCTGGTGATCAATGTCTTGGACATGTCGGAGATGGGCAAGTTTTGAGCCTGCATGTCCTCCAAGCACAACAGGATCGCCTCCCGGATGTTGTCGAGCGCTTCGTCGAGGGTATTGCCTTGGCTGTAACAGCCAGGCAAAGCCGGACAGGTCACCACATAGCCGCCGGTTTCTTCGTCGGGGTCAATCAGTACCTTGAAATCCAGAACTCGCATCGCACACTCCTATCGAACTGTCGGTCTGACCGTGATTCTACCGTGCCCACAGGGAAAGGTCAAACATATCGAGCAGCCTCCCGAGGTTGTCATCGGCAACTGGTATGAGGCGACGTGGATTGTGCAGGTGCGGGATCGGCGCCAGCAGCCGGATGCTATTGTCGCAAAGCGAATTTCAGGAACTCGCGTGTACCGTACTTGGAGTCGAAAGACCCCTGGACTCTGTCGCCGTTCGAAAACTCGATCTGAGCTTCGTACTTGCGAAATTCGCCTGCTCCCTCGTAGATGCTGTGCTGATCGAGAAATGTCAACGCGTCAGTAATGGTCGCGAATTGGTTGATCCTCCCGTAAATTCGTATGGGAAGTAGAAGACGCGGAAACCGTGCGATCTCAGTTGATCCAGTGAGCCTTCGGTGAAGACACCTGCCAGCACTGTGCCGAGATATGGGGTGTTCCAGTTGTATTTTTCGGCCAGCGGCAGGATCGCGCCCTGAATTTCCTGCGCTTTGTTGCGCGAATGCTTGGTATACCTTCGCCAAGCCACTTCGATGAAGGCCACCGGTTGTCCGATGGTTTGATCTGTGCCGCCCTGTTCGATGACGAAGTCCAAATCGTGGATGTTGCCATACTGATCTTGCCATGTCACTTTTCGCCCGCGGCGAGCCGGACGATCGCGGCCTTGGTGGTCGAGGTAAAGCCCATGCCTCAGGCAAAAGTCCTCGATCTGTGGCCTGATGACGGATTCCAGCAACCCGCCGATAATCTGCCCGAACTTGTGCGCCGGTGACTGAGCCATGCTTATCCCTCGATCCAGAGGAGTCCTTCTTTGAGCGGGATCCGATGCTTCCGGTTTTTCCACTTGACATTGCGGTCGCGCAGCTTCTCGAAGCGGTAGGCGGTGAACCCGGCGGCAAGGGCGAGTTCGCCGATCCATCGATCGACGGGAGCATAGACGCCGTAAGGCGCGGAATCACCGATAACCCAGCACATGCGGGCGCCGGGTTTGCACACACGGCGGAGCTGTCGGAGCACCTGGGCGATATCTCGGCAATAGGCCGCAATCATGGTATGGTAGTGCTTCTTACCGCCGTGCTCCTCCCGCACTGTCGCCAGTTGACCGGTCACTTCGGCCAATTCTTGACGGATGGGCGCGACTTCGTCCGCTTCGAGCAACTCTTCAAGCTTCAGTCGTTCCCGGGATGAATGCTGCGACGACGATACGATCAGGCGCTTCCGCACCTTGTCGTGGATGTCACCCCACCCCGCCACCTCTCCCCAAAAGGTCATCTCGAAGCGCAGCGCGTCGGCATAGTCGTAATTGTTGGCATAGGGTGGCGATGTGATCACCGCATCCACGCGTTCGCTTACGAAGTCGCTCAGGCTGCGTGCATCGCCGGCAAACACCTCTGCGCGCGAGCCCTTGATGCGCGCTTGCATCCAGCGCATATCCGATTTCATTATCTCAACTTGCTGCTGGAAGGCGAATTGTGGAGAGAGCACCTGCTTCTTAGTCTTGTTGGGCAGGATATACTGCCACTGGGCTGTTCCGGCAGTCGAGGTTGGCCGCAGGATGGCCGTGATCGCCAGCCAGACGAGCTCTGATTCCGGCGAGCGGTCATCGAGAGCCAACCATGCATTCTTCAGGCTGTCCAGTGTGACGAGCGTTTCGTCCTCGAAACTGCGTCGTATCAATGCCGGATATGGATCGACTTGGCCTTTGTGTATCGCCTGATATGCGGCGATTTCATTCGCCAGCGCGGCAAACCGTTCCGCCGAAGTATCCCACGACAGCTTGGCTTTGCAGATGCGCGCGACGAACGGATGCGCCTCAACGCCGATGCTCTTGACGCCGTGCGTGTCGCAGACGAGCGGCACCGTGCCCGATCCGGCGAAGGGATCGAGAACGATCTGTCCCGCGCCGATCTGCCAATCATCCAACACTTGCCCAACCCATGCCGCTGCGAACCCGGCCGAGTAGCGGAACCAGCGGTGAACGGGCAGGGCCATATTATCCACAAAGGTGCCTGACCTGGCCGTTTTCAGGTCTTGTGGCTCGGGAGACTCCACCCGCGACTCATCAAATAGCGCAAGCTGCATGTTCTGGGATCTCGCACGAATCGATAACTCAATATCGACCGGACTCATTCGACAATGTCGGTTTCCTTCTTCATTCTACGCCGAATTTCTGAGGAAGATGCAGCTTCCAGGAAGCCTTCCACTGCCTCAACGAGGTTAAGCCTTGCCTGTTTCCACGGTATCACCTTGACTGACAACATCTAGTTCCGGGCATGTGGCGACATAGCCATCGCCTTCTCGTTCGATCACAGCCGTCAGTTGCAGTGCTTTGCTCATTGGACATCTCAAAACGTCTGATGCTCCGTCCTCGCGATAATCTCATCCTGCAGCGCCTCGCTGAGGTTGCAGAAGTAGTCGCTGTAGCCCGCCACACGCACGATCAGGTCGCGGTATTGCTCGGGGTTTTCCTTTGCGGCGTGCAGGGTGGCGGCATCCACCACGTTGAACTGGATGTGGTGCCCGTCCAGCGTGAAATAGCTGCGCACCAGCTTGGTCAGCATGTCCAGCCCGGCGTCGTCCTTCAGGAGTTGCGGCGCCAGCTTTTGGTTGAGCAGCGTGCCGCCGGTGCGCACGTGATCCATCTTCGACACCGAGCGGACAGCCGCGGTCGGGCCGCAGCGGTCCGCGCCCTGCACCGGCGAGACGCCTTCGGAAAGCGGCCGCCACGCGTGCCGCCCGTCCGGCGTCGCGCCGATCACCGAGCCGAAGTAGACGTGGCACGTGGTGGGCAGCAGGTTGATGTGGTATTCGCCGCCTTTGGTGTTGGGCCGGCCGTCCACTGCCCCATAATACGCCTCGAAGGCCCGCCGCATCAGGTTGTCGGCATAATCATCATCGTTGCCGTAGCGCGGCGTGCGGTTCATGAGCAGTTGGCGCAGGCGCTCGGCGCCCGCGAAATCCGCATCCAGCGCGGCCAGCAGATCACTCATGGCGGTCGTCTGCTGGTCGAAGACGTGGAATTTGAGCGCCGACAGGCAGTCGGTGAGGGTGCCCAGGCCCACGCCCTGGATGTAGGACGTGTTGTAGCGCGCCCCGCCGTCGTGATAGTCCTTGCCCCTGGCGATGCAGTCGTCCGTCAGCAGCGACAGGAACGGCGCGGGCAGGTATTGGGCGTAAAGCCGCTCGATGACGTTGTTGCCCCGGATTTTGACATCAATGAAGTAGCGAAGCTGCGCGTCGTAGGCGGCGAACAATTCGTCGAAGGAGCGGAACGATAGCGGATCGCCGGTCTGCGGGCCCAGCTGCCGGCCCGTGCGCGGGTCGACGCCGTTGTGCAGCGCCAGCTCCAGCATCTTGGGCATGTTGAAATAGCCCGTCAGGTTGTAGTTTTCCTTGCCGAACGCGCCGACCTCCACGCAGCCGCTCGATCCGGCGTTGCGTGCGTCACTCACCGACTTGCCCTGCCGCACGAGCTCCTGGACGATCAGGTCGGCGTTGAAGATCGACGGCTGGCCGAACCCGGTGCGGATGATCTTCCCCGCGCGCTGGATGAAGCGATCGGGGTTCTTCTTGCTGACCTGGATCGAGGCGCTGGGCTGGAGCAGCCGCATCTCCTCGACCACGTCCAGTAAGAGGTAGGTCACGTCGTTGACGCCGTCCGAGCCGTCCTCGCGCAACCCGCCCAGGTTGATCTGGGCGAAGTCGGTGTAGGTGCCGCTCTCGGCCGCGGTGACGCCGACCTTGGGGGGCGCGGGCTGGTTGTTGAACTTGACCCAGAAGCATTGGAGCAGCTCCTCGGCCTGCGCCCGCGTCAGCGTGCCCTCGTCGATGCCGCGGCGGTAGAGGGGGTAGAGATGTTGGTCAAGCCGGCCCGGATTGTACGCGTCCCAGGTGTTCAGCTCGGTGGTCACCGCCAGATGCACGAACCAATAGGATTGCAGCGCCTCCCAGAGATCGCGCGGGGCGTGCGCGGGCACGTGGCGGCAGACCTCGGCGATGCGCCCTAGCTCCATCCGGCGCACGGGATCGGGCTCGGCTGCGGCCAGCGCGTCGGCTTGCTCGGCATGGCGTTCGGCAAAGCGGATCAGCGCCAGCGCGGTGATGCGCATGGCCTTGAGCTCTTCCTGTTTGACGTAGGCTTCGGGGTCGGCCAGATAGTCCAGCCCGGCCAGGCTTGCATCGATGTCGGCGACAAAGTCGAGCATCCCCTTGCGGTAGATCTTGTCGTCCAACACGGTGTGTCCGGGCGCGCGCTGCTCCATGAACTCGGTGAAGATGCCCGCCTCGTACGCCGCTTTCCACTCGTCCGTCATCTCGGCAAACAGCAGCTCGCGCATCGACTTCCCGCGCCAGAACGGGATGATTTCCCCCGCGTAGGTCTGCCGCGTCTCGGCGCTGACCTTGAATGGGATTTTCTCCCGGCTGTCGAGGATGTCGAGATCGGCGAGGCTGTGGCAGCACAACTCAGGGAAGGTAGGCGCGGCCGCCGGCGCGGGGCCTTTCTCGCCCACGATCAGCTCGCCGTCGTTGATGCAGATGGTCTTGTGCTCCATCAGGTATTGGAACGACAGCGCGCGGCGCACGGGCGCCGAGGACAGCCCCAGATCTTGCTTGTAGAACGCCGTCATCAGCCGGGCGCGCTCGGCCGAAAGCGTTGGAATGGCATTGAGGCTCTGCTGGCGCAGACGCCCCACGCGTTCGGTAGTTGGCATATTCTCTCCAGGCTGGACTTCGCCACGCGGCGTGCTGACAGCCGACGGCCGACGACTGACAACTGACGACTGACGACTAACAAAGCTCTGCTTCCGCAGCCTTATCTTACCCCAATACCGGTCAGCATGCCAGTTTTTCGACGAATGGGGCTTCTGTGACTCCTCAATCCGCCCGTTCCACCGTCGCCTCGGTGATCTGGCCCAGCCGGCGCCCCTCGAAGGTCACGTCCGCGGCGATGGCGACGCGCGGGTAGGCGAAAACATAGTCGGCAGGGATGCGCACGCGAAAGCTCGCCGTGCCGCGGGCATTCGCCCCGATCTCAAGCCGCCCGGCCTCCGGCGCGACTGTCCAGCCGGCCGGCAGCGCCAGCCTCACCTCCGCCTGGACGCGGCGCGGGAGGAAGTTAACCATACGGATCTGCAGGTTCAGCGTGTCGCCGGGCTTCGCCAACGACTGATAGGGATAGATTTGCGTCCAGCTTGGTTCGAGCCCGAAGTTGGCCTCGCCAGGCAGCAGCCGCTCGAACAACTGCGTCATCAGCAGCGATTTCTGGGCGAAGGCCGCATAGGTGCTGCCTCTGACCTCGCGCTGCAAGTCATGGCCGGTGCACAAGATTTCGGGCATGTACTGCTGGTAGAGCCGGGCCGTGATCTGGTGGCTCGTTTTGTGGACGTGGACGAGATCGACTTCGTGCCAGT
>JAMCQN010000014.1 GCA_023382055.1 Chloroflexota bacterium
ACCTTCGTCGATGCCCTCAAACAGCGGCGAGCGCACCCAGGTCGTGCGCGATTGGAAGGGCAATGTGTGCGAGATCTCCAACGAGTACACCACAGAATACCTGCGCAACGCCATCGACTTCGTCACGCGGCGCTGGATCAAGTGCCCGGTGGAGTCGCGCGCCGACTGGGAGGACATGCAGCGGCGATATGATCCGGACGAGCCCGCGCGCTATCCCGCCGACGCACCGGCGCTCGGCGCGCGGCTGCGCGGGCGCGCTTGGCCGCTGGTGTTGAATATCTCCGGCCCGTTCTGGCAACTGCGCGAGTGGCTGGGCTTCGAGAATCTGTGCGTGCTGTTCCACGATGACCCGGCTTTCGCGAAGGAGATGATCGCGTTCTGGGAGGGTTTTGTCGCGCGCGCGCTGGAGAACACCTTCCGCAATGTCAATCTCGATGAAGTACATCTGTCCGAGGATATGGCGTTCAAGAGCTTCAGCATGATCTCGCCGGCGATGGCGCGCGAGTTTCTGTCGCCCACCTGGCGGCGCTGGGGGGATATCATCCGCGCTGCCGGCTGCCCGATCTACGGCATGGATTCCGACGGCTATATCGGGCAACTCATCCCGATCTGGATCGACGCGGGCATCAACATGTGCGACCCGATCGAGGTAGCGGCGGGCAACGACATCGTCGCCTTCCGCCGCCGGTTCGGCCGTCACATGGCTTTCCGCGGCGGCGTGGACAAGCGCGTCATGGCGCGCGGCGGGCGCGACCTCGCGGACGAAATCGCGCGCCTGCGCCCCGTGATCGAGGATGGCGGTTATATCCCCAGTTGCGATCACGGCGTCCCGGCGGATGTGTCGTGGGACAACTTCGTGGCGTACACCGGACTGCTCGCGCGCGCGACTGGGTGGCTGTAGCTGCTTACTGATTGGCGCAGGTCTTCTGCGCGCCAAGCGGAATGCGCACCGCATTGTCCGGCCAGGGCGCGCCGTCCGGCTGCTGCGCGCTCAGGCGCTGCCCGCTGCCAGCCTCGTACAACCCCAGTTCCAGCGCGGCGGCATCCTGCAGGTGATCCACCTGGCGCACGTCAATCGTCTGGTCGCCGCTGTCCCACAGGTCGGTCGGCGTCGGGGGCATGCCGTCGGATTGCCCGATCATCTGCCCGTCCTTGCCCAGCGCGTGGATGAATACGGTGTACGTCTTGTGCGGCGTGCCGGTCGCGCGCCAGAAGATGGACAGCGTACCGCGGCAGATGCTATAGCCCTCCAGGTTGATCCCATCGCTGAACTGCGCGGCTAGTGCGTTGTCCGGTTGCGCATCCGGCGGACGCGCGGCGCGCACCTTGATCTGCGCAATCGGCGCGCTCACGGCGTCGCTGCCCGTGACCTACGACCTGGGCGGTGTTCGTACCATCCGGCGTAGATGGCGGCTACCGTCTGGTGCGCGGCGCTGATCGGCAGGCGATAGTTGATTGCGGCTACCTGGTCGAGTTGCCAATCCGCCGCGACGAACTGCCGTCCGATGAACTGCGCCGTTGTGACGCGCCCCAGGCTGGCGCCATCCGGGCCGATGGCCTGCAGTACCAGGTCGTAGGTCACGGTGAGTGGTCGAGTCGCGCGCCAGTAGAGCGTCAGGTCCACCGCGCCGCCAGAATCGACCCGGTTGGTCTGCAATGACGCCGAGACCAGTTCAATGCCATTGGCGTAGCTGACGCGCCCTGACCCCGGCAGGGCTTGCGCCTGTGCGGGCGTGAGATACGGCGGCGCGCCGTAGCTCGGCAACAGCGCCGCCCACGGCGTCAGACCCGCCCATACGATGCAGCCCGCCGTGATGAGCCCGCTCGCGCGCGGCCACCAGCGGCGCGGCAGCCACGCCAGCAGCCCGACGCTGATCAGCGCCGAGGTTGTGACGAACATCGGCGCAAGCAGGCGGCTATTTTCTGTGACGGTGTACAGGCGCATCCACTCGATGAATGTTGCGATGACGCCCAGCGCCGCCACGAGCAGGATGGCGATCTCCGCCGGTATCAGCCGGCGCCGCAGCGCGATGACGACGCCTATCGCGGCGACGATCAGCAGCGCGGTGTTGGCGATATCGACGCTGGGCGGGAACTGGACGCCATTGCCGAAGTAGCCCCAGTAGGTCTGCAACAGCGCGGGGATCGTCCCGATGACCTGTCCTGGTGTGAGCGCCGCCGGGCGTCGTGTAAACGCATTGGCCGCCTGCACCTGATCCCACGCCAGCGGGTTGCCGTAGCTCAACCAGTTGTGCGCGAAGAGCCAACCGCCGACCAGCAGGAAACCCGCGCCCAGCGCCGCGCTGCCGATGACGGTCAGCCGCAGCGCCGATTGCGTCCGGCGTTGCTTTATAGCGACCCATAGAATCGCCAGACCTGCCGGCGCGAGCATCGCCAGGCCGCTGTATTTGGTCAATGCGGTCAGCCCGACGCAGGCGCCCAGCGCGAAGGCGTGCCGGATGAATGGCCGCATGCCCGGATATCTTGACGTAGCCATGCGGACGGCGACCCACAGCGTCAGCGTCGCGGCGCATGCGACGGCGATGTCGTTGGTGACGACGCTGCTCAGATGGATGAACTTGGGGTTAAACGCCGTCAGCGCGGCAGCCAGCGCCGCGACATCCGCGCGGTGGAATAACTGCTTCGCCGCGCCGTAAGTGAAGAGCACGGTCAGCGCCCCCAGCAGCGTCGAGAACAGCCGGATGATCCGCATCGCCAGGTAGGTGTTGGCCGGCGGGAAAACGCTCTCGGCGGGCGGGTGGAAGTTGGCAATCCCGTTGACGAAATCGAAATTGGTGCGGAATACGCTCTGAAAGTCACTGCGATTCACCCCGGATACCAGCACGGCGCTCGCCATATAGTACAGCGGCGGCTGCGTTGCCTCATGCGAGATGGCGTCGGGGTCGCCCAGTTCCATGACGATGGCGCGGCTGCTGGCCATTTCGCCGATGTACCTGCTGTTCAGATCCGGCAGCGCGTGGTGGTTGGCGATGTAGTTGATGATGTTGAAGTGATAACCTTCGTCGATGCCCTCAAACAGCGGCGTGGCAAAGCCGTAGAAAATGCTGAGCGCAGCAAACACGCCGGCGATGACCGCGATCGGCCAGGAGGTGCGCGCCGCACGGGCAATCCTGCCGAAGCCGCTGCCCTCTACCGCCGGTTTCTCTCGCTGTGCGGCGGGCGCGCTATGCGGCTGGTTTGCGTTGTCCATGTTTCCCTGGCGCTTCATTATAGGTGGACCGGCAGGGGCGGAGCAGCCATGCATTCCTGTCTTTGCACTAAAATTTAAGCTGGCTGTGAGATTACCAGGCGCGCCCCGATGCGGGCCTGTTTACAACTGTCGGAGGACATTATGGCTCTTAACAAACGAACGATCAAGGATCTGCTCCCCCTCGATGGGAAGCGTGTGCTCGTGCGCGTGGACTTCAACGTCCCGCTCAAGAATAGTGTGATCACCGATGACACCCGCATTCGCGCAGCGCTGCCCACCATTCAATTTATCCTGGCTAACGGCGGCTCCGCCGTATTGATGTCGCACCTGGGCCGCCCCAAGGGCGTCGATGCGTCGCTGAGTCTGCAGCCGGCCGCGCTTCGCCTGGGCGAACTGCTGGGCGTTACGGTGAAGTTTGCGACCGACTGCGTCGGCCCTGCCGCTGAAGAACCCGCCAAAGCATTGAAAGCTGGCGAGGTGCTGTTGCTGGAGAATCTGCGCTTCCACAAGGAAGAGGAGAAGAACGACCCCGATTTCGCCAGGCAGCTTGCCGCGCTGGGCGACGTGTACGTCGACGACGCATTCGGCAGCGCCCACCGCGCGCACGCGTCCGTCGAGGCGGCGGCGCACTTTCTGCCCGCCGCAGCCGGCTTCCTGATGGAGAAGGAAATCAACTTCCTGGGCGGCGTGCTGGAGGCTCCAGAGCATCCGCTGGTCGTCATCCTGGGCGGCGCCAAGATCAGCGATAAGCTGCCGGTCATCAATAACCTGCTCCCGCTGGCCGACGTGCTCATCATCGGCGGCGGCATGGCCAACACGTTCCTCAAGGCCGAAGGCTACGAAATGGGCGATTCGCTGGTGGAGCCGGATGCCATCGAGAAGGCGCGCGAACTGCTGGCCTGCTGCAGCGGCAAGCTGATGCTCCCGCTCGATGCCGTCGTGGCGGACGCGTTCAGCAACGATGCCAACTCCGAGGTCGTCTCGGTGGGCAACGTCAAGCCCGGCTGGCGCATTCTGGATATCGGCCCGCACACCACCGCCCACTACACCGACGCGCTGCGCAGCGCGAAGATGATCCTGTGGAACGGGCCGATGGGCGTGTTTGAGTTCCCCAAGTTCGCGGCGGGCACGACCTCGATCGCCAAGGCGGTTGCGGCTTCCTCAGCGATCACCGTGATCGGCGGCGGCGATTCCGTGGCGGCGGT
Source organism: Chloroflexota bacterium (assembly GCA_023382055.1). GTDB lineage: Bacteria > Chloroflexota > Anaerolineae > J036 > Brachytrichaceae > CAIXPS01. The sequence continues at coordinate 4,417 of JAMCQN010000014.1, forward strand.
CGAGCAAGCCGGCGTGGCGGATAAGATCACCCACATCAGCACCGGCGGCGGCGCGTCGCTGGAGTTCCTCGAAGGCAAGACCCTGCCCGGCGTGGCGGTGTTGCCGGAGAAGTGAGATTGGAGATTAGAGATTGGAGATTGGAGATTGACGGATAGAGCGGTCGCAAATCATCAAGAAACAAACGTCAAACGTCATGGTGATGTTTGACGTTTGTATTTTTTCATCTGAGCATTGACGTTTGATTCGTGACGTAAGATGGCCTACCGCACGATCAGCCCGCCGCCGATGACCTCATCGACCGCGTAGGCCACCAGCCCCTGCCCCGGCGTGGCATCGCGCTGCGGCTCGTCGAACGTCACGTGCGCGCGCCCGCCCGGCAGCGGGGTCAGCACGCAGGCGGCTTCCCGGGCTTTGTAGCGCACTTTAGCGGTGCAATGCAACGGTTCCGCCGGTGTGACGTCGCTGCAATAGTGCATGGCGCGCACGTTGACCTCGCGCATCCCCAGTTGACCGGCTGTGCCGACGATGAGCGCATTACGCGCGGCGTCCAGCCTCAGCACGTACAGCGGTTCGGTGAAGGCGCTGTGCGGTTTCAGGTTCAACCCTTTGCGCTGGCCGACCGTGTAATAGGGCAGGCCGTCGTGCCGGCCGATGAGTTCGCCCCCCTCGGTCAGGATCGGCCCCGGCTGCGCGATATCGGGCGCCTGACGCGCGAGGAAACCGCGATAATCGCCCTGCGTCAGGAAGCACAGGTCCATACTTTCGGCGCGCTCGGCGGTGGGCAGGCCGAACCGGCGCGCCAGCTCGCGCACCTGCGGCTTGGCGTATTCCCCACACGGGAACATGGCGCGCGCCAGGTCGCGCTGACCTAATACATGCAGCACGTAGGATTGATCCTTTGTGGCGTCCAGACCTTTCAACAACTTATATTGAGCGCCGCCTGACAGGTTATCCGGTCGTTGCACGCGCGCGTAATGGCCGGTGGCCAGGTAGTCGGCCCCCAGCGCCAGGGCGCGCTGCATCAGGAAACCGAAACGAATCGAGCGGTTGCAGTTGAAGCACGGATTAGGCGTGCTGGCTTCGGCATAAGCGCCGATCCAGGGATCGACCACGCGCTGCTTGAATACGCTCTCGGCGTGGATGTCGTAGAACGGGATGTCGAGTTGCTTCGCGATGGCGCGCGCGTCGGCCACAGCTTCGGGCGCGCAGCAGCGGTTGGCGTTGGGCGCGCCATAGGCGTTGTCGCTCTCCTCCGCCCACAGGCGCAGCATGATGCCGATCACCTCGTAGCCCTGCTGCACCAGCAGCGCGGCGGCGACCGACGAATCAACGCCGCCCGACATGGCGACGACCACGCGTGTTTTCCCGGATAAACTCGACACCCTGATTGAATCCTTTACAAAGCGATACGCCCGACCATGACCGTTTATCTTACATGATTGAAACACTGCGCCGCCCGTAACCCCCCATAGACCAGTGACAGAACAGAAGTGGTATTATCCATCGATATCCCATCGCTCAGGCAGCCTCATCCATTGCGCTCAAAGGAAGCGCCAGCCGGTAAGGGTATGGTCATGCGGCTAGAGAATGGCAACCGGGTCGTCATTGTTGGCGGCGGGCCCGCAGGTAGCAGCACCGCATTGCACATGCTGCGCTATGCTCAGGCTGCCGATTTGCGCCTGGAGGTGATAGTGCTCGAAGCCCGAGACTTCAGGCGTCCCGGTCCCGCCGGATGCAATAAATGCGCAGGCGTCCTGTCCTCCAACGCTGTCCGCAATCTGCGGACTATGAATCTCGATCTGCCGCCTGAGGTGATCCAGGATCAACTCGACACTTACATTCTGCATCTCGGCGGTACGGAGGTGACACTGCGCCAACCAGATCCGGCGCGGCGGATATACAGTGTCTATCGTGGCAGCGGTCCGCGAAGAGGTGATCTGCCGGTGCAATCGTTCGACGCCTGGCTGCTTGACCAGGCGCGTGCGCGCGGAGCGATTGTGCGCCGTGCACACGTTCAGAAGATATTAGCCACTGCCCGCCCCACCGTTGTCATTGCGCAGGAGCAGATCCAGGCCGATCTGGTGGTGCTCGCCACAGGCATCAACAGCCGTTCCCCTGTCGATGAGGCGTGGGGATATCGGCCGCCGCGGACTGAGACGATGGTGCAGGATGAAATGCCAAAACCGGCGGATTTCCGTGGGGGAGTGCACATCTTTATAGACGAACCACCGGGACTCATCTTCGGCGGTCTGATTCCGAAAGGGCGTTACCTGAATGTCTCACTGCTTGGGCATAACCTGTCTCCCAACGCCATGACTGACTTTTTAGCAAGCCATAACCTGGCGCGCACCTTTCCCGACGGCAAACTGCTGCTGTGCGGTTGTACCCCGCGCGTGGTTGTCTCGCCGGCGGTTGGATACTACGCTGATCGTTTCGTCGCAGTGGGCGACTCCGCTATCACGCGCCTGTGTAAGGATGGCATCGGCAGTGCCTTTGTCACCGCTGAGGCTGCCGCCCGAACGGCAATTGATAGCGGTATCTCTCGCGAAGACTTCGAGGCGGACTACCGCCCGGTGTGCAGGCGTATCATTGCCGACAATCGTTTCGGGGAATTGTTGTTCAGTTTAGGTGACATCCCGCGCCGCATGCCATTTCTGTTGCGCGCATGGCGGCGTACGCTCATGCTCGAATCGCAATTACCGCTGCGCTCGCGCATACATACCCGCCTGTTGTGGGGTTTGTTCACGGGCGACGAATCATATCGCGCCATTTTTACATCGATGGCCAGCCCCCTGGCATTGCTGGGGTTCCTGCGAGGCGTGTGGGCGCGAAGGATTGATCGATGAGTCAACCAAATCACGGGCTGGGCCCGTTAGCTGCAGGGAGCCGGGCTGTCGTCGTTGGCGGGGGGCCGGGCGGTGTGGCGACGGCCATTGCGCTCAAGCAGGGGGCGCGCGCGCTCGGGCGCGATGTCCATGTGGTCGTGGTGGAAGGTAAGCAGTTCACCGGCCACCAGCAATACAACCAGTGTGCGGGCGTACTGTCACCGCCAATCGTCGAGTTGATCGAAGGCGACCTGGGAGTGCCGTTTCCGCATTCTCTGGGTCATGTCATGATCACCGGTTACGTGTTGCACACCGCGCGCAGTGAAATCGTCCTGGATGGCGAGGCAGAGCCGTCCATCGCGCTGCGACGGGTGGAATTCGACGCCTACCTGCTGGAAGCAGCCCGAGAGCGCGGTATCGACATCCTGTCTGCGCGTGTGACCGGGCTCGAGTTTCACACTGACCGGGTGGTCGTCTACACAGATACTGATATGCTGGAAGCCGACGTGGTAGTGGGCGCATTTGGCCTCGATGAGGGCACGGGCGTGCTGTTCGAGCGTGCGGTCGGCTACAAACCGCCGCCGGCGTTATCATCCGTCGTCACCAAGTACCACCCCGGCGAATCGGGCATGGCGCAGTTTGGAGACCGGATTCATGCCTTCCTGCCTACTTCAGCCCAGATTGAGTTCGGCGCGCTAACCCCCAAGAGCAACCACATCACCATCAACATCGCCGGCGCGTCGGTCGACGCCAATCTCATGCGCGAATTCCTGGACATGCCTTATGTGCGCTGTACGCTGCCGCGCCTGGAAAATGCCGGCAAATACAACCCCAACGATCTGCACTTCTACAAAGGACGGTTCCCGCGCGGACTGGCAGGTCATATCAGCGGAGACCGGTTCGTGATGGTGGGCGATGCAGCGGGACTGGTGCGCGCCTTCAAAGGCAAGGGTATTACGTCGGCTGTGCTCACCGGCATCCGAGCAGCCAACGTCATCCTGCGTGATGGAATCGCGTCCGGCGCCTTTGACGCCTATCGCGCCGTCAACAACGATATTATCGCCGACCTGCCCTATGGCCAGGCCATGCGCTTTCTGACGATCTACGCGGCCCGCACCGGGCTGATCGACGTGGCGGTGCGCGCGGCAGCATTGGACCCCGGTCTGCGCCGCGCGCTGTTCGATGCCGTTTCGGCCCACCGGCCCTATCGGGATGTGGTCAGAGAGGGCTTAACGTCAGCGGGAGTGCGCGCTGTGCTGGCATCCATCGGCAGCCGCAACACGCCGAAGGTGAAAGACCGCAATGGATCGGGATGAAAGCGGCGCCATGGTCGCTCAATCTGCGGCACTGTCGCTCTCATGGTGGCGCCCTTGAGAGGCTACACTTGGCCGTTCAACTGCGCCACCTGCACACTTAACACGTCCACCAATGTCTGTCAAGCCTGGGGATTTCTTCGTTGAGGTTTGAGGATCGATGCAGCGCACTTGGTAGAATTCCTCCCCGTACCAACTGGAAGGATTATACAATTGCCTGGCCTATGGTCGAATGAGTTGTACCGTCAGGACGGCGGCTTGCGACATTCCCCAGTCCGTTGTCTGTTGGGACATAGAGCTATTAAAACTATTTGCCTGGAGTGACAATGTATCTACCGAAGATAATACAGGGAGGCATGGGCGTCGCCATCTCCGATTGGCGGCTGGCCAAAGCGGTTTCCCGATTAGGCCAGTTGGGCGTCGTGACGGGGACTGGCGTGAACCGTGTATTAGCCAGTCGCCTCATGGACGGCGATATAGGCGGGCACGTGCGCCGTGCGCTGGCAGGTTTTGCGCTGCCGGATCCAGCGCAGAACATCATCAACCGATACTACACCGCCGGCGGGAAAACGCCCGATGCGCCATACAAAACGCCCGTGGCTTACAGCATCCATCCGTCGAAGTCCCTTGATCAACTTACGGCGATTGCCAATTTCGTCGAGGTGTTTCTGGCGAAAGAAGGGCATTCCGGTCTGATTGGCATCAATCTGCTGGAAAAAGTGCAAATGCCCAATCTGGCTTCCCTTTACGGCGCAATGCTGGCCGGTGTGGACGTGGTTCTGATGGGCGCCGGCATCCCCACGCAGATTCCCGGAATACTGGACAAGCTGGTCAGTCATCAACCGGTCTCGTACCGCATAGACGTACTCGGTGCGGGAGCAGATGATGATTATCGAATCCACTTCGATCCGGAGCATATTTTCCCCGGCATTGCCAGACTCGTCGGGCAGCTCAAACGACCCAGATTCCTGCCCATCATCTCCTCGGTAGTGCTGGCAAAAGCCATACTCAAACGAAGCGATGGGCAGGTCGATGGATTCGTGGTCGAAGGTCCGACCGCCGGAGGCCACAATGCTCCGCCGCGCGGCGGGGTGAACTTGAACGAGAAAGGCGAGCCGATCTACGGCGAAAAAGATGTAGTGGATCTGGTGAAGTTGAGAGAGTTGGGGCTGCCTTTCTGGCTGGCGGGCGGCTACGGCACTCCCCAACAGGTCGAAGCGGCTATGGCGGCCGGAGCGGCGGGCGTGCAAGTGGGCACGGCCTTTTCGCTGTGCAACGAATCCGGTATGGAACCGGGGCTGAAAAAACGCCAGCTCCACAAGGTGCTCGACGAAGAGGCTCAGGTGTACACCAGTCCCCTCGCCTCGCCGACCGGTTTCCCGTTCAAGGTCGCTCAGTTGGAAGGCACGCTCTCCGACCCGGATGCCTACGGGGTGCGCAAGAGAATTTGCGATCTCGGCTTCCTGCGCACCCTTTTCAAAAAAGAAGATGGTTCACTCGGTTATCGGTGCGCTGCCGAACCGGTAGACGCATTTATCAAAAAAGGCGGCCAGCTCGAGGACACTGTTGGCCGTGCTTGCCTGTGCAACACTCTGGTTGCCACTGCCGGTTTCGCTCAGCATCGCGGGGACGGTTACGTGGAACAGCCGCTGGTCACATCCGGCGATGATCTGATGGCGGTGAGGCATTTCCTTAAAATGGGCAAAACCAGTTATTCCGCCGAAGATGTGATCACATACCTTCTTGGCCCGTTCACGAAACCAAATCCTGCACTCGGCGCGTAGTTATCCCATCTGCGTCTTGGCGAACAGGCCTGCCGGATCATGGGCGAGCGGTATCCGCTTCCGATGGCCTGGCCATTGTCAATGCCGGTCAGGCGCTGGTGTGGGAGCATCCGCGCGGCCAGAGATACATTGAGGTGAACTGTGAATAGGGGCGGATTGGATGTCAAATGAATCTATGCTCACCGTCGTTATACAAGCTGGCGGCGAATCACGTCGCATGGGAGAAGACAAAGCCCTGCGTCTCTTCCTGGGCCAGCCACTCATTGCGCGCGTGTTATCGCGGGTCGAGTCATTGGCTGATGAGCTGCTGGTAGTCACGAATCGGCCGGCGGTATATGCATTCCTGAACTGCGCTTTGGTCGCGGACGTCCTACCAGGCCGCGGCGCGCTCGGTGGGTTGTACACGGCGCTCAGCGTTGCAAGCCATGCGGCGGTGGCGGTTATCGGTTGCGATATGCCGTTCGTCAGCGCCACGCTGCTGAAACGCCAGTACGAACTGCTCTGCGCCGAAGGTGTGGATGCGGTAGTTCCCCGCACCCCAAATGGTTGGGAACCGCTTCACGCGGTGTATCACCGCGCGACCTGCCAGCCTGCGGTGTATGCAGCGCTGGAAGCCGGAACCTGGCGCATTTCCGACTGGCTGAAGACGATTCGACTACACACGCCTGATATGGCGGAAGTGCAACAGTACGATCCTCAGCAACGCGCGTTCTGGAATGTAAACACGCCCGAAGAGTTCGCGCAGGCCGAACGATGGGCTGCTGCCGGCGATGAGGATAAATGAAGCCGGCCGGCGCGATTACCCGCCGATTCAGATTATGCCGGCGAATCCCATTCGGTCGTCGATGATCGCGTATAGACTCCTCGCGTATAGACTCGCGTATAGACTCCCGGAATCTCCGAGATTCCGGGAGTCTGGGTCTGGGTTCTCGTAACCAACTTCGTCAACAGAATTCGGTTCAGCCCGTGGATGAGTCGTGTGGTCATGCTGTCCACGCTATCGAGTGTCGCTGCAGTGGCTGCCCCGTGATGCGACCGGTACATGGCCGATAGCTTCGCGACTTACTGGCGTGACTCGATGGCGGGCAGATAATAACGCGAAATACCCGCACAGGCACGGCAGAGACACACCCCATTGCGAACAACCTCGCGCTCGTTAATGATCTCCTCACCGCAAACAGCGCAGGTTGCACGCAGGCCTGATTTGCTCATGATGGCTTGCACCGGTGCCGCCAATTCAACCCATACTGAGCAAAGTAGCATTTGCGATGGCATGCGCTGATATGCATTCAACTGGCAATGCCAACTGTCTTGTGCGGTCGTCACGTATTCGGCCGCGCGCTGACGAGACAGGGGATGCGGCCATATCCGCACGCCGTGTTGAGCGCCGTGGCGCGTGTCGACGAACGTCGCCGCTACTTTGCCTTGATCCTCGAGACGCATCGAGCGATGACCGGCTGAGCAGCCTGTTGCCACCATGACGCCATCAGAAAAACAACCGTCTGTCTCGATGAAGACGAATAAGCTTTTATCCGTCTGAGGTATAGGCAGGCCGAGTAACTCGCCAGCCAATTCACCCATCCGGAGACCGAGTACCTGGCGCGGGCAGATATGGTCATGCAGGCGCAATAACTGGTCTTTATAACGTTCGATATCGAACATGGCTCAATAGTGGCTTACGCGCTACTCCTTGACCTTTGAATCTGTGTGCTGTTGAGAGTTTCGCATAGGAGGCGATTTTCCCCTTTACGACCCTTTTGAATGGGGCGAATGATAACGCCATTCCTTATTTGTGCGCAATTGATGATCCAGTAAATCGAATCACCAACTGGAGCGATATTCTGGAATGGCAATCTGAATTTAGCCGCTAAACCGGGCATTAACTTGCCGTCCTCGCATTTTCTCGACTCATTGTATCGTATTGTGACGAATTTCACAATGTTGACAAAGTATACCCACAGAGTACTATGTCAAACTGCTCGCTTTCAATGTGCGCAATCATGGAGTAGTGATGGAAACGCAACTTTCGTCGAATACCCAGCGGGTGTCTGTTGGCCCGGATCAGCCCTTCGTTGTCATTGGTGAACGCATCAACCCCACACGGCGGAAAAAGCTCATGGAAACACTTGCCGCAGGTGATTTCAGTATCGCCGTGGAAGACGCGCGGTCTCAGGTGGCGGCCGGTGCGACGGTGCTTGATCTGAATGCAGGTGTGCCAGGCGCGGACGAACCGAAACTTCTCAGTGGACTCACTAAAGCGGTGATGGACGCGATTGATGTCCCGCTGTGTTTCGACAGCGCCAATCCTAAAGCATTAGAGGCCGCGCTGTCGGTCTACAGAGGTAAAGCGCTGATCAACTCGACGACCGGCGAAGATAAGAGTCTCGATGCTGTGCTGCCGCTAGCGGCGCATTATCATGCGGCGGTTATCGGCGTAGTCTCTGACGAGACCGGAATTCCGGCAACACCGGAGACGCGGCTGGAAGTAGCGCGCAAAATCGTTCAACGCGCCGGCCATTACGGTGTTCCACCTGAAGATATCATCATGGACTGCCTGGCGCTCCCTGTGAGCGCCGATACTGGCGCCGGTAAGGTGACGCTCGATACGATGCAACTGGTTCAACGGGAGCTTGGAGTCAACTTATCTCTCGGCGCCAGCAACGTCAGCTTTGGCCTGCCCGATCGCAAACTGCTTAATGTAGCCTACCTGACACTCGGTATTGCATGCGGGTTGACCGCTGCCATCACAGATCCCACTGTGCAGGAAATCCGCTCGACGATTCTGGCCTGTGATTTGTTGATGGGACGCGACGAATACGCTGTTCGGTGGATCAAGGCGTATCGCGCAAACCTGAATGCTGCGCCGAAAGCCTGATTTCTGTTTCAGCCTGATAATATCGATACTTCAGGCGCCCAGCATGCGGCGTAGAGAATATTTTCGGGCACTTGATTATAGGCTTGACACATTCCGTAACTGCCGATGCTACTCCTTAGGGGGAAACAATGCTCAGTGGGATTTCAGATGTCAACAACGAGAGTCGAACTACCCTGATCGATGTTTTACATCAGAGGCAACAGAAGCTCTTGTCTCTTATGCCTAAATACGCCCGCACAATAATCAACTTAGCGATCATCGGGTTTGTGCTTTTCTTCACCGCTCAAATTGTATCTGAATTGTCCTCCCAAGAATTACCATTGTCATTCAAGAGTCTTATCACTTTTCTTGGGGATGAATTCAAAAAGACGTTTGCGATTAGCGGGTTATCGCTCGGGTCAGCCATAAGTGCAATACTCTCTATATTCTCGAACATTGTGATGTGGGCATTTGTGATTTGGTCCTTATCGTTTGTTCCTTACCTTGCCTATCACTCCTACATGCTCTCAAGGGAAACCAAAAGTAGTCTAACCACTAGACCACTTAAATGGGTACAACTCTTTGCATCCACTTTTCTGCCCATAGCAGCGTTCGCTATTGCATGGAATAGCACTACCAACCACAGCAGCAATATTGTCGTTCAGGTGAAGTCCATCGACGAAGCGGCCGTTTTAGTAGTCGGAACAATCATAATCACGGCCGCATTGTTCCTCATCAACCGTGTCGTTCCTGCGAACGTCATTGCTATTCGTCTTGCCTTACTGTCTTCCCTCATATATGCGTCCGTGTTCTTGGCATATGGGCAAGGCTATAGCGTTGCGTCGATGGCTGCCTTATTCGGCATATTGTTTTATTTGATGTTTGCCTCCGGTCAGATAGAGGAGGTAGGTAGAAGGGTCGTGGTCTATGATCTCGATGATAGTGTTGCAAAAAAGCTAGACGTACTAAATGCACGATTTGAACAGCTACGAGTTACTCAAGACGAAACATCCCTATCCCAGCATGAAACTGAAGTGCTTCAAGCGCAAGCAAAAACTAAGAGCAAGCTCGTAGAATCTCAGGTAGAACAACGTCTTAGTCAACAGCTGTCAGAGATTCAATCAAAGAAGATCGATCTTGTTGAAAAGATGAACCAAACACAAATCGACATTCTTCAGCAGAAGATCAATATGCTAGCCAAGGTCTTCGATGTTGCATCGAACGAGTTTTCCGCAAAGCTTGATCAGGAGTTCCCCCAACAATTGGATCAACTTCGAGAGAAAGCCAAGAACCTCCCTCCTGACGAACTATATGCAAAGATGGAAGAACTGATACGGAATATGAACCCAATACTTGATGGTCTTCCAGGAACGTTAACTGGGCTTAGAGCACAGTTGCTCAAAGCAGCAAATGAACTAGAAACGCAGACACGCCTGCTAATTGTTGGCTCAAACGACAAGAATGAAAGAGCTTTACCGGATGGGTATGATACTCACACTTCCGAAAATCCAAATGTGAAAAAGTCCAGAAATAAATCAGATAAAGGCGCTCAGTAAGACCAATCACATGATCTCCGGGTTTGCCTTTGGTCTAATCATCGGATATCTGTCTTGGTATGCGTTCAGACCGGGAGAGACCATCGAGGCTATCCCCATTCAGAAAATCGCGGCCCTGTTAGCCGTAATTGCCGGAGCTACAGTGTTAGCCTTATTCCCGTCCGGAACGACCCTATTTGACTACTATGGTGTCGGACTTGCCGTTGGTTTCTTCTTTACGCCTGTAAATAAACGGTTTACGCAGGTTAGTCAAAGCATCAGGGATGCTATCAAGAAGGCAATCATTGCCAGAATGGTTGAGCACAAAAAAGAACTTGAGCTCGTACAAAGAAACTGGATCGAAATAGAAAGAGTGGTCCAGCGTAAACTTGAGAAGTCGATGAAATCTGATGAATGTGCACCACAATTTAACTACGTGGATGTCACTGATTTGCAAGAACTGCAGTATGACCAAAAATCGGTCATCTATATAATGCGCCACTTCGCCCAACAGCATGTGCGTGAAGGAGTGGAGTTTAGGCTCTGGGATGGGAAACCCGTTTTGCTAAAGGACAAACGACTGTAGGCCACAGAGAGCTTAGAGCATCAGTCACAAGTTAAGGATTGCATGAATTTGTCAAGGGCATTTTCGGTGGGTTCCGGACGCTTGGGTTGGCGTTTGCGTTTGACCACGCCCAACCACTGTGCATTCTCAGCCAGGAATGTGACCACATCGGTGGCCTGACCGAGGTGAAATGGTACAGCCCACGGTAGATCACAATTGCAGTTGGATGGCGTTCGGCGCCCCCGCCCAGAAGTACGCCAAGCCATTGTCCGCGTTCAGCGACGCGCTGGCTGCTGTACGGTTCGGGTTTTGGCGTCAGCCGACTTTTCATGTGTCTCGTCTTAACCAGCACATCGCCAAACAGCCCAAGGTACTCTTCAGCCGCTTCGCAGAGGCGCTGTGCTATTCAACCTAATGGCCAAAGTCCAGATAGGTAGAGGAGTCAGAAATGCCAATTTTCACGCCGGGCCGCCGTTGGCAGCCGCCTTATTATCCTTTCAAGAAAGTGTCACTGGGGAAACGGCTGCTGGCAACCGTCGAACGCTCCATCAAAGGCCCTCTGTTTGGTTGCCGGATGTGCGGCAACTGCCTGCTGCAGGAGACTGCTTTTATCTGCCCCATGGAGTGCGCAAAGGGAGCGCGTAACGGCCCGTGCGGTGGTTCTACGGAGACCTGCTATGTGGACCGGACGCGACCGTGTATCTGGTACGCAATCTATGATCGCGCTGAAAAGATGGGGCGCAGCGAGAAACTCCTGGAGGTGCTGCCTCCGTTGGATTGGGACAAGGTCGGCACGGAAACCTGGGGCGATGTTTGGAACCAGGTCAAACACGTCGGCGTGAAGAATGTCTGTACCGGTCTGTTGTCGCGCGATGCCGCCAATCGCGCCCGTGTGTGGGATTCTGTTTTCCAACCCGTTCGTCAGCCTGTGTGGTGGTCGGGCGATTCCCAGTATCACGCGCCAAAATACACCGAACCGGCCTCAGAATTGGAACGGCGATTGCGCGGCGGCGAGTTTGTGGTCACGGCTGAGGTTGCGCCGTCACTCAGCCCGAACACAACGAAGTTTCTGGGCAACGTGGAATCGTTGCGAGACTATGTGACGGCGATGAACTTTACCGACAATGCGTCAGCAATGCCCCGTGTCGCCAGTTGGGCATCCGGCGTTATGGCAATCCAAAAGCACGTCGAGCCGGTGATGCAAATCACGGCGCGAGATCATAATCGCTTGAATATCCAGTCGGATGTACTGGGCGCGAACGCATTAGGCATTCGCAATGTGCTGTGTATATCCGGCGACAGCTCGCGCGAAGGCGCCGTACCGATGGCGCGACTGGATATTCTGGATGTGGACTCGATCCAGATTCTGTGGATGCTGAGGCGATTGCGCGACGAGGGAAAATATCTGGATGGGCGCGAGATCAAACAGCTTCCGAAGTATTTCCTTGGAGCCGCTGCCTCGCCAATGGCTTCGGAGCCGCGCTTCCAGGCCATTCGTGAACACAAGAAGATTAACGCGGGCGCGCAGTTTATGCAGACCAATGTGGTTTACGACACCGACATCCTGGAGACCTGGTTGAACGAGCTTGCAAAACGCAACATTCTCGACAAGGTTTACCTGCTCATTGGCGTTATGCCGCTGAAAAGCCTGAAGATGGCCAACCGCATGACTCAGGTGCCCGGCATTGTACTGCCGGCCTCGATCCTCAAGCGCATGGAGGCCGCAGGTGATGGCGCAGAGGAAGAAGGGATCAAGATTGCGCTCGAAATCATCGAGCGAATCAGAGCCAAGCAGGCAGTGAGCGGCGTCCATCTGATGACCGTTGGGTGGGAGTCCATAATTCCGCGCATCGTCACGGAAGCTGGGTTGAAACGCGTTCCTGCCGAGTTGAAAGCCTTAGCATAAAGCGGCTATGGCTGTCAAAACAATCCCGTGTTGCTACTGGCGCGTTTGCATTAAGCGCGCCATACTTTAGTGTACGTGAAAGATTATGGCAGTTCTTGACGAAAATATCGCGGAGGTTATCGCGCTTTACCGAGGTCGCCCAGAGATGGCTCTCGAAGCCTTGCAGAAGATCCAGAGCCATGCTGGTTACGTCTCGGACGCCGCGCTTAACCAACTGGCAATAGCCCTCGGTATTCCCGCAGGTGAATTGCTTGGCGTCATCAGTTTCTATTCTGAATTGCGCGCTGCGCCGCCCGGTCGCCACCGGGTCTGTGTCTGTCACGGTGATTCATGCGCCGCTATGGGCGCACATCATATTGCTGAATCCGTCGAGTCATATCTGGGCGTTGCTCCCAGCCAGACAACTCCCGATGGGCAATTAACCTATGAGAAGGTCTACTGTCTGGGGAACTGCGCGCTATCGCCTTCAATAGCCATAGACGAGGATGTCCAAGGACGCTGCGACTGCGACGGGGTTGTCCAGCAGTTGAAGCGATTCCAGAAGATCAAAGATGCCTGATGTATTTCTTTCGCAGGATACCTCCAGCCGCTCGATCGGGGCGCGGGAGGTGGAAATCGCGCTGCGCACTGAACTGGTTCGCAGAGGGGGCTCCCGACTGGTTCTTACCGGCAGCCGTGGCGCTTTCTTCCTTGAGCCGCTTGTAGAGGTGGAAATCGGTGGCGTGCGCGTGGGTTACGCAAACGTGCGCTCCGAGGATGTGGCCGGCCTGCTCGATAACGGTATGCTCGAGGGCAGGCCTATCGAGCCTTTTTACATCGGCGCGGTAGCGGAAGCGCCATTTTTACGCGGGCAGGAGCGCATCACTTTCCGCAACTGCGGTGTCATCGAGGCTGGCTCGCTCACTGCCTACCTTGATGCCGGGGGCGGAGTCGCGCTGCGACGCGCGCTGTTCGAGTTCGACGCCCTGAAAATCATCGCCGAAGTGAAGCACTCGGGCTTGCGCGGGCGGGGCGGAGCGGCCTTCCCGACCGGCGCCAAATGGCAAACGGTCGCGGATTGCGTTGCTGACGAAAAATACGTCGTGGCAAATGGCGACGAGGGCGACCCCGGCACTTACGCCGACCGGATGTTGATGGAAGGGGATCCGTTTGCGCTGCTGGAGGGAATGGCGATTTGCGCCAGGGCAGTGGGGGCGCATAAAGGATTTATCTACGTCAGGGCCGAGTACCCGCGCGCGAGGACGATGCTGCAAAAGGCCGTCGAGATCGCGCATGGCGCCGGCTTCCTGGGGGCCGATATTCTGGGCAGCGGTTTTGCCTTTGACGTTGAGATACGCTCGGGCGGCGGGGCGTATGTGTGCGGTGAGGAAACCGCCCTCCTCGAAAGCCTGGAAGGCAAGCGAGGCATGGTGCGCCCCAAGCCGCCGTATCCAGCTACCGTAGGATTATTCGGCCGTCCAACCGTCATTAACAATGTAACGACGTTTGCAACCATCCCCCCGATCTTGCGCCAGGGCGGTGAATGGTATGCGGCGATGGGAACCGGGCGCAGCAGAGGCACAGTAGCGCTTCAACTCGCAGGCAGCCTGCGCACGCCCGGCCTGGTAGAAGTGCCATTCGGCGTCACCTTGCGCGACGTGATCAATACCTACGGGGGCGGTGTGCCAGTTGGACGGCAACTGCTTGCTGTGCAGGTGGGCGGCCCGCTGGGCGATCTCCTGCCTGAAAGCGGGCTGGATTTGCCGATTGACTTCGATGCTTTTACAGATATCGGTTCCATGCTGGGGCATGGGGGTATCGTCGTGTACGACGACCACACGGATCCGCTGCAATTGACACACCGGTTGATGGCATACGTCGCCCATGAGAGCTGCGGCAAATGCGCCCCATGCCGGCTGGGTTCACAACGCGCTGCGGAGATACTGGAATCCATTCGTAAAGGCGAGGGGCAACCGGGCGACCTCCAAATCCTTGACGATATTGCTTTCGCCATGCGCGGCAGCAGCCTGTGCGCTTTGGGCGCCATGGCGCCCACGCCGGTCCTGTCTGCGATCAGGCTGTTCCCCGATTCATTCGGCGTAGGGGCACTCCGCCATTTTGCCGGCTGAACTGAGTTCCCCCCAATCCTATGGAGCTATACCTATGCCAACTCTGATACCAGAAATGGTCAATGTCACCATAGACGGTCGCCCGTACCAGGCGGCTGCGGGGACGACACTGATGGAGGTGGCGCGGCGCGACGGCTTGCCTGTCGCTTCGGTATGCTATTCGGACCACCTGCAGTCTTATGGCTCATGCCGGTTGTGTGTCGTGCAGGTGCAGGGACAGCGCGCACTTGCAGCCGCGTGCACCACGCTCGTGCGGGATGGCATGGTTGTCGCCACTGAGACGCCCGACATACGGCGCATCAGGCGCACGCTGCTCGAACTCTATCTATCCGAAGACTCCCATAGCCGCGACGCCGTTGGCGGTCGCGATCATGCCGATATGCACACGCTTGCCGAGAGATACGGCGCTGATCCTGCCAGATTCGAGGGAGGGCGCCACGCACGTCGCGCCGGCGCCGAAGATGCCAGCAGCCCCTATTTCTCATTTGACCCGTCGCGATGCATCCTGTGCGCCCGTTGCGTGCGCACCTGCGATGAGATACAGGGGCAGAATGTGTTGCATCTTACCGGCCGCGGGTTTCATACGAATGTTCTGCCGGGCGTGGGTACTTTCCAGAACTCGGCCTGCGTTACCTGCGGGGCCTGTGTAAAGGAATGTCCGACCGGCGCCCTGAGCGACAAAATAGCGCTGACAGATCGCCTTCGCGAGCCGACACACACGACGCGCACAACGTGCGCCTACTGCGGCGCGGGTTGCCAGTTCGATGTTGAGGTTACCGACGCAGGGCATCAGATCACGCGCATGATCCCCGTGGACAGCTCACCAGTGAACGCCGGGCATGCTTGCGTCAAAGGGCGTTACGCCTTCGAGTACATCTATGCCCATGATCGTCTCACTAAACCCCTCATTCGCGATGAACATACGCCGGATAGTTGGCGTGAAGCATCCTGGGAGGAGGCCGTAGCGCTCATCGCCAAACGGTTCGGCGAGATCATCGCGAGAAAAGGCCCCGATGCGGTGGGCTGCATCTCCTCGAGCCGGGGCACCAACGAAGAGAACTACCTGATGCAGAAGTTCGCTCGCGCGTGCCTGGGAACTAACAACATCGACAACTGCGCCCGTGTGTGTCACAGCGCCACAGTGGCGGGGATGCAGGAAGTCATCGGCACAGGGGCAGCGACAAACTCGCTGGCAGATATTGAAAAGGCGCGGTTGATCCTCATCGCTGGTTGTAACCCAACAGAGGGTCATCCCGTCACCGGGGCCAGAATAAAGCGCGCCGTACGTAACGGGACGAAGCTTGTCGTTATTGACCCGCGCAAGATCGAATTGACCAGGTATGCGGACGTGCACCTGCAACTTCGCCCCGGCACGAACCTGGCTGTGTTCAACGGGCTTGCGCACGTGATCATTGCCGAAAAGCTGGTTGATTATGAGTTCGTCGATAAGCGCACCGAGAATTTCGATGCCTACTGGGAGACGGTAGCTCAATATACTCCGGAGAGAGTTGAGGAGATTTCCGGAGTGCCGGCTGACCTTCTGCGCAAGGCGGCTCGCATGTACGCTACGAGCGGGGCGTCGATGGCTTTCCACGGGCTGGGCGTGACATCGCACCTGACCGGCTCTTATGGAGTAATGGCGTTGGCGGACCTGGCCATCCTGACCGGGAATATCGGGCGTCCAGGCACGGGTATCAATCCCTTGCGCGGCCAGAACAATGTTCAGGGTTCCTGCGATGTGGGGGCCCTGCCGAACGTACTCACCGCCTATCAAAAGCCCGGCGACACGGCAGTGCGCGCTCGCTATGAGGCGCTTTGGGGACATCCATTGCCGCAGACGGTTGGCTTGAGAATCCCGGATATGTGGGAGGCGGCCCAGGCAGGCAGACTGAAGGCGATGTGGATCATGGGCTATGACGCGGCGCAGACAGAACCCAACACGGAACTCGTGCGCAGAGCGATAGGTTCGCTGGAATTCCTGGTCGTCTCAGAGCTCTTCATGAGTGAAACAGCGCGGCTGGCGCATGTCATATTGCCTGCCGCCAGCGCCCTTGAGAAAGACGGTACGTTTACTAATGGCGAGCGCAGGATCCAACGCGTGCGGCGCGTGGTGGATCCGCCCGGAGATGCGCGTCCGGACTGGGAGGCAATCAGCGCTGTGTCGGGGGCGATGGGTGTTCCCATGATTTACCGCGACCCGTCAGCGATCATGGATGAGATCGCGCAGTTAACACCCCCCATGGCTGGGATCAGTTATGCGCGTCTGGACAACGAAGAGTTGCAGTGGCCGGTGCCTGACGCAGGCCACCATGGCACTACCGTACTTCACACGGATCAGTTCCCCCGCGGGAGGGCGAAATTCGCCCCGGTGGAGTATCTTCCCCCCGGGGAGGAGCCTGATAGCGAGTACCCCTTCGTTCTCGTCACCGGGCGGGTTCTGCAGCATTACAATGCCGGCACCATGACCAGGCGCACGCGCCTGGCGCAGGTCATTGACCACGACGCACTGGAAATCCATCCGGAAGATGCTCTGGCATGCAATCTGGCGGATGGCGATTTGGCGAAGGTGAGCAGCCGCCGCGGTACGATTACGATGGCTGTGTGCGTGAGCGAGCGTGTTAACCGCGGCACAGTGTTCACCTCGTTCCACTTCCCTGAGACCCGGATCAACTCGCTCATGTCCTCATCTTCGGACGTTCTCACGCGCTGCCCGGAGTACAAGATGCTGACCGTACACATTGAGCCGCTGGAACAGCAGGCACGCTAGCGGCGCCGCCTGCCTGCCAGAGAGATCACTCATCACTCGTGGCAGACCTCGAACAGTGCGCGCAGGTTTTCGAGTGGCGCCTCGGGCGTGAGGATGTTGGCCGGCCCGATCACAAGCGCATTGCCGAAACGCCGTCCCAACGTATCCATCGCGCGGCGCACCGCATCCTTGATCACGCGCGGTGTTGTGTCCAGCAGGTGCTGGTCGTCGATGGCGCCGCAAAAGGCGATGCGCCCGCCGAAACGCTGCGCCACCTCAAGCGCGTCCATCGCGCCCGGCTGCACAGGATCGAGCGCGTCAACGCCGATGTCGATCAGGTCATTTACGATGGCGGTGACGTTGCCGCAACTGTGAAATACAACATCGAGCCCGAGCCGATGCGCTTCGTCGACCGCGGTCTTGTAATAGGCCTTGAAGAACTCGCGCCACATGGACGGCGATATCATAAGCGCCTGTTGCGTGCCCCAGTCGTCGGTCATGAACACTGCGTCGGCTCCGGCCTTGGCCCAGCCGCGGATCATGCCGAGCAGGTAGCCGCACAGCGTGTCGAGCAGTCGGCGCACGTCAGCTTCGTTGGTGTAGAAGTCGGTAAATACATTTTGCATGCCGCGCAGGCTGTGCAGTCGTTCGAACAGCGACAGGTGGATGTAGCCGAAGATGTATTTGGTCGCGCCGTGCACGGCGAGCAGCGGCCGGGCGGCATCGAAGCGGCCGGGCGCGGCCGGATCGGGGATGTGAGCCAGGTACTCGTCGAGTTGCGACCACTCTTGCAGTGGGAAGCCAACCTGAGAGGCGCCGACGCCGCCATAAGCGTGGGCCCACTGCGTGCCCCATTCGTCCGTCCACTGCATAGCCTGCATCAGCGCCTGTACCGTGCTGAGCCTGGGGTCCTGCTCGGGCGGCTGGTAGCCAATGCTGATATCGTAGGGCGCCAGTGCGATGACGTCGTCGGGGAACTCGCAGAATAGGTCAGCCAGCGCATCGCCGTAGCGGACGATGATGTCGTAGGACAGGCGGCGCAGGCGGGTGGGGCAACGGGGTGCGCCCTTGCGGTGGATAGCGTCGCGCACCCACTGCTTGGTGGGAGGGTGGTTCCGTTGCGCCGCATAGATGCGTTCTTCGAAACGCGCCACGGTTTCTTCCATCTCGGCAAGCGGCAACCGGCGGAAATCGAACGTCGCGTCGTTCTGGCTGACGGTCTGCATGTTTCCTCCTCGCGTGTTCAGGTCTATCACTGGACACCTGCTATAACACCGCAACACTATCCCATGTTAACGTAGTGCAGGCACACCTGCGGCAAAATAGGTGTGTGAGTAACGCCATCCCGCCACCGATGCCGGGAATCCGGATGACGTGCTGTCTGCGAGTCTGCCGCTGTAAGTGCTCCTGCGATATGCGCCGCTTGGTTCTTACGATTGTAACGTGTCACACCTGCGGTAACGCTGCCGCCGGCAGTTGCCTTACCAAAGGGAGGGTAGTATTGGCCTGACGGTATGAGGAACATCTTCAAGCGTATCTATTGCGGTCTCCTGAGCAGGACTAGTCCGATGATGATCGTGGCGTATAGCGGCTATGGCACGCCGGATAAGCTCAGAGTTCGGGGACGTGTTCAGGAGAACAAGGGTATACCTGTCGCCGCTGACGGCGATTCAACCTGGGACAACCTGGTGAATATGTATAAGCGCTTCACCGGTTCAGGAATATCCCACGCGCGGGTACGGGCTCGTTTCCAGAATATCGAACGCGACTTCGTCACCGATAAGGCGGGCTATTTCGATATATGGATAGAGCCATCTCGGCCATTACCTGAAGATGTTCTGTGGCATAGTATCGAACTTGAGCTGATTGAACCGATCGGCAAGGGACCCGCGCCTGTGCGGGCAACCGCCAGCGTGCTTGTTCCGCCGCCAGATGCCCAGTTCGTCGTCATCAGCGATATAGACGACACGGTTATTCATACGGACGCGGTAAACCTGCTGCGCATGGCGCGTATCGTGCTCTTCAGCAATGCGCGGACTCGACTGCCTTTGAAAGGCGTTGCGGGTTTTTACCAGGCGCTCTTACACGGCAATGGTATCAAGGGTATCAATCCCCTGTTCTATGTATCGAATAGCCCATGGAATTTATACGACCTGCTGTGCGATTTTTTTCACCTGCATGAAATTCCTATCGGCCCGGTTTTATTCCTGCGCCGTTGGGGTTTTTCCAGGATAGACCAACTGCCCACGCGCAGGCGCGAGCACAAACTGTCTTCGGCGCGCAGCATGCTCGACCTATATCCACACCTTCCGTTCATCCTGATGGGTGACAGTGGAGAGAAAGACCCGGAGATCTACGCCGAATTGGTGAGTGAGTATCCGGAACGGATTCGCGCAGTTTACATTCGAAATGCGAGCCGTAAACTTCAGAGACCGGCGGAGATCCAGGCGCTGGCTGAAAAAGTGATGCAGACTGGCAGCACCCTCATTCTGGCTGACGATACATGGCCGATGGCCCAGCATGCCGCACAGCAAAGCTGGATCACGCCTGATTCATTGGTTGGTATCAACGCTGAACGGCAGCGGGATACCGCGCCAGCGAGTCCGTTCGCGCTGATTCTCGGCCAGGAGCAAAAAGAGGATTCGTCCGTTGTTCCTGCACAGATGTCAATTTGCCGCTCATCCTGCAGGTGCAGCGTAAGCAGTTCACCGACTTCCAGTTTCTGATTGGATGCCAGCGTCCCGGTCGTTGTTTTCTGCCTCGGTGTCTCATTCACCCGCAAGCGCGCAGCACTATAAATCCGGCGGGTGGCATCAGTTTCAGCGGTCTCATTGCGAAATGAATAACCCGAGGCGTACATTCAATAGCCTTCGCATGGCTGCTGGGTTGCGCATTATTGCTGGATTGGCATACAATGCACTGCTCAGCCAGTGATCGAAGCGACTGGAACGTTTACCACAGTTGATTCGATGCTTTACACGCATGCGTTTGCTGACGATCAGGCAGGCAAACGCATCATCTGTCCGCAAAGGATTACTATGAACGACAATCAACGCTTGCTGCGCCGCAACTTTGGGATTTCGCCATCTCTGTGGGCTCGCCTGATCGCGGTGCTACTGTCCAGCATTGTGCTGATGACGCTCTTCGAAGCGATCAAGCAGGTGGTGCTGCCGATGCTGACGAATTGGGAATCGGCGGCCATCACGATCGGGTACAGCGCCCTGCTCGCCACCACCGCCGCGTATATCATCACCTGGCGGTATTACATGCTGCACCAGCAGACACTGATGGAAATTGATGAGCGCCGCATGGTCGAAGCGGAGTTGCGTCACGAGCGCGAGTTCAGCCGCACATTGCTGGACAGCCTGGACGACGGCGTAGTGGCATGTGATGCGGATGGCAACCTGGCGTTGTTCAACCGCGCCGCGCGCGACTGGTACGGCATCGATGCGCTGAAGCTGCCCCCGGAGCAATGGGCCGAGCATTATGACCTGTATTATGCCGATGGCTTCACTCCGCTGCCCACGGAGGCCATCCCGCTGCAGCGCGCATTTACGGGCGAGACCGTGCGCGACGCCGGCATGGTCATCAGCGCGCGCGGACAGCCGGCGCGCTATATCCTGGCCAATGGCGGCCCGATCTTCGACGAGCAGGGCAACAAAGTCGGCGCGATTGCGACGATGCACGATATCACTGCGAGCAAACAGGCTGAGGAGGCTTTGGCGCGCGAGCGGCACCTGATACGCATGCTGATGGACAGCATCCCCGACACGATCTACTTCAAGGACATCGAGTGCCGCTTCCTGCGCATCAGCCGTTCGCAGGCCGCTATATTGGGCGTGCGCGAGCCTGAAGACGCCGTCGGCAAGACGGATTTCGACTTCTTCGGGCGCGAGCATGCGCTGGCGGCGTATAACGACGAGCAGGAAATAATCCGTACCGGCAACCCAATCGTCGACAAGGAGGAACTGCTGGACTGGCCGGATCGCCCGCAACGCTGGGTAACCGCGACAAAAATGCCGCTGCGCGATGATGCCGGCCAGATCATCGGCACGTTTGGCATATCACGCGATATCACCGATCGCAAACTGGCGGAGGAAAAGCTGCTGTTTATGAGCAGCCACGATGCGTTGACGGGGCTGTTTAACCGGGCCTACTTCGAGCAGGCCATTGCGCAGTTGCGTTATGACCCGCCATTTCCGGTGACACTCGTCATGATCGACATCGACGGCATGAAACGCACTAATGATATTTATGGACACACGCGAGGCGACGAGTTACTGCGGCGAACGGCCTCTGTACTGAACGCTGTCTATCGCAAAGGGGATATCGTGACGCGCATCGGCGGCGATGAGTTCGCGGTGATCCTGCCGAACAGCGATCCAGCGGCCGCTGGGGCTTCTCTGGAGCGCCTGAGGCGCAAGCTGAGCGAGCATAACGGCTGCTACGCCGGCGATGCGCTCAGCCTGTCGATAGGCGCAGCCACGGCCTATGAGTACGGCGCGTTAAGCCAGGCCATCATCGATGCGGATCGGCAGATGTACCAGGACAAGCAGACGCACCACATGGCGCAACTGAAGGCTGAATTGTTGCGCGATCTAGACATAGGTGACGCCTCAGTCCACCGGTGATCACTCAACAACATCCCATTCCTCAACCTTTGGACGCGGGGCATCTTCAGGTTTCCGTTTCAGAGCGGCATCGCTCACCCAGTTCACCACACTTTGATGACTTACCTTCAGATAGCGCCCTATACGCTGATAATTCGCGCCATCGACATATATTTTGACGGCTTGTTCACGTGTCTCGACTCCGTATCCGATTGGGTTGGGAGCCGGTGTGAAATGCTTCTCACACGCCTTGCAGAAATATCGCTGATTTTCCCAGGGGTACCGTAAAATTCACTACGTATTTGTCGGTATTGCCATATCGCCAATATGCACTAATATCGATGCGTCCTGCTGGAAGTGATCCTGTAGGTTTGTGATAATATCGACTTGTGGTGTTTGAGGGATCTATCTGGCACGGCGCGAACAGGCGCAGTGGTGGATTTGGAATGGGTTATGTGCGGGGAACCTGTAGTGTTACGTCAGAGGTTATTTCTACGAAAGTGCTGTGTGTATCACATAACTATCTGCCGCTATAAATCTCCGCTGATCTGCAGCCTTCGTTTCGTGACGGGTTAAACCGTGGCTGTATTGTCAATTAACTCAGGTGTACCTGTGCGCTTTATCGGGATGTGCTGTGCTGATTTCTGACTTCTCCCATCTGACTTCTTCTTTTCCTTTGCTGGCTTGGCGGTTAAACAAATGCCTTCCATTTTATTCGTCTGCACCGCCAACCAGACCCGTTCGCCGATTGCGGCCGCCCTATTCACCTCCCTGCTCGTCAGTTCCGGTCAGTTCGCGGGCGACCGTTGGCGCGTCGAGTCTGCCGGCACCTGGGCGGAAGAAGGATTACCGGCCAGCCGCGCCGCGCAGCGTGTCATGCAGACCATGGGCCTGGACATCAGCCGCCACCGCACCCGTTGTGTCACCGCCGAGATGCTCGCTGCCTTCGACCTCATCCTGGTCATGGAACAGGGCCACAAAGAGGCCTTGCAGGTCGAGTTCCCCGTCGTCGCGCAGCGCGTGTTCCTGCTGTGCGAACTGGCCGGCGGAGCGTGGGATGTGCCGGACCCCGGCGCCGACACTGATGACGCGGAGAGCGTGCTTGAGACAGTGCGCGTGATTGCGAAGCTGCTGACGCAGGGGTGCGGGCGGATTCGGGAGCTGACGTGGGACAATGAGAGAGCCTAAACGAACCGGGATTCACATCTATGCCGACTGTTTTGAGAATCGGGCGACAGCGTTTCTTCTTTTTCAGCCGTGAAGACAACGAGCCAGCCCACATCCACGTCGAATCGGCTGAGAACGCTGCCAAGTTTTGGTTACGCCCCGTAACGCTGGTTTGGGCAGTCGGATACAATTCAAAGGAACTTGGACGAGTCAGAAGACTTGTCGAGGAACACTCTGATTTCTTTCTGGAGAAGTGGCATGAACACCTTAAGCGTCCCTAGTCCAACGGCAGTGCTCGCGCTTAACGTCCGCTTTACTAATGACGCACTCATGGTTGCACTCTCTGACGGACGTGAAATATCCATACCGCTGGAATGGTTTCCGCGCCTGCGGGATGCCTCACCAAAGCAACGGAAGAATTGGCGGCTCATTGCAAAGGGCATTGGAATCCATTGGGAAGACGTGGACGAAGATATTTCAGTTGCCACTTTGTTGCGCGCTTGATCACATCTACCCGTACCGCCTCTTACCTTTGTACCTTGGTGATCTTTGTGAGATCCATCCGGCGTGGACAGTATAATATGCGCAGTTGGTCGGAGAGCGATAGGAGCGGATGATGTCCAAGGTCAAGATACTCTCGATTTCCCACTACGTGCAGTCGGCGTTGAAGCTGGCTCATTATGCGGCCGATGAGAACGGCGTGATTATCGCTTTTGTCCCGGGGGCCAGTGGCTTCTTTTCCCAGGGAATCAACTTCGAGGAGGCGCGCGACGCCATCGTCTGCGCGACGCCATTGAGGGCAATATCGTTCTGGCGTTGCAGCTCGGATTTCCAATTCCCGCCCTGGAAGATGTCGTGATCGAGGAGCAGGATGTCCCAGCTTACACCCCTTCAGCCTAATGTCACTAAGAAATGACAGCCACCGCCTTTGTGACATCGACGACAAGCTTCGCGCGAGCATCGGCACGGCTGCCCTTAAGGACAGGAAAGACAACGGGGCGACGGCGTGTGGCGCGAGGCTCGTGAGGCAGTTTACGTTGGCGAGTGGGTAAACGACATTGAGTTAAGCGTTCAATCAACCAGTCAAGCGGCTGATCGTAACGATCCAATACCCACTCCGGCACACCTAGCTGAAGTGTGTCACGAATGCGGCGCAAGCAGCGGGTGAAACTCAGTACATCGAGTGCCACGCCAGCTTTACGGGCAGCCAGCGCCATCAGGGCGCAAATCAAGTTATAGGTCAACAGACCAACTTCGAGTTCAGTACGGAAGAGAGAGGCACTATTCTTCCCCCCTTTGTCAAGACACCAAATCGGCAAAAATAGAGTAGAACCTGTGACTTCTTGACTGTGAGTTGATCGCCGGCCTGAGTGCCCATCATGTCTGTGATGTTTGTGTTGCTACATGCG
>JAMCQN010000142.1 GCA_023382055.1 Chloroflexota bacterium
CGGCGCTGTATGATTCCACGCGCCCATCGCCCAGCCAGCGCAGCACGCCTTCCGCCATCTGCGAGCGCGCCGAGTTGGCTGTGCACAACGTCAGTACGCGCAATTTGTTCTGATCAGCCATAATCTCAATCTACCGCAGAGATCGCCGAGAGCGTGAAGGAGACGAGGAGAAGAGGAGCGGAGGAGATGGAGAGCGGACAGACCTTACTGCTCTTGCTGCTGACCTCTGACCTCTGACTTCTGTCCTCTTTCCTCTCTGCGTCCTCCGCGCTCTCCGCGGTGATATTCCTCAGTGCTTGTATGCTTCGACGCGCACGCTGTAGGTTTGCATGTCGGCGCCTGGTACCTGCGCGTAATGCTTGCGATCGACCACGCGCACATCGTCGAAACCGGCGGCCTGGATCGCGCCCAGGTAGTCCGATTCCTTCATCGCGCCGCTGACGCACCCGGCCAGGCTGATCATGTCCGCCTGCGCCGTGGCCGGTATGTCGCCGTCCGAGACGATATCCGACACGGCGAACTTGCCGCCCGCGCGCAGCACGCGCTGCGCCTCGCGGAACACGGCCGGCTTGTCGGGCGACAGGTTGATCACGCAGTTCGAGAGAATCACGTCGATGCTGTTGCTCTCCACCGGCAACTGTTCGATGTGGCCGTAGCGAAACTCCACGTTGCGCAGTCCGACTTTGGCGACATTGCGCCACGCCAGCGACAGCATCTCCGGCGTCATGTCCACGCCGATGACCCAGCCGCTCTCGCCGACCTTCTGCGCGGCCAGCAGACAGTCCAACCCGCCCCCGGAGCCGAGATCGAGCACGCGCTGGCCCGGCTGCAGCGCCGCCAGGCCGACCGGATCGCCGCAACCCCAACTGGCTTGCGCCACGTCGTCCGGCAGTTGGCTAAGCTCCTCGGCGGCATAACCGCACGAGCCGCTATCGCCGCAACACGACGCTTTGGAAGCGCCTTCGAGCAGGCTGGCTGCGCGTTCGGCATAGTGCCCGCGCACTTCCTCATGGATGTCGATATCCGCGATCTGTATCACCTCATTGGTAGCCATTTCTTTCATCAATCCTTGTTGATATATGAACGTAAAAAAACGCGCCAGTTGGCGCATCAACAACTATTCTGATGAGCAAACCCGGCAGGTCTGTCCGGCGTTGCTCGCGCCATCGTTCACGCACTCCGGGTTGAACAACCGGCATATGACTGGATAGACGCTCGCCAGCATCTCCTTGTTCACGGAGTAATACACCCAGCGTCCGGCGCGGCGGGCGCGGATAAAACCGGCGTCGCGTAGCAGACCCAGATGATGGGATACCAGATTCTGCGGCAGTCGCATATCCGCCTCGATATCGCACACACAGCGCTCGCCGCCCGCCAGCAGGGCGAATATCCTCAGCCGATTAGGCTCGCTCATCAGCTTGAGCAACGGCAGTATCGCTTGCACATCGCCAGCGGCTGATGCGCAGCCTGGTTCGGTGAGGACCGGCGCGGCTTCGACAAATTCTATCAGTGACTGCTTCATATCAATGCGCGTTGATATTACAGCGGCTGACTGGTTTTGTCAAGAGCCAATTGAGGAAACAATACACCTCCGAGTTCTGCGAGAACTCGGAGGTGTGAATAACGTAACATAACACCTCACAGGTCTTTGAGACCTGTGAGGTGTAGAACCTAATCGAGGAAAAGTTTCTTCAGCATGCTATGCGCGACGACTTTTGCATCAGCAGGGATGGTAATAACGCAACATAACACCTCACAGGTCTCAAAGACCTGTGAGGTGTAGAACCTAATCGAGGAAAAGTTTCTTCAGCATGCTATGCGCGACGACTTTTGCATCAGCAGGGATGGTAATAACGCAACATAACACCTCACAGGTCTTTGAGACCTGTGAGGTGTAGAACCTAATCGAGGAAAAGCTTCTTCAACATGCTGTGCGCGACGACCTTTGCATCAGCAGGGATGGTAATAACGCAACATAACACCTCACAGGTCTTTGAGACCTGTGAGGTGTAGGAACTAATCGAGGAAAAGTTTCTTCAGCATGCTATGCGCGGTGACCTCCACATCAGCACTTTCCGTGATATTGTCATGCGTGGGTTGCGCGGGGTGGGTGTCCACGTAGGTCATCAGGCAATAGTAGACGATCTCGTCGGCCTGAGCGGGCGTCAAATCAGGAAACCGCTTTAACAAATACTCGTTCCACAATGGCCGTTCGGCGCCAATGGTGTCCATCATCTCGCCCAGATAATCGATGTGTTCCTGCGTGCAAAAACCAGGCTTTCCGTTCATTGTTAAACCGTCATCCTAATATAATGCGCACAGTCAAACCGTTTCATAACATGATCGAAACTATCGCGCTCCCTCACATTATCCCCATAACAGTGGTCAGATATTGTGGTTATCGCGTATTTCGATCGGTGTTCGTTGGCGTCACGGTCTGGCTATTTATACGATATCATTATAGCCCAAAAGGCGCATTCCGTTTAGGGTAACGACCAGAGACACGCCGACATCTGCCAGTACTGCCAGCCACATTGTGCCGAATCCCAGCAGCACCACCGCCAGGAAGAGCAGCTTGATGGCGATGCTGAGGGCGATATTGGCCTTAATGGTCGCCAGCGCGGCGTGGCTGAGGCGGATGGCATACGGCAGACGGGACAGGTCATCGGTCATCAGCACGACGTCGGCGGTTTCCATGGCCTGCGCGGTTCCCCCGGCGCCCATCGCGATGCCCACGCTGGCCGTCGCCAGCGCCGGCGCATCGTTGATGCCGTCGCCTACCATAGCTACAGCGCCGTACTGGTCCTGCAACGCGCGGATAGCCTCGACCTTGTTTTCGGGCAGCAGGCCGGCGCGCACATCGGTCACGCCAATCTGGCCGGCGATGTGGCGCGCGGTTGCGAGATTATCGCCAGTCAGCATAACCAGCGTCTGCACTCCCGCTTCTTTGAGCGCCATCACAGCGGCGCGGCTCGTGTCGCGCACCGTGTCCGCGACGGTGATATAGCCGCGATACTGCTGATCAACGCTGACCAGCAGGGGCGTCTGACCCTGCGCAGAGGTGCCGTCGATCTCCTGGCATTGGGCCGTGTCGTGCGGCACTGTTGAATCGAACCAGGCATGGCTGCCGACCGTGATTGAGTGTCCATTGACATGACCGCTCACCCCTTTCCCGGCCACGGCTTTTACACCTACGGCGGTTGGGTATTTGTCGCCGACGCCGTTGCTCTCGGCGGTGTGCACCACCGCGCGCGCCAGGGGGTGTTCGCTGCGCCGCTCGATAGCGCTGGCCAGCGCCAGCATGTCGTCGCAATTGGCGCAGGCAACATCAGGGCGCTCGCAGGTCAGGCAGTCCACTGCCCGTACGCGCACCACATTCGGCTTTCCTTCGGTCAGCGTGCCGGTCTTGTCAAAAGCGATGGCCTTCACGCGGCTCAGCGCTTCCAGGTACGCGCCGCCCTTGATCAGCACCCCGCTGCGCGCGGCGCTGCTGATGGCGCTGACGATGCTCACCGGTGTGCTGATGACCAGCGCGCACGGACAGGCAACCACCAGCAACTCCAGGGCCCGATAGAGCCAACCCTGCACGCCGGGCGCTGGATTGAGTAACGGCGCGCCGAATACCAGCGGCGGCACGACAGCCACCAGCGCGGCGACAGCCACCACCGCCGGCGTGTAATAGCGCGCGAACTGATCGACAAAGCGCTGAGCGGGGGCGCGTTTCTCCTGCGCCTCTTCCACCATGCGGATGATGCGGCTGACGGTGTTATCGCTGGCCGACCTCAGAACCGTCAACTCCAGCACCCCCTCGCCATTGATGCTGCCGGCGAATACGCTGTCGCCGGTCTGTTTGGCGACCGGGATGCTCTCGCCGGTGATGGGCGCCTGGTTGACTGTGGAGACGCCGCTCGTCACCCGCCCGTCCATGGCGATGCGTTCACCGGGTTTGGTGATGATCGTGTCGCCGGGGCGCAGCGCATCGACGCTGACGCGGTGTTCCTCGACGCCGCAGAACGGGCATGGGCCGCCCGTGTAGCCGTTCTGGCCGAGATGGGTCTTGCAGTCCATGCAGGCCTGCAACACGGTCGCCTCGCGCGGCGCAACCGCCATCAGGCTGTGAATCGCGTTGCGGGTGTGCTCCATCGTGTAGCCCTCCAGGGCTTCGCCGATGGCAAACAGCGCCATCACCAGACCGGCTTCGGTGGTCGCGCCGATCAACACCGCGCCGACGGCGGCGATGGTCATCAGCGCGTTGATGTTGACTTCATGGTTGACGCGCAGCGACCGCCATGCGTTGCCGGCTACCGGATAACCGGCAGCGGCCAACGCGCCCAGCGATGTAACTGTCGTGAGCCACGCAGGCGCGCCACGCCACAATCCCAGTTCGACGAACAGCAGACCCGGCAGGATGAGCAACGCCCCTGCCAGCGCGAGCGCGGTGTTCGTGCGCGCCAACAGGAAGCGGATAAATCCCAGCGCCCCGCCGGCCATGCGCACAGCTTCTCCGGCGAGTGCTTCATCTCCGGCGATGTCGTAACCCAGTTCGCGCACACGGGAGACGATCGTCTCCCGCGTAGTATCGCCCTGTACCTTCAGCGTGGCCGCGGTGTAATTCAGGCTGCAGGTCACCACGCCGTCCAGTCCGGCTACCCCCCGTTCGATCGCGCGCGCGCAATCGGCGCAGTCCATGCCGGTAATGTGAAAGGTTTGCTTTTGCTCAGCCATGCTTGATGTGGTCGAGTCCTCGCGAGAAGATGTCGACGACGTGATCGTCGTCCAGCGCGTAGTAAATCTCGCGCCCGCTGCGGGTCGTGCGGACGAGATGGATCTGGCGCAGCATGCGCAACTGATGCGAGACCGAGGAGTTGCTCATGCCGATGGCGCCGGCGATCTCGCTCACGTTCAGTTCGCCGTTCAACAGCGCCGCAATAATCCGCACGCGGTTGGGGTCGCTTAACGCCCGGAATAGCTCCGCCACGCGCTCAGCGCTGCGCGCATCCACATTGAGTTGAGGCTGCCGGAGCTTGTTCGATTGCGCGCTTAACATGAATATATGCTCACTTGTTCATGCATTATATCACGCCATGCTACTCGCTTTCTGGATTGAACCAGCTGCGTGAATCGGTGAGCGGGTGATAATAGGGGCATGCAACGACCGATACGCGTGCTGGCGCGACCATTATGCGGTGCGGCAGCACTCATCCTGCTGGCGGGCGCCTGCGGGAGACCCGCCTCCAGCAACCAGACTGCCCCTAAAACGATCGCAACGACAGTAGCGCCGGCAGGCCCGACAAAAACCGCGCAGCCTGCCGGCTGGCAATGTCCACTCAGCGTGATGGGTAACGATATCATCACGCCAAACGGCAGGAACATCGTCCTGCACGGCGCCAATGTGCCCACACTCACCGACATGGAGCAGAGCGGCTACACCTGGGATGACCGCCTGCGGGATCTGTCCTATGCCGGCGCGCAGGTGGTGCGCCTGCCGGTGAAGTTCAGCGAATTGACGCCGACCTTTGTGCCTGCCAAGGTGGCGCCATTCGTGCAGACCGCAAACAATCTCGGCATGATCGTCATCCTGGTCTGGGACGCTACCATCACGGACCCGATCGACGACATGGTGGACGACGCCGAGGATTGGCTGCGCATGGAGATCGACTACCTGAATAACAACGATGGTGTGTGGTTCGACCTGTACAGCGGCATGAAGGATGTCACACCGACGCGCCAGCGCAACATCGCACAGCGGCTGCTGGATGTGGCGCGCGGTTTCCGCTCCCACAACATCATCGTCGTCACCGACGCCGTCTGGCTGACTTCCACCGACCCGGCAATCAACAAGAACCTGATTGGCGGCAACGTCGTGTACGGGCTGGATTACAGCGCCGACATCTCCGCGACGCTGAGCGTTAACAAAATCGGCCAGCGCATGCCGTTTATCATCACGAACTGGGGCGATCCCTCAAGGCCGCTTTCGGTGGACCTCGACGCCCTGAAGAAGCTGGACATCGGCAACATCTCGGCCAAGACGCTGATCGACACCCCGCACCTGCCGGTTTACCTCGCCGATTACTGGAAAGCCAAACAGGTGAACTGGGCGATCTGCCATAAGTAGCGATAAGGACTATTTTCCGGATACCCGAGGACAAGTAAGAATCATGAATAACCGAATGCGTGTGGCTGCTGTGGCTCCTTTCATGGTCATCATGCTGGCGCTGGCGGGCTGCGATAACGGTCTTTCTGCGCCGGCGCCGTCAGCCTCGCCGCAGACGCCGGCAGCTCAGGCACAACCCACCAGGGCGGCTGCCGATGTTCTGCCGACCGATGCGCCGGCGCCAACCAGCGCAGATAACTCCCCCGCGCCGACCGATATGGCTACCGAGCTTCCCACTGCGCCGCCCACGTTGAAGGAACCCGCCAAGCCCAGCATCATCTTTGACGCGCTGAAGAAATTCATGGGCGCGAAAACCTACCGCGTGGACCTCTCGATGA